>NZ_AP023439.1:1293381-1606762 GCF_014701095.1 Streptomyces tuirus | reverse complement strand
CGGTGCTGATCGGCTGGTCCTCGGTCACGAACTCGATGTCGTGGGCGCCGGTCATCCTCTTCATGGTCATGTTCTTCTGGACGCCGCCGCACTACTGGCCGCTGTCCATGAAGGTCAAGGAGGACTACGCGCGCGTGGGTGTGCCCATGCTGCCGGTGGTCGCCTCCAACAAGGTGGTCGCCAAGCAGATCGTGATCTACAGCTGGGTCATGGTCGCCGTCTCCCTCCTGCTGACCCCGCTCGGCTACACCGGCTGGTTCTACACCTCGGTCGCGCTGCTCGCGGGCGGCTTCTGGCTCTGGGAGGCGCACGGCCTGCAGAACCGCGCGAAGGCGGAGGTGACGGGCGCGAAGCTGAAGGAGATGCGCCTGTTCCACTGGTCGATCACCTATGTCTCGCTGCTGTTCGTGGCGGTCGCCGTCGACCCGTTCCTGCGCTGACGCACCGACGTACGTCACAGACCCCTGCCCTCGCATCCTGATCTACCCGTGAGTAGCATCCTGGCCATGGCAGACACGCAGCAGGTTGACCCCAAGGCCGAGCGCAAGGCGGCCCGGCTGGCCAAGCAGATCTCCTCCTTCTCCAAGGCCCACGGCGGCGCCGAGGGCCAGGTCGCCTACCTCGGCGAGCGCGGCGCACGCATCGTCCTGGTCGGCGAGGACGGCAACTGGGGTGACCTGGTCGCCCCCTCCCACGAGATCGCCGTACAGGCCGTGGAGAAGTCGGGCATCACGATCCACGAGTCCTTCGACGGCGAATTCGCCGCGAAGGTGAAGACGGGCCGCTATGAGTGGTCGCGGATGGCGGGCATCCAGGTGGGCGGCCCGAAGAACGGCTGAGTGGCCGGCCTTTGTCGTTCGGGGGCGCGGGGACTGCGCGAGCAACCACACGCAGCCCGCGGCCGCCGAACTGAAGAGGCGCCCCTCCCGGGACCGCGACCTCACACCCGGTTCACCCGTTAGGACCCTTGAGAACAACAGGGTCCACACCGGGAGGCCCGGATGATCGAAACGCCGTCACTGGTGGACCAGTACTGCCACGGAGTGCTCCGCACGGAGCTGGGCCTCGGCACCTTCGAGGCCCACCTCAGCCGCACCGAGGGCCCACCCGCCCCCGGCACCACGCTCTTCGACACCCAGACCGGCTTCGCCGTGCGGCGCTGGTGCCCACCCCTGCTCGGGCTCGAACCGCACTGCACGCCCGCCCGCTATCTGGCCCGACGCCGGGAACTGGGCGTCCTGGAATCCGGCCGCCGGCTCCTGCGCGGCAGCGGCATCACCACGTACCTGGTCGACACCGGCCTTCCCGGTGATCTGACGGAACCCGGCGAGCTGGCCTCCGCCGGAGCCGCCCGGGCCCGCGAGATCGTGCGCCTGGAACTCCTCGCCGAGCAGGTCGCCGACACCTCCGGAACCGTCGAGTCCTTCCTCGCCAACCTCGCCGAGTCGGTGCACGCGGCCGCCGCCGACGCCGTCGCCTTCACCTCGGTCGCGGGCGTACGGCACGGCCTCGCGCTCGCGCCGGAGCCGCCCGGGCCGGGGGAGGTGCGCGGGGCGGCCGGCCGCTGGCTCGCCGGGCGCGGGGTCGGCGGGGAGCTGAGCGACCCGGTGCTGCTGCGGCATCTGCTGTGGAGCGCGGTCGCCTCCGGTCTGCCGCTCCAGCTGCACGCGGGGCTGGGCGCGCCGGGGCTGCGGATCGACCGCACGGACCCGGTGCTGCTGACGGACTTCGTGCGGGCCACGGCCGGCCTCGGCACGGACCTGGTCCTGCTGCACGGCTACCCGTACCACCGGCACGCCGCCCATCTCGCCGGGGTCTTCCCGCACGTCCACGTCGACTGCGGCGCTGCCCTCGTCCGCACGGGTGCCCGGGCCGCGACCGTCCTCGCGGAGATCCTGGAGCTGGCCCCCTTCGGCAAGATCCTCTTCTCCACCGGCGCCCAGGGCCTGCCCGAACTGCACGTGGTGGGCGCCCGCCTGTTCCGCGAGGCCCTCGCCCGGGTGCTCGGCACCTGGGTCGCCGAGGGCGCCTGGTCACTCGCCGACGCGCAGCGGGTGGCGGGCATGCTGGCGTCGGGGAACGCGCGCCGGGTGTACGGGCTCGACTAGGCCTTGGTGAGGGTGGCCTCGGCGGGGGGACCGGGCAGGTCCACAGCGGCCTCAGGCCGCTCGCGCAGCGACAGCACCACGCGCAGCACCCAGATCCACATCACGGCCGAGCCGAGCATGTGCAGGCCGACCAGCACCTCGGGCAGGTCCGTGAAGTACTGGACGTAGCCGATGACGCCCTGCGCGAGCAGGATCAGGAACAGCTCGCGGGTGCGGTTCAGCGGGTTCCTGGGCGCGTCGACCGCCTTGAGGACGAACCACAGGGCGAACGTCAGCGTCACCACGATCCACGCCAGCACGGCGTGCAGCTTGCTCACCGTCTCCCAGTCGACCGGCATCCGCTCGACCTCGCTGGAGTCGCCCGCGTGCGGGCCCGCCCCGGTGACGACCGTGCCGACCAGGATGAGCAGGACGGCCGCCGCTGTCAGGAACCAGACCAGCTGCCGCACGGCCTTGCCGACCAGCGGGCGCGGTGCCGCGTCACCCTCCCGGGTGCGCTGCCACATCACCGTGGCCACCGCGATGAGCGCGGACGTCGCCACGAAGTGCGCCGCGACCGTGTACGGGTTGAGACCGACCAGCACCACGATGCCGCCGAGCACCGCGTTGCTCATCACGATCCAGAACTGCGCCCAGCCCAGCCGGACCAGACCCCGCCGGTACGGCTTCCGCGAGCGCGCGGCGATGATCGCCCAGCCGACGGCGGCGCACAGCACGTACGTCAGCATGCGGTTGCCGAACTCGATGGCGCCGTGGAAGCCCATCTCGCTGGTGGCGGTGAGCGAGTCGTCGGTGCACTTGGGCCAGGTCGGGCAGCCCAGGCCCGAGCCGGTCAGCCGCACCGCGCCACCGGTGACGACGATGATCACCGACATCAGGAGCGCGGTGAGCGCCGCGCGCCGGACCGTCCGGGGTTCCGGGGTCCAGCGCTCGGCGATGAAGGCGAGCGGGTTGCGCAGGGCGGCCTGGGCGTCGGCGCGGGTCACGTTTGGCACGCGAACCATCGTAGGCCGCCGCTTGTGCACACTTTCACGAGGGTCCGTCACAGGACACCTTCCCTACTCCCAGCGGAAGAACTTCCCGGCCGCCGCGAGTCCCGCGACCGCCCAGACGGCCAGGATCCCGAGGTCGCCCCAGGGCATCGACGCGCCGTGCTGGAGCACGTCCCGCAGCCCGTCGGACAGGGCCGCGATCGGCAGCAGGCCCAGCACGTCCTGCGCGCCGGCAGGGAACTTGTCCAGCGGTACGACGACCCCGCCGCCGACGAGCAGCAGCAGGAACACCAGGTTGGCCGCGGCCAGCGTCGCCTCGGCCTTCAGCGTCCCGGCCATCAGCAGGCCGAGGCCCGAGAAGGCCGCCGTGCCGAGGACCAGGAGCAGCAGGACGGCGACCGGGTTGCCGTGCGGCGACCAGCCGAGGGCGAAGGCGATCACCGTCAGCAGGATCACCTGGAGGATCTCGGTGACCAGCACGGACAGCGTCTTCGCCGTCATCAGGCCCCAGCGGGGCAGCGGCGAGGACGCGAGCCGCTTCAGCACGCCGTAGCGGCGCTCGAAGCCGGTGGCGATGGCCTGGCCGGTGAACGCCGTCGACATCACCGCGAGCGCGAGGATGCCGGGCGCGAGGAAGTCGACCGCCTCACCGGCGCCGGTGTCGACGATGTCCACGGTGCTGAAGAGCACCAGGAGCAGGGCCGGGATGACGACGGTCAGCAGCAGCTGCTCGCCGTTGCGCAGCAGCATCTTCGTCTCGAGCGCGGCCTGGGCCGCGATCATGCGGGGGAGCGGGGCCGCGCCGGGCCTCGGCGTGTACATCCCGGTGGCGGTCATGAACGCAGCTCCTTGCCGGTGAGCTCCAGGCTGTGCCTTCCCGGGGGGCGACCCCCGGACCCCCGGCCGACCTCTGTGCAAGCCGACATCATGAACGCAGCTCCTTGCCGGTGAGCTCCAGGAAGACGTCCTCGAGGGTGTGGCGCTCCACCGAGATCCGCTCCGGCATCACGCCGTGCTGGGCGCACCAGGAGGTGACCGTGGCGAGCAGTTGCGGGTCGACCTTGCCGACGACCCGGTAGGAACCCGGCGTCAGCTCGGCGGCCGAGCAGTCGGCGGGCAGGGCCTTCAGCAGCGAGGCCACGTCGAGGCCGGGCCGGCCCGTGAAGCGGAGCGTGTTCTCGGCGCCGCCCCGGCACAGCTCCTCCGGGGAGCCGTGGGCGATGACCCGGCCGGCGTCGATGATCGCCACGTCGTCGGCGAGCTGCTCGGCCTCGTCCATGTAGTGGGTGGTGAGGATCACCGAGACGCCGTCCGCCCGCAGGTCCCGGACGAGGTCCCAGGTGGCGTGGCGCGCCTGGGGGTCGAGCCCGGCGGTCGGCTCGTCGAGGAAGACCAGTTCCGGTCGCCCGACCACGGCCATGGCCAGGGCGAGCCGCTGCTGCTGCCCGCCGGACAGCCGCCGGTACGTCGTACGGCCGCAGGAGCCGAGCCCCAGCCGCTCGATCAGCGCGTCCACGTCCAGCGGATGCGCGTGCAGCCTGGCGACGTGGCGGAGCATCTCGTCGGCCCGGGAGCCCGAGTAGACACCGCCGGACTGGAGCATCACACCGATGCGGGGCCGCAGGTCGGCGGACTGTCGCACCGGGTCGAGGCCCAGGACGCGCACCGTGCCGGAATCCGGCTTCCGGTACCCCTCGCAGGTCTCGACCGTGGTCGTCTTGCCCGCCCCGTTGGGGCCGAGCACGGCGGTCACACCCGCCCGGGCCACCAGGTCGAGCCCGTCCACCGCGGTCTTCGTGCCGTACCGCTTCACCAGGGCCTGGACCTGGACCACGGGCTCACTTCGCATGGGTCCAGAGTCTAGGTAGGCGCACGGGGGCCCGGACCGGGGGGTACGGCTACTCCTCCTCGCGCGGCCGGTGCACCGCGAGCCACCGTCCGGCGTAGTCCACCGCGTCCTTCACCGGGAACAGCCGCGCCTCGGCGGCCCCGACCTTGCCGCGCACGACGGGACGGTCCCGTTCGAAGTCGTAGCCCAGCTCGTCGAATCGGTCCGAGCTGATCGACACCTCGGTCACGGTCTCCCAGCCCTGCGGGCCCGGGCGGCCCACGGCGACGATCGGGGACGGGATCCGGTACTCGGCCAGGTGGAAGCTCGTGCAGGAGGCGTAGCCGGCGCCGAGCAGCAGCACCCGGGCGCCCATCGCCTCCAGTTTCGCCAGCGGGCTGCGCTCCCCGAGCCGGCAGTCCGGCGCGTGCCCGTCGAGCACCTCCGCCGCGCGCGGGCCGAGCGCCGCGAACGAGGTCTGCGGGTGCGCGCTGCGCAGGGCGCCGGGCCAGGTCCGCACCGTCTCCGGGACGACGCCGACCCCGCGCGAGGGCGTGGTCCGCGGGTCGTAGGCGGGCATGGTGGCGCGAATGGCCGCCCACCATTGCGGGGGGACGGGCGGATTGCTCCACAGAGCCGGGTCGGACAGGTCGCCGGTCTGGGTGGGGACCACCAGCGTGCCCTCGGGACCGAGCGCGTCGAGCAGTCCCCGCACCACCGCCACGGCGCCGCCGTTGACCCAGCCGAGGGCGCTGAGCGAGGAGTGCACGAGGAGGGTCTCGCCGGGCTGTACCCCGAGATCGCCGAGCTGCGTCCGGAGCGTCTCGCGGGTGACAAGAGGGCCGGTCGGAGGGGGTGTGGGCATGGTTCCGGAGTGTCCCCGATGCGGCTGCCGCATGCCAGCGGTTTGATCGATCAGAGATCGTTTCCGCAGGTCAGATTAGGTTCACCTAAGTGACGTAGGGCACCGTGGTGCGGCGCACACGCGGCTTGCCCGGTCCGGAGGAATTACGCAACAATGGCGTTGTGAAAAACGTCGGCGAGGCACCTCACGAGGAGCTGGCGACCGGGGAGCGGTCCACCCGCAACCGAGTCGCGCGGTCCATCCTGGACCACGGCCCCTCGACCGTCGCCGAGCTCGCCGAGCGGCTGGGCCTCACCCAGGCGGCCGTGCGCCGGCACCTGGACGCCCTCACGGGCGACGGTGTCGTGGAGGCGCGCGAGCAGCGGGTGTACGGCGCGCGGACCCGCGGCCGGCCGGCCAAGGTGTTCGCCCTGACGGACTACGGCAGGGACGCCTTCGACCAGTCGTACGACACGCTCGCGGCGGACGCCCTGCGCTGGATCGCCGACCGCGAGGGCGGCGACGAGGCGATCGCCGCTTTCGCTCGCGCCAGGATCGCCGCACAGGCCGGCGCCTACCGCCGCGCGGTCGAGGGCGTCCCGCCCGAGAAGCGGGCCGAAGCGCTGGCCAAGGCCCTGAGCGTCGACGGGTACGCTGCTACGGCGCGCAGCGCGCCTCACCCGCAGAAGGGTGAGCAGCTCTGCCAGCACCACTGCCCGGTCGCCCACGTCGCCGAGCAGTTTCCGCAACTGTGCGAGGCGGAGACGGAATTTTTCGCCGAGCTGCTCGGTACACACGTACAGCGGCTCGCCACCATCGCGCACGGCGACGGCGTCTGCACGACGTTCATCCCCAAGATTTCCCACAACGCATCTGCAAGCACGGCCGGGAGGAACCCCGCATGACTCTCCCCACGGAGACTGCCCACCCCGAGCTGGAGGGCCTGGGCAAGTACGAGTACGGCTGGGCCGACTCCGACACGGCCGGCGCCTCTGCCAAGCGCGGCATCGACGAGGACGTCGTCCGGGACATCTCCGCCAAGAAGAGCGAGCCGGAGTGGATGACCAAGCTCCGTCTCAAGGGCCTGCGTCTTTTCGAGAAGAAGCCCATGCCGAACTGGGGCTCCGACCTCTCCGGCATCGACTTCGACAACATCAAGTACTTCGTGCGGTCCACGGAGAAGCAGGCGGAGTCCTGGGAGGACCTGCCCGAGGACATCAAGAACACCTACGACAAGCTCGGCATCCCCGAGGCGGAGAAGCAGCGCCTCGTCGCCGGTGTCGCCGCCCAGTACGAGTCCGAGGTCGTCTACCACCAGATCCGTGAGGACCTGGAGGAGCAGGGCGTCATCTTCCTCGACACCGACACCGCGCTGAAGGAGCACCCGGAGCTCTTCAAGGAGTACTTCGGGACGGTCATCCCCGTCGGCGACAACAAGTTCGCGTCGCTGAACTCCGCCGTGTGGTCGGGCGGCTCCTTCATCTACGTCCCGCCGGGCGTCCACGTGGAGATCCCGCTCCAGGCCTACTTCCGTATCAACACGGAGAACATGGGCCAGTTCGAGCGGACCCTGATCATCGTCGACGAGGGTGCCTACGTGCACTACGTCGAGGGCTGCACCGCCCCGATCTACAAGTCGGACTCGCTGCACTCCGCGGTCGTCGAGATCATCGTCAAGAAGAACGCCCGCTGCCGCTACACGACCATCCAGAACTGGTCGAACAACGTCTACAACCTGGTCACCAAGCGCGCGGTCGCCTACGAGGGCGCGACCATGGAGTGGGTCGACGGCAACATCGGCTCCAAGGTGACGATGAAGTACCCGGCCGTCTACCTGATGGGCGAGCACGCCAAGGGCGAGACCCTGTCCATCGCCTTCGCCGGCGAGGGCCAGCACCAGGACGCGGGCGCCAAGATGGTCCACATGGCGCCGAACACGTCGTCCAACATCGTCTCGAAGTCCGTCGCGCGCGGCGGTGGCCGCACCTCCTACCGCGGTCTCATCGAGATCGGCGAGGGCGCCCCGGGCTCCAAGTCGAACGTGCTCTGCGACGCGCTGCTCGTCGACACCATCTCCCGCTCGGACACCTACCCCTACGTGGACGTCCGCGAGGACGACGTGTCCATGGGCCACGAGGCGACCGTCTCCAAGGTCTCCGAGGACCAGCTCTTCTACCTGATGAGCCGCGGCATGAGCGAGTTCGAGGCCATGGCGATGATCGTGCGCGGCTTCGTCGAGCCCATCGCCAAGGAGCTCCCCATGGAGTACGCGCTGGAGCTCAACCGGCTGATCGAGCTGCAGATGGAGGGCGCGGTCGGCTGACCCGCCCCCTCGACAGCAAGACGTCCCCCTCAGGAAAGAGAGCACTACGACAGCCATGGCTGAGGCCCAGAATATCCCCGTGGGATCCACCACCGCGGGCTCGATCGCGGTCGCCGCGGAGTCGACCGTCGCCACGCGCATGAGCGCGCCCCCCTCCTTCGACGTGGCGGACTTCCCCGTCCCGCACGGCCGTGAGGAGGAGTGGCGGTTCACCCCGCTGGAGCGCCTGCGCGGCCTGCACGACGGCACCGCCGTCGCGAACGGCAACGGCGTGAAGGTCGACGTCCAGGCCCCCGAGGGCGTCACCGTCGAGGCCGTCGGCCGCGACGACGCGCGACTCGGCAAGGCCGGCACCCCGGTGGACCGCGTCGCCGCCCAGGCCTATTCGGCGTTCGAGAAGGCCTCGGTCGTGACCGTCCCCAAGGAGACCGTCCTCACCGAGCCCATCCGCATCGCGGTGCACGGCGAGGGCGGCACCGCCTTCGGCCACCAGGTGATCGAGCTGGGCGCCTTCGCCGAGGCCGTGGTGGTCATCGACCACACCGGTGACGCGGTGCTCGCCGCCAACGTCGAGTACCTGCTCGGCGACGGTGCCAAGCTGACCGTCGTCTCCGTCCAGGACTGGGACGACAAGGCCGTCCACGTGGGCCAGCACAACGCCCTCGTCGGCCGCGACGCCTCCTTCAAGTCGGTCGTCGTCACCTTCGGCGGCGACGTCGTCCGGCTCCACCCGCGCGTCGTCTACGCCGGCCCCGGCGGCGAGGCCGAACTCTTCGGCCTGTACTTCACCGACGCCGGCCAGCACCAGGAGCACCGTCTCCTCGTCGACCACAACGTCCCGCACTGCAAGTCGAACGTCGCCTACAAGGGCGCGCTCCAGGGCGACGACGCGCACGCCGTGTGGATCGGTGACGTCCTCATCGAGGCCAAGGCCGAGGGCACCGACACCTACGAGATGAACCGCAACCTGGTCCTCACCGACGGCGCCCGCGTCGACTCCGTGCCCAACCTGGAGATCGAGACCGGTGAGATCGTCGGCGCCGGCCACGCCTCCGCGACCGGCCGCTTCGACGACGAGCAGCTCTTCTACCTGATGGCCCGCGGCATCCCCGAGCAGGACGCCCGCCGTCTGGTGGTCCGCGGCTTCTTCGCCGAACTCGTCCAGCAGATCGGCGTCCCGGACATCGAGGAGCGCCTGATCGCCAAGATCGAGGAGGAGCTGGAGGCGGCGGTCGCATGACGTTCCGACGCGCCTGCGGACTGAGTGAGCTGGAGGAGGACACCCCGAAACGGGTGGAACTCGACGGCACGCCGGTCTCCGTCGTGCTCACCGGGGGCGAGGTGTTCGCGATCAACGACATCTGCTCGCACGCGAACGTCTCCCTCTCGGAGGGCGAGGTCGACGACTGCCACATCGAGTGCTGGCTGCACGGCTCGCGCTTCGACCTCCGCTCCGGCAAGCCCGACGCCCTCCCGGCGACGCGCCCCGTCCCCGTATACCCCGTAAAGATCGAAGGGGACGACGTGCTCGTCTCCCTCACCCAGGAGTCCTGAGGCACCCATGGCAACGCTTGAAATCCGAGACCTGCACGTCACCGTCGAGGCCGACAACGCCACGAAGGAGATCCTCAAGGGCGTCGACCTCACCGTGAAGCAGGGTGAGACGCACGCCATCATGGGCCCCAACGGCTCCGGCAAGTCGACCCTCGCCTACTCCCTCGCGGGTCACCCCAAGTACACGATCACCGGCGGCACCGTCACCCTCGACGGCGAGGACGTCCTGGAGATGTCCGTCGACGAGCGCGCCCGCGCCGGCCTGTTCCTCGCGATGCAGTACCCGGTCGAGGTGCCGGGTGTCTCCGTGTCGAACTTCCTGCGCACCTCCGCCACCGCCATCCGCGGCGAGGCCCCCAAGCTGCGCACCTGGGTCAAGGAGGTCAAGGAGGCCATGGAGCGCCTCAACATGGACCCGTCCTTCGCCGAGCGCAACGTCAACGAGGGCTTCTCCGGCGGTGAGAAGAAGCGCCACGAGATCCTCCAGCTGGAGCTCCTCAAGCCGAAGATCGCGATCCTCGACGAGACCGACTCCGGCCTCGACGTCGACGCCCTGCGCGTCGTGTCCGAGGGCGTGAACCGCGTCCGCGAGACGGGCGAGGTCGGCACGCTGCTGATCACGCACTACACGCGCATCCTGCGCTACATCAAGCCCGACCACGTGCACGTCTTCTCCGGCGGCCGGATCGTCGAGTCCGGCGGCGCCGAGCTCGCCGACAAGCTGGAGAACGAGGGCTACGAGGCATACGCGAAGGGCGGCGCATCCGCGTGACACAGCTGCCGGGCCTCCTCACTGAGTCCAATCTTCTTGGCGAGGCGATCCGCAAGGACTTCCCCATCCTGGACCGCCAGGTCCACGAAGGCCGGAAGCTCGTGTACCTGGACAACGCGGCGACCAGCCAGAAGCCGCGCCAGGTGCTGGACGCCCTGAGCGAGTACTACGAGCGCTACAACGCCAACGTCCACCGCGGTGTGCATGTGCTCGCCGAGGAGGCCACGGCGCTGTACGAGGGCGCGCGCGACAAGGTCGCGGAGTTCATCAACGCGCCGAGCCGCGACGAGGTGATCTTCACCAAGAACGCCTCGGAGTCGCTCAACCTCGTGGCGAACATGCTGGGCTGGGCCGATGAGCCCTACCGCGTGGACTCCGAGACCGAGATCGTCATCACGGAGATGGAGCACCACTCCAACATCGTCCCGTGGCAGCTGCTCGCGCAGCGCACGGGCGCGAAGCTGAAGTGGTTCGGCCTCACCGACGACGGCCGCCTGGACCTGTCGAACATCGAGGAGGTCATCACCGAGAAGACGAAGATCGTCTCCTTCGTGCTGGTCTCCAACATCCTCGGCACCCAGAACCCGGTCGAGGCGATCGTGCGCCGCGCCCAGGAGGTCGGTGCGCTGGTGTGCATCGACGCCTCCCAGGCCGCGCCGCACATGCCGCTGGACGTGCAGGCCCTGCAGGCCGACTTCGTGGCCTTCACCGGCCACAAGATGTGCGCCCCGACCGGCATCGGCGTCCTCTGGGGCCGCCAGGAGCTGCTGGAGGACCTGCCTCCGTTCCTCGGCGGCGGCGAGATGATCGAGACGGTGTCGATGCACTCCTCGACCTACGCCCCGGCGCCCCACAAGTTCGAGGCGGGCACGCCCCCGATCGCCCAGGCGGTCGGACTCGGCGCGGCGATCGACTACCTCAGCTCGATCGGCATGGACAAGATCCTCGCCCACGAGCACGCACTCACCGAGTACGCGGTGAAGCGGCTGCTGGAGGTCCCCGACCTGCGCATCATCGGCCCGACCACGGCCGAGGAACGCGGCGCGGCGATCTCCTTCACCCTCGGCGACATCCACCCCCACGACGTGGGCCAGGTGCTCGACGAGCAGGGCATCGCGGTCCGGGTCGGCCACCACTGCGCACGGCCGGTCTGCCTCCGCTACGGAATTCCTGCGACCACGCGAGCGTCGTTCTATCTGTACTCCACGCCGGCCGAGATCGACGCACTGGTCGACGGCCTGGAGCACGTACGGAACTTCTTCGGCTGAGGGGCGTGCTAAACGGTGAAACTGGACTCCATGTACCAGGAAGTCATCCTGGACCACTACAAGAACCCGCACGGGCGGGGCTTGCGGGATGGCGACGCCGAGGTGCACCACGTCAACCCGACGTGCGGTGACGAGATCACACTGCGCGTGAAGTACGACGGCACCACGATCGAGGACGTCTCGTACGAGGGCCAGGGCTGTTCCATCAGCCAGGCGAGCGCGTCCGTACTGAACGAACTCCTCGTCGGCAAGGACCTCTCCGACGCGCAGAAGATCCAGGAGACCTTCCTGGAGCTGATGCAGTCCAAGGGGAAGCTCGAACCCGACGACGCGATGGAGGACATCCTGGAGGACGCGGTCGCGTTCGCCGGGGTGTCCAAGTACCCGGCCCGGGTGAAGTGCGCCCTGCTGAGCTGGATGGCCTGGAAGGACGCGACGGCCCAGGTCCTGGGCGGAGCCGACGCCGAGAAGGAGACGACGGCATGAGCGAGACCGTTGAGATGAAGCCGGCCTCCGAGGAGGAGGTCCGTGAGGCGCTGTACGACGTCGTCGACCCCGAGCTGGGCATCGACGTCGTCAACCTCGGCCTGATCTACGGCATCCACATCGACGACGCGAACATCGCGACGCTCGACATGACCCTGACGTCGGCGGCCTGCCCGCTGACGGACGTCATCGAGGACCAGGCGAAGTCCGCCACCGACGGCCTCGTGAGCGAGCTGCGGATCAACTGGGTCTGGATGCCGCCGTGGGGCCCCGACAAGATCACGGACGACGGACGCGAGCAGCTGCGGGCTCTCGGGTTCAACGTCTGAGATCCACTGACGCGCATGAGGGCGGCACCCGGTCCGGGTGCCGCCCTCACGCATGTGCTCAGTCCAGCTCGGCCACCAGCTGGAACGCCGAGTCCGAGCGGTACAGCCGGCTGTTCTCATAGGGGTCCAGGCGGAGCTGGAAGTCGCGGTGGCGCAGGAAGCGGCCCGGGTAGTTGACCGACTCCAGCGTGAGCGTGCCGGACGCGGGCCGGTAGCGGGGGCAGAACGTGGCGTCCTTGCGGAAGAGGGACGAGCCGTCGTTCGGGTTGGCGACCAGGACGAAGCTGGGGTGGCGCAGATAGCGGCCGTCCGCGGTGGTGAAGGAGTAGCAGGAGGAGTCGGCGAGTCCGGCGACGCGCTGGAAGGTGGCGTCCTCGCGCTGCTCGGAGCTCGAGCCGAGCCGGTCCAGGCGCACGGAGCCGTCGCGCACCCGCCAGTAGCGGTCGGGGAAGTTGACCGAGCGTATGGAAATGCCGTGCGAGGACGGGGGCTTCGGCTGCTTCGAGGGGGCCGGGGACGCCTTCGGCGGCTTCGGGGCCTTCTTCCCCGGCGTCGGCGTTGGCGTGGCCGGGCTCGGGGAGGTGCTCGAAGTGCTGGGGGCGGGGGAGGTCTCGGCGCGGTCCGCGCCCGGCTTCTCCGTGCCGTCCTGGGAGGGGGTCGCGAAGGAGATCAGGCCGCCCGGGGCCGAACCGCTCAGGGTGGTCGGCTCCGCCGCCCGGGATTCCGGCTCGCCGGACTCGCTCTCCATCACCGTGATGGCCGTGACGCACGCGGTGATCGTGGCCAGGGCCAGTGTGCCCGCCAGCCAGAGCCGTCGCGTCCCCGGTGCCCGGGTGGTGTCCGGGGCCCAGCCGCTCTCCCAGGGCCGGTCCTGTGGCGGCCGGGACTTGCTTTCTGACATGCGCGGTTCCTCCGGCGGGGCACCCTTGACGGCGGCGCAGTTGTGGTGGCCCGGTGTGTGATCGGTGACACCGTAGTGGACACGTGGGGCGGCTGTGGCCGGTTTTGTGAGAGCGGTTTCTCTCCGGTGCCCGGAGTCGCGTTGTGTACGGGTGTACACGCGTTGTGTACGCTCGTACGCATGGGATATCTGCTGCTGGCCGGGGCCATAGCCGCCGAAGTGGGTGCGACCACCGCCATGAAGTACAGCGACGGCTTCAGCAGGCTCGGACCGTCGCTGCTCACGATCCTCGGCTACATCGTCTCCTTCGCGCTGCTGGCGCAGACCCTGAAGACCGTCTCCGTCGGCACGGCCTACGCCATCTGGGCCGGAGTCGGCACCGCCGCCATCGCCACGATCGGGATCGCCTTCCTGGGCGAGGGCATGACCGTCACCAAGGCCGCCGGCATCGCGCTGATCATCGTCGGGGTCGTGGTGCTGAACCTGGGCGGAGCCCACTGATGGCCCGGCGTTACGACCCCGAGCGGCGTCAGCGGATCATCGACGCGGCGATCCGGGTCGTCGGGGCGAAGGGGATCGCCGGTCTGAGCCACCGCAGCGCCGCCGCCGAGGCCGATGTGCCGCTCGGCTCGACGACGTACCACTTCAAGACCCTCGACGAGCTGCTGGTCGCCGCGTTGCGGCAGGCCAACGAGGGCTTCGCCAAGGTGATCGCCTCGCGCGGCGGTCTGGAGGACCCGCGCACCGATCTGGCCGCCGAACTAGCCGCGTGGATGGGGGAGTGGCTCGCGGGCGACCGGACGGGGGTGGAGCTGGAGCACGAGCTGTACCTCGCCGCCCTGCGCCGGCCCGCCCTGCGGCCCGTCGCCGCCGAGTGGGCCGACGGCGTCGCCCAGTTGCTGTCCCGGCACACGGATCCGCTGACCGCGCGGGCGCTGGTGGCGGTCATCGACGGCATCTGTCTGCAGGTGCTGCTGACAGGGGTGCCGTATGACGAGGAGTACGCGCGGGAGGTGCTGGGGCGGGTGCTTGCGGGGGCGGTGGGGTGAGGCTGGGGTGTTCGTTGCGGGGGCGGTGGGGTGTGCCTGGGGTGTCTGCTGCGGGTGCGGTGGGGTGTGGCTGGGGCGGGTGCTTGCGGGTGCGGCTGCGGTGGGGTGAGGCACTGCGGTGGGGTGCGCCGCAGGCGGTGTTCCGGGGGCTTCGGCCCAGCGGGGCGTCCGTGGGTCCGGTGAGGGCGCGCGTGGGGGTGGTGTTCTCGGCGTGCGGCCGAGCCGTGTGTCCGAGCTGCGCGTCCGTGCTGTTGAGGGGGTCTTCGCGGGCGCGGATACCGCCCGTCCCGTGAGACGCCCCCGCACCGGTTCGCATCCACCGGCGTCCGCCGGTTAGGTTGCCCTCATGACCGACACGACTGCTCCTCGCACCACCGGCGCGGTGGCCGCCGGCCTCGCCACGATCGCCGCCGACGGCACCGTTCTCGACACCTGGTTCCCCGCGCCCGAGCTGGCCGAACAGCCCGGCCCGTCCGGCACCGAGCGGCTGTCCGCCGAGCGTGCCGCGGAGCTGCTCGGCGGCGGCGCGACCGCGGCGATCGGCCCGGACGCCCGCCGGGGCGTTGAGGTGGTCGCGGTCCGCACGGTCATCGCCTCGCTGGACGAGAAGCCGATCGACGCGCACGACGCCTACCTGCGCCTGCACCTGCTCTCCCACCGCCTGGTCAAGCCGCACGGGCAGAACCTGGACGGCATCTTCGGCTTCCTCGCCAACGTCGCCTGGACCTCGCTCGGCCCCGTCGCCGTCGACGACCTGGAGAAGGTGCGGCTCAACGCCCGCGCCGAGGGCCTGCACCTCCAGGTGACCTCCGTGGACAAGTTCCCGCGCATGACCGACTATGTGGCCCCCAAGGGCGTCCGGATCGCCGACGCCGACCGGGTCCGCCTCGGCGCCCACCTCGCCGAGGGCACCACCGTCATGCACGAGGGCTTCGTCAACTTCAATGCCGGCACCCTCGGCACCTCGATGGTCGAGGGCCGCATCTCCGCCGGTGTCGTGATCGGCGACGGCTCGGACATCGGCGGCGGCGCCTCCACGATGGGCACCCTCTCCGGCGGCGGCAACGTCATCATCTCCATCGGCGAGCGCTGCCTGATCGGCGCCGAGGCGGGCGTCGGCATCGCCCTCGGCGACGAGTGCGTCGTCGAGGCCGGCCTCTACGTCACCGCCGGCACCCGCGTCACCATGCCCGACGGCCAGATCGTCAAGGCCCGCGAGCTGTCCGGAGCCTCCAACATCCTCTTCCGCCGCAACTCGGTCACCGGCACGGTCGAGGCCCGGCCGAACAACGCGGTGTGGGGCGGGCTGAACGAGATCCTGCACAGCCACAACTGACGCCCCGTACGAGGTACCCCGCGTGACCTCGTGGTGGTTTTGGCAGATGAACGGGTGGACGCAGGGTCCGATCAGAAGCCGAACCGATGAAACGAGGACCGGGGCATGGGGAACGAGCGGGGGCGGGGCGTGGTGCGTCGCTGGGTGGCGGGGGCCGTCGCGGGGATCGTGGTGTGCTGGCTGCCCGCGGGCGCCGCGCAGGCCGACGAGACCAACAAGGACTCGCACAACGGCCACCGGGTCGGTCTGATCAACGTCAACGTCGGTCAGATCGACGACCCGGCGGAGGACGTCCTGGAGCACACGCTGCTCTTCGGGGACGGATACGCCTGGAACTGAAGACAGAGGGCTTCGGCCTTGTACGGACGGGGACGGCCCGTGTCTCGCAGATGTCTGCGACACGGGCCGTCCCCGTTTTCTTCGCGTAGGTGGCATAGCGGAGCGCACCCGCACGCGTCACAGGAAGTACGGGGGGTGAGCGAAGGGTTCGCCCCCGGGGGAGAGCGAAGGTGACGATGGATGCCGAAGCACAGGAGAGTTTCCGGGAGTTCGTGGCGAACAGGTCGTCCGCGCTGCTGAAGACCGCCGTCCTGCTGAGCGGCGGCGACCGGCACGCGGGTGAGGACCTGCTCCAGAACGCCCTGATCAAGGCGGCGGGCCGCTGGCACCGCATCGACGAACCCGAGGCCTACGTCCGGCAGGTCCTCTACCGCCAGCAGGTCAGCCGCTGGCGGCTGAAGTGGCGCAGGCGTGAACTGAGCGTCGCCGAACCACCGGAGACCGGCACCGCCCCGGACACCTCCGGCGCCGCCGAGCTGCGGCTGGTGATGCGTGGCGCGCTGGCCAGGCTGACCGCGCGGCAGCGCACCGTGCTCGTGCTGCGCTACTTCGAGGATCTGCCCGAGGGCGAGGTGGCCCGCATCCTGGGCTGCTCCGTCGGCACCGTACGGTCCGCCACCCACCGTTCCCTCGCCCGGCTGCGTGCCCTCGCACCCGAGCTGGCCGCCCTCGGCCCGGCCGCCGACGAACAGCGGCCCTCCCGTGACTACTCGCCCATGGAGGTGCGTCCGTGAACGTCGACGAACTCGTGCGTGACGCACTGCGCGACCAGGCCGACGGGCAGCCGCCCGCGGCCCCCGGCTTCGCCGACCGGGTGCTGGCCGTTCGCCGGCGCCGCCGCAGCCGGCGGATCGCTTCCGTCGCGGCCACGGCCGCCGCCGTGATCGCCGTCGCCGTGGCCGTGCCGGTGCTGGACTCCGGCAAGCAGGACGTACGCCCCTCGGGCGGTGTGCGGCAGACCAGCGTGACGCCCCACCCGGACCAGTCGCCGCCGCGGGACCTCATCGCGGCCGGGCGGGTGGCGCTCGCCGCGTACTACACCACCAGGACCGTCGAGCAGTCCGCCGACCGTGCCGTCTCGGAGCGTACGTACTGGCTGCTGAACCCCGGCACGAAGAAGTACGCCGAGGACGACCGGTGGTCCTATGTCGCGGTCGCCCCCGGCATGAGGACGGCCGCCGTGCTGGAGCGGAACCTGCCCGTCCCGCGCATCGGGCTGCTCGACCTGGCGAGCGGTCAGGTCAAGCGGTGGATCCCGGTCGACCGGCCGGTGGCGGGGGTGGAGTTCTCCACCGACGGCAGGAAGCTCGTCGCGACGACGTACAGCGAGAACCCCGACCGCCGGGTCAAGATCGAGGGGTCGCAGGACTGGGACGCCCCGTTCATGGCGTCGGACCGGACCGGGTTCCACGTCATCGACGTGGCCTCGGGAAGCAGTTCCTGGGCCGGGGTGGAGGTCGGCGGGGGCGCGGACGACCCCGACGCGTTCCTCAACTCCCGCCAGGACTTCTCGTTCACCCGCGACGGCCGTCTCGCCTGGTCCGGGATGCCCACCGAACCCGGCGAGAAGTTCTACGACTTCACCGGCAGGGAGGTTTCCGCGCCCGCGCTGGAACGGTACCGGGACTGGTCCGTGGACGCGGGGGTGTCGCCCGACGGGCAGCTGGTCGCCGGTCAGTTCGCGGGGCGGAAGTGGAAGACGTCGTCCTTCGTCCTCGACGCCCGCACCGGGAAGCAGCGGGAGGTGCGCGGGCAGCAGCTGCTCGCCTGGGCGGACGGGCACTCGCTCGTCGCCTGGGACATCGGGCGGGACGGGAACGAGTACCACCAGCGGCTGGTCCTGGTGACCATCGGCGGGGAGAAGACGATCCCGCTCAGCGACTTCCGGTCGCCCAAGGACAACACCAAGGGGCGGTGGGAGCCGGTGTTCGTGGAGAGGTGATCGTGTAGCTGTACTTAACTTTTGTGCCGCTTCCTGGTAAGTGTTGCTTCATGATTGGCGCGAGGTGCGGGCAGTCGTCTCCGCTGGAGTAGCCGCGGGGCCGTCCGGGTACTCGGGTGGTCCTGACTTCGGGAGGAGGCGGAACCGTGACCGGGACCATCGATCATCGGGCCGTGCACGACGAGCGCCGCTCCGTGGGTGAGCTCGTCGGGCAGGCCACGGAGCAGCTCTCCACGCTCATGCGGCAGGAAGTGGCACTCGCCAAGGAGGAGCTGGCCGAGAAGGGGCGGCGTGCGGGGCGCGGCGGAGGGCTGCTCGGGGCGGCGGGCGCCGTCGCGTACGCCGGGTTGCTCGTTCTGTCCGGTGCGGGTGTCGCGGCGCTGTCGCTGGTGCTGCCGGTGTGGGCCGCGGCGCTGATCGTGACGGGGGTGCTGTTCGTGATCGCGGCCGTACTGGCGGCGACCGGGCGGGCGCAGTTGCGGCGGGCCACGCCGCCTACGCCTGAGCAGGCTCTCGGGAGTGTCAGGGCGGACGTGGAGGAGATCAAGGAAAGGGCGCATCGATGACGGACGCGATGGGTGGGGCGAAGGGTCCGGACGAGCTGCGGCGGCAGATCGAGCGGACCCGTCGTGAACTGGGCGACACGGTGGAGGAGTTGGCGGGGAAGGCGGATGTGAAGGGGCGTGCACGGGCGCGGGCGGCTGATCTGCGGGACAAGGCCGGGGCGATGACGGTGCAGTTGCGGAGCAGTGCTGCTCAGGCGGGGCACTCCGTGCACGACAGGGCGACGCATGCGGGGCCCCGGCCGGTGCGGACCGTGGTCCAGGCCGGGATGCGGCATCCCAGGCCGGTGCTGGTGGCTGGGGCGGCGGGGGCCGTGGTGGCCGTCGGGGTGATGCGGTGGAGGCATGCGCACGGGCATCGCTGAGGTGGTGGGTGTGCGCGTTCGTTTCGCCTTCGCGTGGGGGGTGGGTCGGGGCCGCGCCGGGGGGTGTCCGTCCTCGGAACGGCGCGATGGGGTTGCGTACCGACTAACTCCCCGTTGACGCGCCAACCGCTGCGGGCGGACACCCCCCGACACGGCCCCTTCTCGCCGTACGCGGGTGCGGGAGCGTCCGGCCTAGCTGCGGGCATGCGTGCCGCTAAGGGCGGCACGGGTGGGCGCAGCGGCACCCCGCTACGCCGGGTTGCGGACCCACCCGGCCTCAGCACCGACGCCGAGCACCCCGAGACGCGCGGTCGCGGACCCACCCGGCCTCAGCACCGACGCCGAGCACCCCGAGACGCCCGGTCGCGGACCCACCCGGCTCCGGCTTCGGCGCCGAGTCGCGCACTGCCCCCTTGACCTCAAGCTTGGTCGAGGTTGGAAGGTGGGGTGTGTTCGCGACCGGCGCTACGACTGGAGTGTTCATGAGCCGTCGAACCGATCAGCACCCCGACCTCACCGACCCCCGTGTCGGTGCTCCCTTCTTCAGTACATGGCGGGTGGGCACCCCCGAGCGGCAGCGGCGGACGGTGGAGGCCATCGGGAGTACCTGGGAGCGGCGGCCCTGGCCCGCCAGGGATCTGCTGGGGTATCACGTGTACGCGGGGCACGACGGGTCCACCCTGATGCACTACTCGCAGTGGACCGGCGAGCACGCCTACGAGTCGTTCGTGAAGGCCCACCGGCAGGAACGCGTCGACGAGATCGACACCGCCGTACCGGGTATCGAGCGGGTGGGGCTGGGGCGGTACCGGCGGTACCGGAGCCGGGAGCGCGCCGTGGGAGATGCGAGGGTGCCCGGGTTGATCGTGACCGTGCGGGTCGACTTCGATGGTGAAGAGCGCCGGGAAGAGTGGGTCGATCTCGTCGTGAAGGCTCTGGACGAGGACCCGGAGGGGCACGTGGGGCTGGTGTCCGCGCATTTCCATCTGAGTACGGACGGCGGACACGTGCTGAACTACGCGGAGTGGGCGAGCGCCGACGACTACGACCGGGCTCTGGCCGCGCCGGCGAGTGAGATGTGGGAGCGGGTGCGGGCGTATCCGGGCCTGAAGGGGAGCGTGGGCAGTCGGTACGAGCATGCTCTGGGGCTGGTGCCGGGGTGAGCATGGGTGGGCCGGCCGGGTTGCGCCCGGCCGGCCTGTGACGGGTGTTACGGGCGGAAGCGCAGGACCTGCGGGTCGTGGTCGCTGATCTGGTCGTTGAACTCCGCGTTGACGTGCACGCTGTCGTACTCGAAGTCGCAGTCGCGGCGGATCGACGGGCTGATCAGGATCTGGTCGAGGACCTGGCTGTTGCCCTGGTAGACGTACGAGTAGCGCTCGCTGCGGGGGAGCGACTTGATCGCCGACCAGAGTTCGCCGCGGCCCTCCAGGAGCTGCGCGGTCTTCGAGAACTCGAAGTCGTTGATGTCGCCCAGGGTGATGACGTCCGCGTTCTTCTGGGTGTCGAGGATGTCCTTGACGAAGGCGTTCACCAGGGTGGCCTGCTGGTGGCGCTGCGTCTCGGAGCTGCGGGACGGCGGCTGGTACTGGGAGGTCAGGCCCTGGTCGCCGCCCTTGGAGTTGAAGTGGTTGGCGATCACGAAGACCGTGCGGCCGCGGAAGACGAACTCGCCGGCCAGCGGCTTGCGGCTGCTCTTCCAGGCCTCGTCGGCGGGGGCGATGCGGCCGGGGCTGAGGGTGAGGTGGGCCTTGCCGCGGATCTTCGTCACGCCGGTGGCCGTGGTGGCGTCGCCGCCGGGGCGATCCGTGAAGGAGACCCGCTCCGGGTTGAACAGGAAGGCCTGGCGGATGTTGCCGCCGGGCTCGCCGCCGTCGGTGTTGTTCGCCGGGTCTATCGAGCGCCAGTCGTACTTCGGGCCGCCGGCCGCGACGATAGCGTCGATCAGCTTGGTCAGCGTCTGGTCGGCGGCGACCGTGCCGTCGTTCTTCGCGCCGTTGTTGTCCTGGATCTCCTCCAGGGACACGATGTCGGGCGACTTCAGGTTGTGCACGATCGCGGAGGCGTGGGCGGCGAACGTGTCGTCGGCCGGGTCGAGGTTCTCGACGTTGTAGGTGGCGACCGCGAGTTCGGAGGAGCGCTGCTTGCGGGTCGTCTCGCGCTCCAGGCCCGCGCTCTTCAGGGTGCCGAGTTCGCTCGCGACCAGGGTGTAGCCGCCGAACTGGTTGTAGTCCAGGGGGCCCGCTGTGGTGCCGGCGAGGGTGTCGCCCACGTTCGCCTTGGGGAACTCCGCCGACGCGCCGAGGGACTGGATCTGGAGGCGGCCCGAGTTCTGGTCGTCGTAGGAGCCGTAGACCGTGCCGCCGTGGCGGGTGCGGTTCTCGTGCGGCTTCACCGTCACCCAGAGCTCGGTGTACGGGTCGGTGGCGCCGACGACGCGGGTGTCGGTGACCTGCACCGACATGCCCTCCAGCGCCTCGTAGTAGTCCAGGGCGTACTGCGAGGGCTTCAGGGGGAGCGCGTTGACCGAGCCGTTCGCGGCGGTGTCGCCGGCGGGCGCGTAGGCGGCGGGGACCGAGCGCGAGGTGATCGCCGTGGCGGCGGGGAGCGCGTTGCCGCTGGAGACGACCGTGGTCGTCGGCTTGGTGATCTCCGTCAGCGACTGGTTGCCGGAGGCGGCGCCGCCGGGGACGTACTCCGAGACCGTGCCGGCGACCGTGACGGAGTCACCGACGGCGACGCCCTTCGGGGCCGAGCTGGTGAAGACGAAGACGCCCTCGCTGGTCGCCGGGTCGGCGTCCGCGTTCGGGTCCTGGATCCAGAAGCCGCGGGACGAGCCGTAGGTCCGGATGCCGGTGACGATTCCGGCCACGTCCGTCACCTGCTGACCGGCGTACGGGGACATCCGGGTGCTGCCCTGGATGTCGTGGATGCGGACCGACTCCGCGTGCGCGGGGCTGGTGAGGACGATCGTGGATGCCGCGGAACACGCGGCGGCGACGGTGAGCGCGGCGAGACGCGCGGACGACTTGCTCGGCAACGGGATTCCCTCCGGGGACGTGACAGAGCGCCGGGACGAGGGCGGACACGTGTGGAATGACTGGCTGTCGCTACCTGTGGGGCGGATGCGGTGACGCGCGTAGAAGGAGGGGACGGGTGGACCTGGTGGGGCCGGGCCGGTGAACAAGTGTCCGCCGACTTCTACGCGCGTCAATCTCCAGCCTGTTCATGTCACTTGTCAAGGTTTCGGCCATGTACGGCAGCCGACGGGGAGATGAAGTGGGCGGCATGCGTCGAAATCCGTCTAGGCTGAGCGGCTGAGTCGTATGAGGCGCCCTAGGAGAAACAGCCGATGTCAGACAGCTCCCCCCTGCCGCCGGTGCGGCTGCACCCCGAAGCGGAGCTGGCGCGCGACGCCCTGTCCACGCCGTTGCTGTCCCGGGCCGCCCGGCTCGCCCGCTGGGCCGGGCGGCCCGACACCCGTGTCGACGCCGGGGGCGGGCTCGTCGACGAGCAACTGCCCGCGGCCGTCGAGGCACTCGGACTGAGCGGGGACGACGCCGCCGCCGACGCGAGCGAGGCGTGGCGGGTCGCGGTGGACGCCGGTCTCGTCGAGGTCCTCGACGAGGAGGAAGGCACCGTGACGGCCGGTGAGGACCTGGCCCTGCTCACCGGTGGCTCCCCGCAGGACGTGCTCGCCGTGTGGCTCGCCGCCCTGGAGACCGTGCTCGCCGACGCGACCGTGCCCGACCTGGACGGGCTCGTGGACGAGGACGGCGAGGTCGACCTCTCCTCCCTCGACTGGGACCCCGAGGCCGAGGCCGAGTTCCTCGACGGCGTCCTCGGCAACCTCTATCTGCTGACCGCCGGCGAGGACACGCTGGGCGGCGCCCCCGTGCCGCTGCCGGCGCTGGCCGCCTCGGTGATCGTGCCCAGCGACATGGGCGAGCCCACCAACGACGTCCTGGAGCAGGTGTCCGACGCCATGATGCGGCTGGACGACCAGTTCCGGATGCTGGAGCCGGTGGGGTTCGTCGCGTACCAGCCGGTCGACGAGGCGCTCATGACCGACGCCGACGAGGAGCCCGCGGCGCCCGTCGACGACACCGACGTCTCCCGCTACGGCATGGTCCGGCTCACCCCGCTCGGGCTCTACGGCATGCGCGCCCGGCTGATGGAGGCCGGGTACGAGGCGCCGGCCGTCGGAGACCTCGCCGACAAGGGCGCCGACGCGCTGCTCGACGGCACGGCGGAGTACCCGCCCGGAGCCGCACAGGCCGAGACCGAGAAATGGCTCCAGCGGCGCGAACCGCTGGCCGCGGCGCGGGAGTTGCTGGGCGCCGCCCGGGGTTCGGATGCCGGGGCGCCGCTGCGGCGGCTGCGCTGCCAGCAGGCCCTGTCCCTCGTCGGAGCGTCGGCCGAGCCCGCGCTGCGCGAGGTGCTCGACGACGCCGAACTGGGCGGGCTCGCACGGGTGTGGCTGACCGAGAACGGCGCCGCGGACGTGCCCGCGCCGTCCGAGGCGATGGTGTACTGGCTGACCATCGACACGGTGGCCGCGCAGCTCGCCGCGGAAGGGAATTCCGAGGAGCTGCGGGCCTTGGTGCAGGGGCTCGCGCAGCAGCACGGTGGGTTTTTCGAGGCCGTGTGGCGGGTCGATCACCCGGCGACCGCCGATGTGCTGGAGGCCATGGGGCGGTTGCACCCCGACAAGAAGGTGGCCAAGGAAGCGCGGAAGGCGGCGTTCAAGGCCCGGTCGCAGCAGGGCGGCTGAGCTCGGGGGACGGGTGCGGCGCCGTCGTGGCTTATCGCGCAGTTCCCCGCGCCTCCAGGGTGTTGTTCAACCGGCGTTCACGGATGAGCGGGACGGTTTCGCCGAACGAGGTCCGCCACCTCCCACGGCATTCTCACCGTCACAGGAGACACCATGTCGCTCACCCGTAGGGACTTCGCCAGAAACTCCGCGATCACCGGTGCCGGTGTCGCGCTGGCGGGCAGTGTCGGAGCCCTCGCCACCGCGCCGAACGCCCTCGCCTCCGACGACACCGGCAGCGCGGGGGACCGGGCGGCGGACGCCCGGCACGGAGTCGGCTACGGGCCGCTCGTCCCGGACCCCCAGGGGATCCTCGCCCTGCCCGCCGGTTTCGCGTACCGGGTCATCACGTACAGCGGCCGGACCACACTGGAGTCCGGCGAGTCCACGCCGTCCAACCACGACGGCACCGCCGCCTTCGACGGCCCCCGCGGCACCACCCTGCTCGTCAACAACCACGAGCTGAAGGGCCCGCGCGCCAAGTGGGAGCACCCGGTGCCGCTCACCGAGGGCCTCGTCTACGACCCCGCGGCCGCCGGCGGCTGCACCGTCGTCGAGGTGCGGCCCGACGGACGCGTCGCCGAGTGGGTGGGCATCGCCGGCACCTCCACCAACTGCGCGGGCGGCGCCACCCCCTGGGGCACCTGGCTCACCTGCGAGGAGAACTCCGACAAGGCCGGCGTCAACGGCATGACCAAGGACCACGGCTATGTGTTCGAGGTCGATCCGTGCGACCGGCGCGCCAACCGCGGTCCCAAGCCGCTGAAGTTCTTCGGCCGCTACGACCACGAGGCCGTCGTCATCGACCCCAAGCGCGGCCACGCCTACCTCACCGAGGACGCCGCCGGCCCCAACGGCCTCTTCTTCCGCTGGACCCCGCCCCGCGGCTTCGAGTACGGCCCCGGGAAGTTCCGGCAGCTCGCCGACGACGCCGGCGTGCTCCAGGCCCCCAAGTGCTTCGACTCCGGCGGCCAGTTCGTCGACGACCTGTCCCGTGCCACGAGGACCGGCACCGTCTACGGCGTCGACTGGGTGGACGTCCCCGACCGCGACGCCCGCACCACGCCCGTGCGCAAGCAGTTCAAGGACGACGAGGTCACCCGCGCCCGCAAGCTGGAGGGCATGTGGTGGGGCGACGGCGGCGCCTACATCGTCTCCTCCTACGCCCGTGAGGAAAGCCCCGTCCAGCACGACGGCCAGGTCTGGTTCTACGACCCCAAGCGCCGCACGCTGACGCTCAAGGTCCTGCTCGGAGTGAACCCCGACCCGTCGAAGGACGGTGCGTTCGACGGTCCGGACAACATCACCGTCTCCCCGTACGGCGGTCTCGTCATCGCCGAGGACGGCGAAGGCGTGCAGCATCTGTTCGGCGCCACCGACAGCGGACGCACGTACCCGATCGCCCGCAACGAGCTGAACATCGGCACCGAAGAGGAGCCGGAATACAGCGAGTTCACCGGCGTCACCTTCTCGCCCGACGGCCGGACCCTCTACGCCAACATCCAGACGCCCGGCATCATGCTCGCCATCACCGGCCCCTGGAAGCGCCAGAAGCGGTCATAAATTCGGTCGCGATTCCCGAGCTGGGCCTCCTACAGTGAGATCACAACGTCACGCACCTCCCGGTGCGATGGCAGCGGCTACTTCTCTTCCAAAGAATCCGACGCCGCTGCCGACTTGATCTCGGGAGGCGCAGCATGTGGTGGGTGCCCGGTGCGAAGGCAACGGTTACTTCCTGGGATCGGAGAGTTGCGGGTTCGAATCCCGTCAGCGACTTCGGGTCGCTGTAGCTCAATTGGGTAGAGCATCTGAATGAGTCCGTCGCCGACTTCTGACCTCGGGCACCCACCTCTTTTCCGCATGCAGCGTCTCCCCCGAAATGCGAATGAATTCGGGGGAATTCACCATGGCGCGATTCAATTCCAAGGCAGCCCGCGCGCGTCCCGTCTCGCGCGTGACGTCCACCGGCCGTGTGCTGCGCACCTACGAGGGCGGCCGCGGCCGGGAGCGGGACGCCCGCTCCGAGCTCTTCCTGCTCGCCCTCTCCCACTTCGTCTCCCAGCAGACCTTCTACGAGACCGGCACCGACCGCGACGACCGGTTCCAGCGCCTCGTGCGCTCACTCGCCGTCACCGACCCGGAGTGGACGGCCGGACTGCTCGGCTGGCTGCGTGGGGCCGGCAATCTCCGCACGGCCTCGGTCGTCGGAGCCGCGGAGTACGTCAAGGCCCGTCTGGACGTCGGCGCGACCGACGGTCCGTCCAACCGGCAGGTCGTCGCCTCAGTCCTCCAGCGGCCCGACGAGCCCGGCGAACTGCTCGCGTACTGGACCGCGATGTACGGCCGCAATGTGCCCAAGCCGGTCAAGCGCGGTGTCGCCGACGCCGTGCGCCGCCTGTACCACGGCAAGGCGCTCCTGAAGTACGACACCGCCTCCAAGGGCTACCGCTTCGGCGACATCCTCAACCTCGTGCACGCGGCCCCCGACCCGGCCAAGCCGTGGCAGGGCGAGCTGTTCCGGTACGCCCTCGACCGCCGCCATCACCCGGACACCGCCGTGCCGCCCGCGTCCGACCACGTGCTCACCGCGCACCGCGAGCTGATGGCGCTGCCCGTGGACGACAGGCGCGCGGTCGTGACCGCCGAGGGCGGTGCCGAGCGGCTGGCCGAGGCCGGGATGACCTGGGAGGCGCTGGCGGGCTGGCTCCAGGGGCCGATGGACAAGGCTGCCTGGGAGGCCGTGATCCCCTCCATGGGGACCATGGCGCTCGTGCGCAACCTGCGGAACTTCGACGAGGCCGGGGTCTCGGACGAGGTGGCCGAGCGGGTCGCCGCGCTGATCAGCGACCCGGCGGAGGTCGCGCGCTCGCGGCAGTTCCCCTTCCGCTACCTCGCCGCGTACCAGCACGCGCCGTCACTGCGCTGGTCGTACGCGCTGGAGCGAGCCCTCGGGCACTCGCTGGCCAACGTGCCGGCGCTGCCCGGCCGGACGCTGGTGCTCGTGGACCGCTCGGGCTCGATGTTCTGGTCGCGGCTGTCCGACCGCTCGGAGCTCAACCGAGCCGACGCGGCGGCGATCTTCGGCACGGCGCTCGCGCTGCGGGCGGAGCGCGCGGACCTGGTCGAGTTCGGCTCGACGAGCGACCGCGTGACGTTCCGCCGGGGCGAGTCGGTGCTGAAGATCCTCGACCGCTTCGGCGACCTGGGCGGCACCGACACCACGGAGGCGGTGCGCCGGCACTACAAGAAGCACGACCGGGTGCTGATCGTCACCGACGAGCAGTACACGCACCACCACCGGGGCGACCCGACCGAGCAGATCCCCGCCGACGTGCCGGTCTACACCTGGAACCTCGCCGGGTACCGGGCGGGCCACGGCCCGTCGGGTACGGGCAACCGGCACACGTTCGGGGGGCTCTCGGACGCCGCGTTCCGGATGGTTCCGCTGATCGAGGCCTCCCGGGACGCCGACTGGCCCTGGGTGGCCTGAGGAGCGACAGGCCGTGGCCCGCACCGCGTGGGGAGTGCGGGCCACGGTTCTGTGTGCCGTCCTGTGCGCGGCCCTTGTTGAAGGGCCGCGCTGACATCTAACATTTCAGTTTGTGGAGAGCATCCGGCCCGTGCCCCGGACCCTGCTCAGGGACCGTGCGTACGAGGCGATCAGGGACGCCATCGTGGCCGGGGAGATCGATCCCGGCGCGGTGGTGCGGGACGCCGAGCTCGCGGAGCGGCTCGGGCTGTCCCGGGCGCCGGTGCGCGACGCGTTCTCCCGGCTGGTGGACGAGGGGCTGCTGGAGAGCAAGCCGCAGAGCTACACCCGGGTGACCCCGCTGGTGGCTTCCGACGTCCGGGACGCCGCCGCCGTGGTCGGCGCCCTGCACGAGCTCGTGACGAGGGTTGCCGTGCCCCGGCTGGGAGCCGCCGACCTCACGGTGATGCGCGCCGCCAACGAGCGGTTCTCCGCCGCCGTGTCCGCCGGAGACGTGGACGCGGCGCTGCGGGCCGACGACGAACTGCACGACGTGCTCGTCCGGGTGAGCGGCAACCGCGCCGCCGCCGCGACCGTCGCGCGCTACACCCCGCTCATCCGCCGCCTGGAGCGACAGCGCTTCGGCGAGGGCGGCAGCTGCCGTTCGGCCGGGTTGCACGAGCGGCTGATCGAGGCCTGTGCGGCCGGTGACGTGGACGGGGCGGTCCATGTCACGGCGGAGATCTGGCGAGGCCTGGAGGAGCTCGCGGACTGAGGCCGGCCCCCACCGGCCGGCGTCGATCGAGACCGACCCCGGAGGAACCATGTCCCTTTCCTCGTACGAGCGTTACCCCCTGCTCTTCGGGCCCTCGCCCGTGCACCCCCTGGAGCGGCTCACCGCGCATCTCGGCGGTGCCTCCCTCTGGGCCAAGCGCGAGGACTGCAACTCCGGTGTGGCGTACGGTGGCAACAAGACCCGCAAACTGGAGTACCTGGTCGCCGACGCGCTCGCCCAGGGGTGCGACACCCTTGTGTCCATCGGGGGCGTGCAGTCCAACCACACCCGCCAGGTGGCGGCCGTCGCCGCCCGGGCCGGGCTCAAGTGCGTGCTCGTGCAGGAGAGCTGGGTGGACTGGCCCGACGCCGTGTACGACAAGGTCGGCAACATCCTGATCAGCCGGCTGGCCGGGGCGGATGTGCGACTGGTCGAGGCCGGGTTCGGCATCGGCTTCAAGGAGAGCTGGGAGCGGGCGCTGAGGGAGGTCGAGGAGGGCGGCGGGAAGCCGTACGCCATCCCGGCCGGGGCCTCCGACCATCCGCTCGGCGGACTCGGCTTCGCCGGGTGGGCGTACGAGGTGGCCGAGCAGGAGCGGGAGCTGGGCGTCTTCTTCGACACCGTCGTGGTGTGCTCGGTGACCGGGTCGACCCAGGCCGGCATGGTCGCCGGGTTCGCCGCGCTGGAGGAGGCGGGCGGGCGGGGCCGGCGCGTGCTCGGCATCGACGCCTCGGCGAAGCCGGCCGCGACGCGCGGTCAGATCGCCCGTATCGCCGACCGCACCGGGCGGCTCATCGGCGTGAAGCGTGAGCTGACCGAGGCCGATGTCGAACTCGACGAGCGGTACCACGCGGGTGTCTACGGCGTCCCCGACGAGACGACCCTGGCGGCGATGCGGCTCGCCGCCCGGACGGAGGGGATGGTCACCGACCCCGTCTACGAGGGCAAGTCCATGGCCGGGATGATCGACCTGGTGTCGAGGGGGGAGATCGGCTCCGATGCCACGGTGCTCTATGCGCATCTGGGTGGGCAGCCGGCGCTGAACGCGTACAGCGCGCTGTTCTGACCGGCGGGGGGGGGCGGGGTGTTGGGGTGTCGGGGTGTTGGGGAATCATCCGGCGGGGCGTCGGGTTGTGGCGGTCAATCGACGTCCTGAGGAGCCGCCATGTCCGATCAGCCCGCCGTCCGCGAACTCCGCCTGGTCGTGACCGCCGAGGACTACGACGCCGCGCTGCACTTCTACCGGGATGTGCTCGGCCTGACCGAGCAGGGCGCGTTCGCCTCGGAGGACGGGCGGGTCACGATCCTCGACGCCGGGCGGGCGACCCTGGAGCTGACCGACCCGAACCACGCCGTGTTCATCGACGAGGTCGAGGTGGGGCGGCGGGTGGCCGGGCACGTCCGGGTCGCCTTCCAGGTGGACGACTCCGTCGCCATGACGGCGAAACTGGCCGCCGCGGGAGCGGAGGTCGTGGCCGAGCCGACACGCACTCCCTGGAACTCGCTGAACTCCCGGCTGGAGGCGCCGGGTGCGCTTCAGTTGACGCTGTTCACCGAGCTCGGTGAGTGACGGGGGTGGTGGAGGCCGGGCCGGGGTGGTGGCCCCGGGTGCGGCCGCGTTCGTTTCGCCTTCGCGTGGGGGTGGGTCGGGGCCGCGCCGGGGGGTGTCCGTCCTCGGAACGGCGCGATGGACCTTCATACCGACTGACTGTCCGTTGACGCGCCAACCGCTGCGGGCGGACACCCCCCGACACGGCCCCTTCTCGCCGTCCGCGGGTGCGGGAACGCGGTGGCGTCCGTGGCGGAGGGCGTCCGGCTTCCTTTGCCGGGCGGGCTTCGGGGGCGGATACAGTGCTGGGCGTGCGGACGGACAATCAGCCTGCGGAGTCGGGAGCCGAGCGGTCCGACGGTGCGCGGCGGCGGGCCACGATCCACGACGTCGCACGGCTCGCCGGGGTGTCGCGGCAGACGGTCTCGCGGGCGGTCAACGACAAGGGTGAGATCGACCCCGGCACCAAGGAGCGGGTTCTTGAGGCGGCACGGCTCCTGGACTACCGGCCCAGCCGGTTCGCGCGCGGGCTCGTCCAGAAGGGCGCGGTGACGGCCGGTCTGGTCATCCCGGACCTGCGCAATCCGTTCTTCCCCGAGGTGGCCGCCGGAGTGCTGGAGGCGGCCGAGCAGCGTGGCTGGCAGGTCGTCGTGTGGGACTCCCGGATCGACGAGGCCAGGGAGCGGGAGGCGCTCGACGTGCTCTCCCACCAGGCGGACGCGGTCGTGGGCTACTTCAGGGATCCGGACGACGTGCTGATCCGGCATCTCGGGGGCGTGCCGCTGGTGCTGCTGGAGCGTGGGCCGCAGCAAACACGGTTCGCGGCCGTGGGCATCGACGCCGCGTCCGGTGTCGAGCGGGGCATGGAGCATCTGTTCCGCGCCGGGCACCGCAGGATCGGCATGCTGGACGGGGTGCACGGCCCCGGACCGCGTCGGCAGGCCTTCCTGGAGCAGGCGCGGCGGCTCGGTCTGCCGGTCGACGAGGACTGGGTCGTGGTGTGCCCGGAGCACAGCGTGGCCGGTGGCGAGGCGGGCACGGAGCGGCTGCTGGCGCAGCGGCCGGAGGCCACCGCGGTCTTCGGCTTCAACGACCTGATCGCGGTCGGGGCGATGCGTGCCGGCCGACGGCGTGGCCGGAGGGTTCCAGAGGATCTGGCCGTGCTGGGCTTCGACGGCCTCTCGCTGGGTGAGCTCGTCGAACCCGCCCTGACCACCCTGCACATCGACAAGCGGCAGCTGGGACGGCTGGCCGTGGAGCAGGTGGCCCGGCTGCGCGATGGTGAGGAGCCGCTGCGGGGCGCGGACGCGTGGGTGACGCCCGAACTAGTGGTGCGGGACTCCGCCTGATCGAGGCGGATTCCCTTGACAGCGGCTTTCTGACCCGCCGGGTGCCACGTGCCGGCTCGGTAGAGTGCGGAGAAAGTCCCCGGTTCGTGAGGAGAGGTCGCGTGGTGCAGGTCAGGCCCATGCGGGCGGATGCCCGGCGCAACCACGAGCGGTTGCTGACGGTCGCCGCGGAGGCCTTCGCCGAGCACGGGGAGGGCGCCTCGCTGGACGACATCGCCAAGCGTGCCGGGGTCGGCTCCGGCACCCTGTACCGGCACTTCCCGACCCGGCAGGCACTGCTGGAGGCCGCGTATCTGGAGCGTGTCGAGGCGATCGCGGCCCGGGCCGATGTGCTGGCGGAGGAACTGCCGCCGGGCGAGGCGCTCTGGGAGTGGCTGTACGAACTCGGCGCCGGGCTGATCCGGATGCGCGGTCTGAAGGCCCTGCTCGGCCCGGTCGTCACCGGGAGCGGCACGGTCGTGGCCACCGCCTGCGGCGACTCGGTGAAGGGCGCGGCCGGGCGGCTGGTCCGGGCGGCACAGGAAGAGGGCACGCTGCGGGCGGACGTCGAGCCGGCCGATGTGCTGCGGCTGGCTCATGGGATGGCGACGGCGTCGGAACCGGCGGACGGGGAGGACCGGCACCTGAGGCGGTACCTGACGCTGCTGATGGAGGGGCTGGGCGCGGGGCGCCGCTGAGGCGGTGAGCCGGACGCCCCCTGGGTGAGGGGGGCGTCCCCGGAGTCCGGTGGCGGGTCAGAGGGCCTGCGCCGCCGGCTTCACCATGCCCCTCACCGTGCGGGACTTCACGAAGTCGCCCATGGCCGTCATCTCCCACTCGCCCGAATACTGGCGGATGAGCTTGGCCATCAGGACGCCGGTCTGGGGCTCGGCGGAGGTGAGGTCGAAGCGGACCAGTTCCTCGCCCGTCGTGCCGTCCAGGAGGCGGCAGTAGGCCTTGGCGACCTCGGTGAACTTCTGGCCGGAGAAGGAGTTCACCGTGAAGACCAGGCCCGTGACCTCCTGAGGGAGGCGGCCGAGGTCGACCATGATGGTCTCGTCGTCCCCGCCGCCCTCACCCGTGAGGTTGTCGCCGGAGTGCCGGATGGCGCCGCCCACGATCTGGAGCTTGCCGAAGTAGCAGCTGTCGATGTGGTTGCGCTGCGGCCCGTAGGCGATGACCGAGGCGTCCAGGTCGATGTCCTTGCCGCGGTAGGCCGGCTCCCAGCCGAGGCCCATCCGGACCTGGGAGAGCAGGGGCCGGCCGCCCTTCATCAGGGAGACCGTCTGGTTCTTCTGGAGGCTGACGCGGCCCTTGTCGAGGTTGATCTTCCCGGCGCCGGGCGCGGGAGGGGGAGGCGTGGCCGGGGCGGCCGGGGGCGCGGCGGGGGTGGAGACGGGCGGGGCGGGCGGCTGCACCGGGGCCGGCGGCGGGGTCACCGGCTGCGGCGGGGCGGCGGCGGCCGGTTCCTCCACCGTGACCCCGAAGTCCGTGGCGATGCCCGCCAGGCCGTTGGCGTATCCCTGGCCTACGGCGCGGGCCTTCCACTGCCCGCCTCGCTGGTAGATCTCCACAACGACCAGCGCCGTCTCGTCGCCGAGCTGCGGGGGCGTGAACGTGGCCAGGACGGAGTTGTCGTCAGCGTTGCGGATCGTGGCCGTCGGCTCGATGCCGCGGAAGGTCTGGCCCGCGGCGTCCGGGCTCGCCGTGATGACGATCTTCTCGATGCCGGGAGGGAGGGCCGTCGTGTCGACCACGATCGCGTCGGGCGCGCTGCCGCCGCCCGAGCGGTACGTCACACCCGGGCCCGACGGCTGGTTGTAGAAGATGAAGTCGTCGTCGGAGCGCACCTTGCCGTCGGCGGTGAGCAGCAGGCCCGATACGTCGAGCCGCACCGGAGCGGCGACGTCCACCGTCACGCGGGCGGCGGACAGGGGGATGTTCGAGCCGGGGGTCATAGCTGTCATGCCGGGTGAACGAGCGAGGCGACTTTGCCGTTCCCTTACCCTGCGGCCAATCGGGTCAGCGGCGATTGCGGGGGTGATCGCGGGCGGTGCGCTCGTTGCCGCGCTTGTAGTTGCCGGTCCAGCGGGCCATGACCAGCTGGGGGTCGGAGGTCTCGACCTCGGTGAGGAACCGCGCGGCGCGTGGACCGTTCAGGGTGGTGGCGGGGCGGCCGTGGTGGCTGATGCGGACGGTGCCGCCCGTGTGCTGCTCGTAGGTGAATCCATGAGGTCCCGGCATGCCGTGAGGGTACGAGGCGGGGAGCAGGCGACCCAGCGAATTTCGCCTGCTCCCCGCCCGCGGTGGTCCCTTCCCTACGGCACGACCACGATCTTGCGGCCGACGCCCGCCGCGAACTGGTCCAGCGCCTGGGGGTAGCGCTCCAGCGGGATGCGGTCGCTGATGAAGACGTCCGGGTCGAGCACGCCGTTCGCGAAGAGCTCCGCCGCCCGCTCGAAGCTGTGCAGCACCGCCATCGAGCCGGTGATGGTGATCTCCTGGTTGTAGATGCGGTACGGGTCGATCGTCACGCGGGTCGCGTAGTCGGCCACGCCGAACTGCAGGAACGTGCCCGCCTTCGCCACCCGGTCCAGGCCGTCCTGGATCGCCGCCGCGTTGCCCGTGGCGTCGACGACCAGGTCCCAGCCCTGCGGACGGTCCAGTTCGTCGGGGGTCGCCGCCGAGCCCGTGACGCCGAGGCCGCGGGCGGTCTCCAGGCGGGCCGGGTTCACGTCGACGACGTCCACGCTCGCCGCGCCGGTGCGCTTGGCCAGTTCCAGCATCATCAGGCCCATGGTGCCGGAGCCGTAGATCAGGACGTGCGCGCCGAGACGGGACCGGAGCACGTCGTAGCCGCGTACCGCGCAGGACAGCGGTTCCACGAGGGCGGCGTCCTCGGTGCGGACGTGGTCCGGGAGCTTCACGCAGTTCGCCACCGGGGCGACGGCGTACTGCGCCGCGCCTCCGGCCGTCGTCACCCCGATCGCCGCCCAGCGTTCGCAGAGGTTGTTGTGGCCGGTACGGCAGTAGCGGCACTCGTAGCAGTACAGGGACGGGTCGACGGCGACCCGGTCGCCCACCGCCACCTCCGTGACCCGGGTGCCGACTCCGACCACCTCGCCCGCGAACTCGTGCCCGGGCACGATCGGCAGCTTGGGGGCGAACTCGCCCTGGAGGATGTGGAGATCGGTTCCGCACAGGCCGCAGGCCGCGACCTCGACCACGACCTCGCGCGGGCCGGGCGTCGGGTCGGGGACCTCGGCGACGACGGCCTTGCCCACGGACTCGATGACGGCGGCCTTCATTTCACGGCTCCCAACGACAGGCCCTGGACCAGCTTGTCCTGGGCGGCGAACCCCGCGGCGAGCACCGGCAGGGAGATGACGAGCGACGCGGCGCACACCTTCGCCAGGAACAGGCCCTGGCTTGTGATGAAGCCGGTCAGGAAGACGGGGGCGGTCTCGGCGACCACACCCGTGAGCACCCGGGCGAACAGCAGCTCGTTCCAGCTGAAGATGAAGCAGATCAGGGCGGTGGCGGCGATACCGGGGAGGGAGATCGGGGCGACCACGCGCGCGAGGATCGTGGGCAGCCGGGCCCCGTCCACCTTCGCCGCCTCGATCACCGCGACCGGGATCTCGGCGAGGAAGGACTGCATCATCCACACCGCGATCGGCAGGTTCATGGAGGTGTAGAGAATGACCAGCAGCCAGATGTTGTCGAGCATTCCGGCGTTCTTGGCGAACAGGTAGATCGGCAGCAGGCCCGCCACGGCCGGGAGCATCTTCGTGGAGAGGAAGAAGAACAGCACGTCCGTCCACTTGCGGACGCGGTTGATGGACAGCGCGTACGCCGCCGGGAAGGCCAGCAGCAACACCAGCAGGGTCGAGGCCACGGACGCGACGGTGGAGTTGATCAGGGCCGGCCAGGGGCTCGCGCCGCCGCCCGCGCCGAAGAACTCGCGGTAGCCGTCCAGGGTGAGCGCGGCCGCGAAGGACGGCGGATTGGTCGCCGCGTCCGTCTCCGAGTGGAAGGACGTCAGTGCCATCCACGCGATGGGCAGGAAGAACGCGATGCCGAGCAGCCAGGCCAGCAGGCCGAGGCCCGCACCCTTGCCACGGACACGGCGGGCACGAGTTGCGATCGTGCTCATGCGCGGGACACCTCCTCGCGGAACAGGGACGACACCACGCGCAGGGCGAAGGTCGCGATGACGATCGAGCCGATGACCACCAGGACGCCCGCGGCCGAGGCGAGGCCGTTCTCGTGGGCCTGGTAGAAGCTCTGGTAGACGGTGTAGGGGAGGTTGGCGGTGCCGAGGCCCCCGGACGTGATCGTGAAGACCGCGTCGAAGTTCTGGACGATGTAGATCGAGCCGAGCAGGGCGCCCAGTTCGAGGTAGCGGCGCAGGTGCGGCAGCGTCAGATGGACGAAGATCTGCCAGTCGCTCGCGCCGTCGACCCGGGCCGCCTCGATCTGCTCGTGGTCGCGGCTCTGCAGTCCGGCGAGCAGGATCAGCATCATGAACGGTGTCCACTGCCAGACGAGGGACGCCTCGACCGCGAGCAGCGGGGTGTTCGAGATCCAGTCGGGCTGTGGGCCGCCCACATAGTGCAACAACCCATTGAACAGGCCGTATTCAGGGTTGTAGAGCACATGCTTCCAGAGCAGGGCGGCCGCGACGGGGACCACCAGGAACGGAGCGATCAGCAGGGTCCGGACAATGCCCCGGCCGCGGAACCTCCGGTCCAGCAGCAGGGCGAGCACAAGTCCCAGCACCAGACTGGCCAGGACCACCGCCACCGTCAGCAGCACGGTCGTCCACACCGACTGGCGCAGGTCCGGGTCGGTGACGACCTCCCGGTAATTGTCGACGCCGGTGAAGTGACGGGCGTCGGGATAGAGGGAGTTCCAGTCGAAGAAGGAGATCACCAGCGTGGCCACGAAGGGCAGCTGGGTGACGACGATCATGAAGATCAGGGCGGGCAGCAGCGGGGCCCGGGTGGCCCAGGCACGCAGCCGGGCGGAGGGCCGGCGGACGGGGTTGCGTATCTCGGGGGAGGCCACGGGGGCCGTTGTCGTGGCGGTCATCGTCCCTCGTACTCCTCGGAGATCTTCTCTGCGAGCGCCTGAGACTTCTTCAGGGCCGAATCGACGGACTGGCGTCCGGCGATGGCCGCGCTGATCTCCTGGGAGACCTTGGTGCCCAGGTCGGTGAACTCGGGGATGCCGACGAACTGGATGCCGGGCGCGGGCCGCGGCTGCACCCCGGGGTCGGTCGGGCGGGCCTGCTCGATGGCCTCCTTGGTCATCTCCTGGAAGGCCCCGGCCTCCTTGCGGTAGTCGGCGTTGGCGTAGGTCGACGCCCGCTTGCCGGCCGGGACGTTCGACCAGCCCACCTGGTCGCCGACCAGCTCCTCGTAGCCCTTGCCGGAGGCCCAGGAGACGAACTTCCAGGCGTTGTCCGGGTTGCGGGAGGCCTTCTGGATGCCCCAGGCCCAGGTGTAGAGCCAGCCGGAGGACGCGGTCTTCTCGACGGGTGCGGGGGCGTAGCCCACCTTGCCCTTCACCGGGGAGTTCGCCGCCTCCAGGGATCCGGCCGCGGAGGTGGCGTCGTACCACATGGCGACCTTGCCCTGGGTCATGTTGTTCAGGCACTCGGCGAACCCGGCCTGGGCGGCGCCGGACTCGCCGTGCTCGCGCACCAGGTCGACATAGAACTTCGTCGCCTTCTCGAAGGCGGGGGAGTCGAGCCGTGCCTTCCAGTCCTTGTCGAACCAGGTGCCGCCGAAGGTGTTGACGACCGTGGTGAGCGGGGCCATCACCTCGCCCCAGCCGGGCAGGCCGCGCAGGCAGATGCCCTTCATGCCGGGCTCGGCGCCGTCGGCCTTCGCCGCGAGGTCCGCCACCTGCTGCCAGGTGGGCCGCTCGGGCATCGTCAGGCCCTTCTTGTCGAACACGTCCTTGCGGTACATCAGGAACGACGACTCGCCGTAGAAGGGCTGGCCGTAGAGCTTGCCGTCGTCGGCGGTGAGGGACTGGCGCATCGGCTTCAGGACGTCCTGCTCGTCGTAGGCCGGGTCCTTCGCGACATAGCCGTTCATCTCGTGCAGCCAGCCGTTGCGGGCGTAGATCGGTATCTCGTAGTTGGACAGGGTGGCGACGTCGTACTGGCCGGCCTGGTTGGCGAAGTCCTGGCTGATCTTGTCGCGGACGTCGTTCTCTGGCAGGACCGTGAAGTTGACCTTGATGCCCGTCTCCTTGGTGAAGTGGGCGCGGGTCAGCTTCTGCAACTCGACCATCTGCGGGTTGTTGACCATCAGGACGTTGATGGCGTCGCCGCCGGATCCGGCCCCGCCCGCGCCGACCCAGCAGCCGGAGAGCAGCGGGGCGAGCAGCGTCCCTGCGGCGGCCAGGGCGAGCGGGGCTCGCGGTGGCCGTCGTCGGCTCTGGGTTCGCATGGATCGCTCCTGGATGTATGGGGAGATAAGGGGCAGCACGGGGCGTGGCTGCGCCCGGTGGGGGACGTGAGTGCGGTGTCAGACCCGGATGACCTGGGGTCCGAGCAGTGAGTAGCGGTGTGCTTCGGCGGCCGGCAGCAGCGTGCTCGTCACGATCGTCTCCAGCGCGCCGACCTCGGCGAACCGGCAGAAGCTGACCGCTCCGAACTTGGTGTGGACGCCCGCGAAGACCACGCGCCGGGCGGCTCGGATCGCCTGCGTCTTGACCTCGCTGACGGCCGGATCGGGGGTGGTGAGGCCGTGTTCGCGGGAGATGCCGTTGGCGCCGATGAACGCCAGGTCGACGACGAAGCCGGCCAGCATCTTCGTCGTCCAGTGATCGACGGTGGCGAGGGTGCCGCGCCGCACCCGGCCGCCGAGCAGCAGCACGGAGACGTGCTCGGCCTCGGCGAGGGCGCCCGCGACCGGCAGGGACGCGGTGACCACGGTCAGCGGCCGGTCCCGGGGGAGTGCCTCGGCGATGAGCTGCGGGGTGTAGCCCTCGTCGACGAAGACGGTCTCGGCGTCGCCGAGCAGCTCGGCCGCGGCGGCCGCGACCCGGCGCTTCTCGGGGACGTGGCTTGTGGCCCGGAAGGCGAGCGTCGTCTCGAAGCCGGCGCTCTCCACGGGGTAGGCGCCGCCGTGGGTGCGGCGGAGCAGGCCGTGGTCCTCCAGGACGCGCAGGTCCCTTCGTACGGTTTCCTTGGCGACGCCGAGCTCGGTGGCGAGGGCGGTGACGTCGACCGAGCCGTCGCGCCGTGCGGCCAGCACGATCTCGCGCTGGCGTTCTTCCGCGGTCCTGTTCATGGCCGTCACCCGCCTTCCTGCTGTGCTGCCCGTTCGGGCCCTCGGTCGGGCCTTGGGGGAAGTTCTACAGGGGGTGGGGTGTGGTGACCAGGCCTGACCCGGGCCCGATGCTGCCCGCGTGTGCCCGTTCGGGCGGGGCAGGCCCAATAGCTCCGGGGGTGCGGTGGTGTGGCGTCAGCGGGTTTGTCGTGGCTGGTCGCGCAGTTCCCCGCGCCCCTGGGCGTGGCGCTGTCGCGCCTGCGACCAGGGCACGATCAGTGCCCGAACATGCCGTGGGCGGGCCCGTTCTCTGCCCGCCCGCCCTGGTGACGACTGTTTCCAGTCAGTACGGCCAGATCGGAGGGTCGGTCACGAAGTGGCCGCCGAGGCAGGCGTGGGCCTCGTTGCCGTCCCGCAGTTCGCCCTGCTCGGCGATGAGTTTCTCGGCGTACGGCTCGGAGTCGTCCTGCGGTTCGTAGCCGAGCGCCCGGGCGCTGGTGAGGTCCCACCACAGCCGGGTGTTGGCGGAGGAGCCGTGGACGACGGTGTGGCCGACGCGCTCGGCGGTCAGGGCCGCGTGGAAGAGGCGGGCGCCGTCGGCGGGGCTCATCCACACCGAGAGCATGCGCACGCTGGTCGGCTCGGGGAAGCAGGAGCCGATCCGTACCGAGACCGTCTCCAGGCCGTGCCGGTCCCAGTAGAGCTGTGCGAGGTCCTCGCCGAAGCACTTGGACAGGCCGTAGAAGGTGTCCGGGCGGCGCGGGGTGTCGACCGGGATCAGCGGGTCGTCGCCCCGGGGGCGCGGGGTGTAGCCGACGGCGTGGTTGGAGGAGGCGAAGACGATCCTGCCGACGCCCTCCTCGCGGGCGGCCTCGTACAGGTGGTAGGTGCCCTCGATGTTCGCCTTGAGGATCTTCTCGAAGGGGGCTTCCAGGGAGATGCCGGCGAGGTGGATGATCGCGTCGACGCCCCGGACCGCCTCGCGCACGGCGTCCCGGTCGGCCAGGTCGGCGACGATCGCGTCCGGCTCGCCCTCGATCGGACGCAGATCCAGCAGGCGCAGGTCGTAGCCGTAGGCAGGGAGCAGGTCCCGCATCAGGGTGCCGAGGCCGCCGGCGGCGCCGGTGAGCAGGACGGTGCGGGGAGCGGGCATCCTCGGGTCTCCTTGATCGCCGACCGTGCTGATCACCATGCCGTGCACATGAGCGCACGGCATTCATATGCGTGGACACGCTAAGGATCCGGGGCGGAGCCCGTCAAGTGTGCGGCGGAGGCGGTGAATCCGCAGGTGCGTCGCGGGTGTGCGCGCTTGACCGGCACCAAGGCGGCGTCTTAGCGTGGAGTCGTTCAGAAATATAGACGCCAATCATGAATATGGAACCGGGAGAGCTTGTGACGTCAGCCCCTCTCGCCGCTCGACTCGACATCCCCAGCGGGCCGCTGTTCTTCCCGGTCACCGCCTACGGACCCGACGGCTCCGTGGACCTCGGCACCTACCGCACGCACGTCCGGCGCGGGGTGGAGGCCGGAGCCGCCGCGGTGTTCGCCTGCTGCGGCACCGGCGAGTTCCACGCGCTGACGCCCGAGGAGTTCGAGGCCTGCGTACGGGCCGCCGTGGAGGCCGTCGACGGGCGCGTCCCGGTCGTCGCCGGCGCCGGGTACGGCACCGCGCTCGCCGTGCGCTACGCCCGCCTCGCCGAGGCCGCCGGGGCGGACGGACTGCTCGCCATGCCGCCCTACCTCGTGGTCGCCGGGCAGGAGGGGCTGCTGCGGCACTACCGCGAGGTGGCCGCCGCCACCGCCCTGCCGGTCATCGTCTACCAGCGCGACAACGCCGTGTTCACCCCGGAGACGGTCGTCGCACTCGCCCGCACGGACGGGATCATCGGCCTGAAGGACGGTCTCGGCGACCTCGACCTCATGCAGCGTGTCATCAGCGCCGTCCGCACCGAGGCCCCGGGCGACTTCCTCTACTTCAACGGCCTGCCGACCGCCGAGCAGACCCAGCTCGCCTACCGCGCTCTCGGCGTGACGCTCTACTCGTCCGCCGTGTTCTGCTTCGCGCCGGAGATCGCCCTCGCCTTCCACCGGGCCCTGCGCACCGGCGACGACGCCACCGTGGAGAAGCTCCTGGACGGCTTCTACCGCCCGTTCGTCGACCTGCGCGCCCAGGGCAGCGGCTATGCGGTCGCCCTGGTCAAGGCCGGTGTACGGCTGCGCGGCCTGGACGTCGGGGAGGTGCGGCCCCCGCTGCACGAGCCCGCCGGGGATCATGTGAAGCGGCTCGCCGACGTGATCGAGCGGGGCTACGCGCTGCTGGAGGAGGCCACGTGAAGGCGTCGGCATTCGTCTACCCCTGGGACGTCAACGGCGACCCGGAGGCACCCGCCCGCATCGCCGCGCTGGGCGTGGCCCAGGTGACACTCGCCGCCGCCTACCACTCCACGCGCGCCCTCACGCCCCGCCATCCGCGCCACCGCATCGTCACCGCCGAGCACGCCGCGGTGCTGTACCCGGCCGGCGACCGCTGGGCCGGACGCGAGCTGCGGCCCTACGCGGCCGGCGACTGGGCCCCCGGGGACGCCTTCGGCGAGGCCGCCGGCGCGCTCACCGAGGCCGGTCTGGAGGTGCACACCTGGGTCGTCCTCGCGCACAACTCCCGCCTGGGCGCCGAACACCCGGACACCTCGGTCGTCAACGCCTACGGCGACCGCTACCCCTGGGCGCCGTGCATCGCCCAGCCCGCCACACGCGCGTACCTGACCGACCTGGCGGCCGAGGCGGCCGTCCGGCCCGGGGCGCGCGGCACCGAGCTGGAGTCCCTCGGCTGGTACGGCCTGCAGCATCTGCACGCCCATGACAAGACCGGCGGCGTCGGCCTCGGGGACGCCGGGCAGTACCTGATGGCCCTGTGCTTCTGCCCGTCCTGCCGGGAGGGCTACGGCCGGCACGGCCTGGACGCCGACGAGCTGGCGGCCGCCGTACGGACCGCGCTGGAGCCGGTGTGGCAGGGGGCGCCGTCCGACGGGGGCTGGGCGGGCATCGAGAAGCTCCTCGGCGAGACGCTCGCGCACACCACGCGCGCGTACCGCGACGACACCGCCCGCACGCTCCAGGAGCAGGCCGTCGCGGCGGTCCGGGCGACGGCTCCCGAAAGCTTTCAGGTGCTGCTGCACGCCGACCCCGTCTCGTACCACGTCGGCGCCAACCCCGGGGTCGACCCGGCGCACATCCTGTCCGTCGCGGACGGTGTGGTCGTGCCCTGCGCCGGCGGCACCGGCACGCTCACGCCGTTCGCGCGGCAGGAGCGTGAGGGCGCGGTCATCGCGGCCAACTTCACCGTCGTCTCGGGGATGGGCGGCAGCCCCGGCACCCTCGCCGCCGACGCGGCCGAGGCACGGCGGCTCGGCGCCACCGAACTGCGGCTGTACCACGCGGGGCTGGCCTCCGACAGCGACTTGGAGGCGGTGCGTTGGGCTCTCGCGGGTCTCGAGGGGCGCGGTGGCTGTGCTCGCGGTCTTTGAGGCGGGCGCCGTCGCTGTCTGAGACAGACACCGTCACTGTCCTCGCGGGCTGGGGCGGCAACCCTCACCGGTCAGCCCCGGCTTCGGTCGCGGCCGGGGCGGCGAACAGTGGTGCCGCCGTCGCCAGCAGGGCCAGGCCCAGCGCCACCAGCACCGGTCGGTGGTTCACCAGCTCCACCAGGGCGGCCCCGGCGGCCAGCCCGGCCACGTTCGGTGCGTACACCAGCGTGTGGGCCGTGGCGGTGACCCGGCCCAGCAGCGGGCCGGGCGTCTCACGCTGCACGGACGTCAGCGCGGCGATCAGCACGGCGGGCAGCCCGGCCCCGATCGCCGCGCTGCCCCCGAGCGCCACCGGGTCGGACGGCACCGCCCGCAGGGCCATCCCGAGCGCCAGCAGCGCGATCCCGTACGCCGCGAAGCGCCGCGCCCCCACCCGCCGCAGAGCGGTGCCGGACAGCAGGCCGGCCACGACCGACCCGGCGCCCTGCACGGCGTACAGCACACCGGCGTACGCGGGGGAGCGTCCGAGAGCGTCGACCACGGCGTAGACCATCGCCCCGTTCAGGCCGGCGAGCAGCATGGTGGCGCCGCCCGCCAGGACGAGAGGACGCAGCACGGGGTGCGCCCACAGGTGGCGGGCCCCCTCGGCGGTGCGCCGCCGGGTGCTGCCGCGGGGCGGTGCGGGCTTCTCCTCCCGGACGCGCAGCAGGGCGTACACCCCCGTGGCCAGCACGAACGTCGCCGCGTCCAGGAGGGCGACGCCCGGGCCGCCGTACGCGGTGTACAGGCCCGCGCCGGCCAGCGGGGCCAGCAGTTTCATGCCCTCGGTGGCCGTCATGCGCAGGCCGTTGAACTCGCCCAGCAGGGAGGGGCCCACGGCGGTGGCGACGAGCGCGGACTCGGCCGCGTCGTGGACCACGCCCGCCGCGCCGTACACGAACAGCACCGTGTACAGCAGCCACAACCCGCCCGGGGAGTCCACGCCCACGAGGGTGAGCAGCAGACCGCCCAGGAGCACGTTCACGCCGATCAGCAACGGCTTGCGGCGGACCCGGTCGGCCAGTGTGCCCAGCAGCGGTCCGGCCAGGGTCGGCAGCCACATCGCGAGCAGGCACAGCGCAGCCAGACCGTCCGAGCCGGTGAGGTCCTTCACCCACACGCCGGACGCCAGCCACAGCGCCGAGGTGCCGAAGCCGGAGATCACCACGGCGGAGAGGCAGAGCCCGGCCTCGCGGTCGCGCAGGACGCGCACGAGGGGCCAGGTCGTTTCGTTCGTCATGCCCGGTCATCGTGGTGCTAAGGCCTGTGGCCGGGGATCGGGAAAGTGCCCTAGAAGACGGGCGGCGGGGCGATGAGTTCCGCGGGCGCCGTCGGTCTACCTCCCAGAAGGCGGAGCCAGGCAGACGGAGCCAAACAGGCAGAGCCCGGCAGACCGAGCCAGGCATACGCAGACCGAGCCAGGAGGACCAACGGAATGACCGACACCACCCCGACCCTCGACCTCGGACCGCAGACGGCGGTCCTGGCGCGGCTGGCCGAAGGCGTCACCGACGAGCAGTTGCAGGGCCCGACACCCTGCCCGGAGTACGCGGTGCGCAACCTGCTGGGGCACCTGGCCGGGCTGGCCGTCGCCTTCCGCGACGCCGGCCGCAAGGACCTGGGCGTCACGACCGACACCAGCCCGGACGCCGCGCTCCCGGACCTCGGCCCCGGCGGGCGCGAGGAACTGCCCAAGGTCCTCGCCGAACTGGCCGACGCCTGGCGCGACCCGGCCGCCTGGACCGGCATGACCCGGGCCGGCGGCGTGGACCTGCCCGGCGAGGTCGCGGGGCTCGTCGCCGTCGACGAACTGGTGATCCACGGCTGGGACCTGGCCCGTGCCACCGGCCAGGCGTACCACCCCGACCCGGCGGCGCTCCGGGTCTGCCACGACTTCCTCGCCGCGAGCGTCGACGACCCGGGCCGGGGCGAGATCTTCGGGCCCGTCGTCCCGGTTGGTCCCGAAGCGCCCCTGCTGGAGCGGGCGGTGGGGCTGAGCGGGCGGGATCCGGGCTGGAGGCTGAAGCCGTAGGGCCGTGCCCCCGTCCCGTCCGCGCGGCACAATGATCCGGTCCGACGCACCAGACAGGGCCGGAACGGAGTGGGACATGACGGGGGCGGGGCGTCACAAGAACCGGTCGCGGGGGGAGCTGATCCGGCAGCGCACACGCGCACGCTTCGTGGGCCGCAGAGCGCAGTTGTCGCTGTTCGCGGAGAACCTGGCGAAGGACCCGCACACCGAGGAGGACCCGGCCGAGTTCCTCTTCCACGTGCGGGGAGTGGGCGGAGTGGGCAAGTCCACGCTGCTGCGCCAGTGGCAGGAGGCGGCGCGGCGCGCGGGCGCCGTGACCGCGACGGTGGACGAGGGCGATGTCCACGGCGTGCAGCAGGCCCTGGCCGAGCTCGCACGGCAACTGGCCGCACAGGCGGGGCCGCTCAAGGAGTACGACCGGGCGGCCGAGCAGTACCGCAGGGAGCACGAGGCCGCCGCCGAGCCGGTGCCGGAGAGCGACGCCTCGGTGTCGAGCAGGGTCGTCGCGCAAGCCGCTCTCGGAGCCGTGTCGCTCATACCGGGGGCCGGACCCGTCACCGCGATGGCCAGCCCCGACGCCGCGGCCCAGGGTCTGGACCGGCTCCGCTCCGGTGCCCGGGCCCGCGGCCGTCGTCCCCGCGCGAGTGACGCGGCCGAGGTGAGCCGGGCGTTCGTCTCCGAACTCGGCCGGCTCTGCGGCCGCCATCCGTGGGTGGTGCTGTTCCTCGACACCTGGGAGGTGACCGGCCGCTACCTCGACGGGTGGCTGCGCCACCTGGTGCAGGACGCCTTCGGGCCGTTACCCGCCAACGTCATGGTGGTTCTGGCCGGGCGCGACGAACTCGCGGAACGGGAATGGGCGCCGCTGCGGGCCCTCGTGGCCGACGTCCCGCTGGAGGTGTTCACCGCCGCGGAGACCAGGGCGCTGCTCGCCGCGCGGGGCGTGACGGAACCCGACGCGGTGGAAGCGGTGCTCCACCTGTCGATGGGACTGCCCCTGCTGGTCGAACTCCTGGCGTTCACCAGGCCCGCCGCGGCCGGTGACGTGAGCGCCGACGGGGACGTGGCCGACGCGGCGGTGGCCAGGTTCGTGCAGTGGATCACCGACGCGCAGCAGCGGGAGACGGTCCTGGCGTGCGCCTTCGCCCCCCAGTTGAACGAGGACGTCTTCGCCGCCGCGGTGCCGCCCGAGGCGCGTGGGCTCTGGCCGTGGCTGTGCGGGCAGCCGTTCGTCAGCGGCCGCGGCGACTTCAAGCAGTACCACGCCGTGGTGCGCGCCAGCATGCTGCGTCAGCAGCGTTCCCACTCCCCTCGGCGCTGGGCCGCCACGCACGGACGGCTGGCCGAGGCGCACGCCGCCTGGCGCGCCGACGCCGAGCGGAGCCTTCCCGAGTCCAAGCGGTGGGGTGACGCCGGGTGGCGCAGACACCGGCTGGACGAGACCTACCACCGGCTGTGCGCGCAGCCCGCCGCCCACCTGCCCGTCGCGCTGCGGGAGGCCGTTCACGCCGCGGGCCAGGACGCGGAGATCCTCCAGCGATGGACCGACAGCTTCGCGCAGGCCGCCCGCGACAGCGCCGATCCGGCGCTGCTCACCTGGGCGTGCCGACTCCAGCAGGCCGTCGCCGGTGCCGATCCGCTGCTCGCCGTCCTGGAGGCGTTGCTGGCCCATGGCGGGCTGGACACCGCCACCCGGGCCTGGGCCCACACCTACCGCGGCCGGCACTTCTATCTGACCGATCGTGACGACGCGGCCGGAGAGGCGCTGGACCTGGCCGTCGCCACCGATCCGCGCAACGCCCGGGCCTGGGCCTACCGCGGTGACCTGCACCGCTGGCTCGACCACACAGAGGAAGCCCTCAGCGATCTCACCACCGCGCTCACCCTGGATCCCGCGCACGCCTGGACCCTGGCCCGACGAGGTGAGGTCCATGTGCTGGCGGGCCGGCACGAGGAGGCCCTCGCCGATCTGACGGCCGCCCTCGCGCTCGATCCCACCCTGGCGCGGGCCGTCGCGGCCCGGGGCGAGGTCCACCGTGCGGCGGACCGTCATGAGGAGGCGCTGCGGGACTTCACGGCGGCTCTCGACCTCGATCCCGGCAGCGCCGACCACGTGCTGCCCGCGCGTGGGCTCGTGCACCGGGAGACGGGCCGTCACGACGCTGCCATCGCCGATCTCACGGCGGCCCTGGCGATCGACCCGACGAACGCGTGGGCCCGTGGTCAGCGCGGGCTGGCGTACGGGGACGTGGGCCGTCATGACGACGCCGTGGCCGATTTCACCGCTGTCCTCGAACACGACGGGTCGCTCGCCTGGGCCCTCGCCGAGCGGGGCGTGGCCCACCGGGCGGCGGGCCGCCCGGCCGAGGCCATCGCGGACCTCACGGCCGCGGCGGATCTCGACCCCCCGTACGCCTGGGCTCTCGCCCAGCGAGGCGAGACCCATCGCCGCTCCGGCCACCACGACCTGGCCGTCGCGGACTTCACGTCGGCTCTCGAGATCAACCCCTCCTACGCCTGGGCGCTCAGCCGGCGCGGTGAGGCCCACCGGGAGGCGGGCCGCTTCGACGAGGCCGTCGCCGACTTCACCGCCGCACTGGACATCGAGCCGTCGTCGATGTGGACGCTCGCGTCCCGCGGCCAGGCGCACCGCGAAGCCGGCCGGCTCGACGAGGCGGTCACCGACCTGACGGCCGCCCTGGCGGTCGATGCCACCATGTCGTGGGCCTTGGCCGAGCGCGGCCAGGCGCATCGTCAGGCCGGGCGGTACGACGAGGCGGTGGCGGACTTCACGGCGGCACTGGCGGTCGATCCCGCTTACACGTGGGCCCAGGTGCGGCGCGGTGAGGCGCACCGCCTGGCCGGCCGGTACGACGAGGCGATCGCCGATCTCACCGCCGTTCTGGAGCGCGAGCCGGACCGTGACTGGGTGCTGGCGGAGCGCGGCGCGGCATACCGTGAGGCCGGGCGGTACGACGAGGCGGTGGCGGACCTGACGGCGGCGCTCGCTCTCGACCCGGCGTACACATGGGCACTGGTCAACCGTGGGCAGGCACACCGCGAGACCGGCCGGCTGGACGAGGCGATCGCCGACCTCACCGCCGCTCTGGAGCAGTCCCCCACCCACGTCGCGGCCCTGCTCGAACGCGGGGAGGCCCATCGCCAGAGCGGCCGCCCCGAGGAGGCCGTCGCCGACTTCACCACCGTCCTGGACCGCGACCCGGCCCTGCCCTGGGCCCTTGCCCGTCGCGCGATCGCCCTGCGGGAGGCGGGCCACCACGCCAGGGCGCGCACGGATCTGGAACAGGCCCTGGCGGCCGAACCCGACCACCCCGGAATCCTGTTCGAGAAGGTCATGCTGTCCACGCTGACCTCGGGGTTCGAAGTCTGCCGGGACCAGTGGACGGAGCTCCTCAACGGTCCGGCCGTGTCCGACGAGGGGGACGCCACCCGGTTCTTCGGGCTCTTCCGGGCGCTCCTCCTCGACGTGGAGGACAGGGTCGAGGACGCCACCGAGACGTTCCTGCGCACGGGCCCGGACTGCGACGCCGTCACGGACCTGCTGGGCTACCTGGCCGAGCTCTCCGCCGTGGACGGCACACCCGCCGAACGGGCCCGGCGAAGCCGCCGACTGGTCCTGGAGCGTACCCGGGGCTGAGCGGCCGGACGGGGTGGAAGCCCAGGTCGTAGAAAGCGATTGCTGTTTCTGTGTGAGAAGCATTGACGAAACAAACGCGCCCTCCTACCGTCATCGCGTCGTACTTCGTACGTCATATATGAGACGCGATACGCGAGATCCGATACGCGAGATCCGATACGCGAGATCCCGATACGCGATCCATCGAGACCGCGAGATCCGAGAGGCGCGCATGACCTCTGTGCCCACGCCGATTCCCTCCCGCACGCAGTTCGTGCTGGAGGGAATCAAACACCGCATCCTCACCGGGCAGTTGACGCCCGGGCAGGCCCTGGTCGAGACCGAGCTCGCCGCGCAGTTCGGGGTGTCCAAGACCCCGGTGCGGGAAGCGCTCAAGACCCTCGCCGGGACCGGCCTGGTCGTGATGAGCCAGTACAAGGGCGTCACGGTGCGCATGGTGGACGCGGACATGGCGCGCGAGGTCTACGACGTCCGGCTGCTGCTGGAGCCCGAGGCGCTGAAGCGGGCCGTGCAGCGCGGCGCCTCCCTGGACGCCGCCCGTGACGCCCTGACCCGGGCCGACGACGCCACCGACACGGCCGAACGCTCCCTGGCCAACCGGGAGTTCCACCGCGCCCTGTACCTGCCCTGCGGCAACCCGCTGCTCGGCCGGATGCTCGACGAGGTCCGCGACCAGGCCGCCCTGGTCTCCGCCGTCGCCTGGGCCGCCTCGCCCTCCTGGGAGCGCGAGGCCGGCGAACACCGCGAGATCCTGCGGCTCGCCCTCGACGGCGACGCCGACGGCGCGGCGCGTGCCCTCCACTCCCACATCGCGTCCTTCGTGCAGCGCGCCTTCCCCGAGGCGGCACTGGAACAGGAAGGCCAGGAATGAGCAGCGTGGCGTTCGAGACCCAACGGGCGGCCCTGGCCGACGTGGTGGCGATCCCGGTGACCCCGTTCGCCGAGGACGGTTCCGTCGCGCCGGACACCTACCGGGCCCTGCTGCGCCGCCTGCTCGACGGCGGCATCACCACCCTCACCCCGAACGGCAACACCGGCGAGTTCTACGCCCTCACCCCCGAAGAGCGCCGGCTCGTCACGGAGCTGACGATCGAGGAGGCCGGGGACCGGGCCGTCGTCCTGGCCGGGGTCGGACACGACATCCCGACCGCCGTCGCCTCCGCCCGGCACGCCCGGGAGCTCGGCGCCGGGATGGTGATGGTCCACCAGCCCGTCCACCCGTACGTCTCCCAGGCCGGCTGGGTCGACTACCACCGCGCCATCGCCGAGGCCGTGCCCGAGCTGGGCGTCGTGCCGTACATCCGCAACGCGCAGCTCACCGGCGCCCGCCTCGCCGAACTCGCCGACGCCTGCCCGAACGTCATCGGCGTGAAGTACGCCGTGCCCGACGCGGCCAGGTTCGCCGCGTTCGCCCGGGACGCGGGTCTGGAACGCTTCGTGTGGGTCGCGGGACTCGCCGAGCCCTACGCCCCCTCCTACTTCTCCGCCGGTGCCACCGGCTTCACCTCCGGGCTGGTCAACGTCGCCCCGGCCGTCTCCCTGAACATGATCGAGGCGCTGCGCTCGGGCGACTACCCGGCCGCCATGAAGGTGTGGGAGCAGATCCGCCGCTTCGAGGAACTGCGCGCGGCCAACGGCTCCGCGAACAACGTCACCGTCGTCAAGGAGGCCCTCGCCTCCCTCGGCCTGTGCCGCCGCGAGGTCCGCCCGCCGAGCCGGACGCTCCGGGACGACGAGCGCGCCGAGGTCGCCGCGATCGCCGGGGGGTGGTCGATATGACCGGCCGGCTGCGTCCCGAGGAGCTCAGAAGCCACCAGTGGTACGGCGTCGAGGGCCAGTTGCGCACCTGGTCGCACAACGCCCGGATGCGGCAGCTCGGTTACGAGGCGGAGGAGTACCGGGGCCGGCCGGTGATCGCCGTGCTGAACACCTGGTCCGACATCAACCCCTGCCATGTCCATCTGCGCGAGCGGGCCGAGGCGGTCAAGCGGGGGGTGTGGCAGGCCGGCGGCTTCCCGCTGGAGTTCCCGGTCGCCACGCTCTCCGAGACCTACCAGAAGCCGACCCCGATGCTCTACCGCAACCTCCTCGCGATGGAGACGGAGGAACTGCTGCGGTCGTACCCCGTCGACGCGGCCGTGCTGCTCGGCGGCTGCGACAAGTCGACGCCCGCGCTGCTCATGGGCGCGGCCTCGGCCGACGTACCGGCCCTCTTCGTGCCCGCGGGGCCGATGCTGCCGGGCCACTGGCGCGGCGAGACCCTCGGGTCCGGCACCGACATGTGGAAGTACTGGGACGAGCACCGCGCGGGCAACCTGTCCGACTGCGAACTGCGGGAACTGCAGGGCGGTCTGGCGCGCTCACCCGGTCACTGCATGACCATGGGGACCGCGTCGACGATGACCGCGGCGGCGGAGGCCCTCGGCATGACGCTGCCGGGCGCCTCCTCCATCCCGGCCGTGGACTCCGGGCACGAGCGGATGGCCGCCGCCTCCGGGCGCCGGGCCGTGGAGCTCGCCTGGACCGCGCTCAAGCCGTCCCGGATCCTCACCCGCGAGGCCTTCGAGGACGCGGTCACCACGGTGCTCGGCCTCGGCGGCTCCACCAACGCCGTCATCCACCTGATCGCGATGGCGGGCCGCGCCGGCGTCCGGCTCACCCTCGACGACTTCGACCGCGTCGCCCGCACCGTGCCGGTGCTCGCCAACGTCCGGCCCGGCGGACGGACGTACCTCATGGAGGACTTCCACTTCGCCGGCGGCCTGCCCGCCTTCCTCTCGCGGATCACCGACCTGCTGCACCTGGACCGGCCCACCGTCAACGGCACCCTGGGCGAGCAGATCGCGGGGGCCGTCGTCCACGACGACGACGTGATCCGCACCCGCGAGAACCCGGTCGCCGCCGAGGGGGGAGTCGCCGTGCTGCGCGGCAACCTCTGCCCGGACGGCGCGGTCATCAAGCACATCGCGGCCGAGCCGCACCTGCTCAAGCACACCGGTCCCGCCGTCGTCTTCGACGACTACCGGACCATGCAGCGCACGATCAACGACCCCGGGCTCGACATCACCGCCGACAGCGTGCTGGTGCTGCGCAACGCCGGGCCCAAGGGTGGCCCCGGCATGCCCGAGTACGGCATGCTGCCGATCCCCGACCACCTGCTCAAGCAGGGCGTCCGCGACATGGTCCGCATCTCCGACGCCCGGATGAGCGGCACCAGTTACGGCACGTGCGTGCTGCACGTCGCGCCCGAGTCGTACGTGGGCGGCCCGCTGGCACTCGTGCGCACCGGCGACTCGATCACCCTCGACGTCGAGGCGCGCACCCTCCACCTCCACGTGGACGACGAGGAACTCCAGCGGCGCAGGGCCGCCTGGACGCCGCCGCCCACCCGCTACGAGCGCGGCTACGGCGCGCTCTACAACGAGCAGATCACGCAGGCCGACACCGGCTGCGACTTCGCGTTCCTGGCGAGGCCGGGCAAGACCCCGGATCCCTACACCGGTTGACCGGTCCCACCCAGGGGCGCGGGGAACTGCGCGACACGCCACGACGCACCCGCACCCGCCACGCACACAGCAAGAGGCACCCCGTACCGCGCATTCCAGGGGGACCTCCGCACATCGAGAAAGCGCTTCCGCACGCCCGTACCGAGATCGGAGACCCTGTCATGGCCCAAGCCGCAGCCGTGGCGAAACCGCCCGCGCCACCCCGGCGGCGCCGGGCCTCCGCCACCCCGCGCAGGCTTCCGTACCTGCTGATCGCGCCGGCCGCCCTGCTGATGCTGGGGTTCATCGCCTACCCGGTCGTCAGCGTCTTCTACTACAGCCTGCAGAACTACAACCCCACCAAGCCCTGGCGGAACGGCTACGCGGGCTTCGACAACTTCGTCCACGCCTTCACCGAGGACCCCGTCTTCTGGGACACCCTGGTCTTCAGCGCCAAGTGGGTCGTCGTCGAGGTCGGCCTCCAGCTGCTGTTCGGTCTCGCGCTGGCCCTCATCGTCAACCAGACCTTCGTAGGCCGGGGCCTGGGACGCGCCCTGGTCTTCTCCCCGTGGGCCGTCTCCGGCGTGCTCACCTCCGCGATCTGGGTGCTGCTCTACAACTCCCAGACGGGCATCACCCGTTACCTCGCGGACATCGGCATCGGCTCCTACGGCACGAGCTGGCTGTCGGACACCTCCACCGTCTTCCCGGCGGCGGTCGTGGCGGACCTGTGGCGCGGGGTGCCGTTCTTCGCGATCCTCATCCTCGCCGACCTCCAGTCCGTCTCGAAGGACCTCTACGAGGCCGCCGAGGTCGACGGCGCGAGCCGCATCAAGCAGTTCTGGCACATCACGCTGCCGCATCTGAAGGACGCCATCATCCTGTCCACGCTGCTGCGGGCGGTGTGGGAGTTCAACAACGTCGACCTGCTCTACACGCTGACCGGCGGCGGTCCCGCGGGCGAGACGACCACGCTGCCGCTGTACATCGCCAACACATCCGTCGACGCCCACAACTTCGGCTACGCGTCGGCCCTGACCACGGTGGCGTTCGTGATCCTGCTCTTCTGCTCGATGGTCTACCTGCGGCTGAGCAAGTTCGGAGGGGAGAGCAAGTGAGCGTCAAGGAAGCGACCAAGACGGCGCCCGCCCCCGTGCGCGCCACCCCCGAACCGCCGCGCCCCGCCAAGGGTGAGCGCGCCTGGGACGAGGCCCCCCGCTGGCAGATCTACCTGCCCCTGGGCATCTACCTGCTGTTCACCCTCATCCCCTTCTACTGGATCCTGCTCTTCTCGCTCCGCCCGGCCGGCTCGACCTCGCTCGTGCCCTGGCCGGTCACCTTCGACCACTTCGAGAAGGTGTGGACGGACCGCAGCTTCGGCACCTACTTCGCCAACAGCGTCCTCGTCGGCGTCGCCACCCTGCTCATGACGACGCTCGTCGCGCTGGCCGGCGGCTACGCCCTCGCCCGGTTCGACTTCAGGATCAAGCGCGGGTTCATGCTGGCTCTGCTGTGCTCCCAGTTCGTGCCGGGCGCGCTGCTGCTGGTGCCCCTGTTCGAGATCTTCGCCGGGCTCCAGATGATCAACTCGCTGGGCAGTGTCATCCTCGCCGAGACGGTATTCCAGCTGCCGCTGTCGATGATCCTGATCAGCAACTTCATCAAGAACGTGCCGTACTCGCTGGAGGAGGCGGCCTGGGTCGACGGCTGCAACCGCATGACGGCCTTTCGGATCGTGGTGCTGCCGCTGCTGCGCCCCGGTCTGATCGCCGTCGGCTCGTTCGCCTTCGTCCACTCCTGGAACCACTTCCTGTTCGCCCTGATGTTCCTCAACAACCAGGACAAGCAGACGATCCCCGTCGGCCTCAACTCCCTGATGAGCGCCGACAGCGTCGACCTGGGCGCGCTCGCCGCGGGCGGCATCATCGCGGCCGTGCCCGTCGTGCTCGTGTTCGCCTTCATCCAGAAGTGGCTGATCACGGGCTTCAGTGCGGGGGCGGTGAAGGGATGAGCGTCGAACGACCCGCCGCCGCCACAGGAGGGAGGACCCCGTGACCAGCCGCATGATCGACTCCATGAGCGCACCCCTGAGCATCCCCGTGCCCGTCGTCCTCGCCGGTGCCCGCGGACACGGCCGCTGGCACGTCGAGAACATCCGCCGCCTGCAACAGCGGGGCGTCGTACGGCTGGTGGGCGTCTGCGAGCTGAGCCCGCTCACCGAGGAGGAGCTCGGCGACCTTGGTGCCCCCGAGCAGTCCGCCGACTTCGGGGCCCTGCTGGACTCCACCGGCGCCCGGATCGCCGTCATCTGCACCCCGATCCCCACCCACACCGACCTCGCCCTCACGGCGGCCGGGCGGGGCGTGCATCTCCTCCTGGAGAAGCCGCCCGCCCCGTCCTTCGCGGAGTTCCGCCGGATGGCCGACGGGGTCGCCGCGGCCGGGGTCGTCTGCCAGATCGGCTTCCAGTCGCTGGGCTCGCACGCCCTGCCCGCCGTCCGCGCGCTGATCGCCGAGGGCGCGATCGGCACGCCGGCCGGGCTCGGCGGGGCCGGCGCCTGGGTGCGCGACGAGGACTACTTCCGCCGGGCCCCCTGGGCGGGCAAGCGGCGGATGAACGGCGTCGACGTCGTCGACGGCGCATTGACCAACCCCCTCGCGCACGCCGTCGCCACCGCCCTCGCCCTCGGCGGCAGCGCCCGCGCCGAGGACGTGCTCACCATCGAGACCGAACTGCTGCGCGCCAACGCCATCCAGTCCGACGACACCTCCTGCGTGCGGATCACCACCGCCCAGGGCCATCCGGTCACCGTCGCCGCGACGCTGTGCGCCGAGCGGGCCGACGAGCCGTATGTGCTGGTGCACGGCAGCAGCGGCCGCATCACCTTCTGGTACAAGCAGGACCGCGTGCTGCTCCAGCGCGCGGGGCACGGCCCGCAGGAGTCCGAGTACGGCCGTACCGACCTGCTGGAGAACCTCGTCGAGCACCTCACCACCGGCGCGGCCCTGCTGGTCCCGCCGGACGCGACCGGCGCCTTCATGAAGGTCGTGGAGGCCATCCGTACCGCTCCCGACCCGGCGCCGCTGCCGGAGAGCGCCTGGCACCGCGTCCCCGGCGAGAACCGCCGGGTGGTGCCCGGCATCGACGGGCTCGTCGCGGCCGCCGCCGACACCCTCTCCCTCTACTCCGAGCTCGGCGCCCCCTGGGCCCTGGCCGCGGAGCACCTGCCGAACGAGGTGAGCACGCGATGACCGGCAACGACACCGCCGTCCTGCGCGTCGCGGTCCGGCCGGTCGGCCGGTACGTCACCCGGCCCGAGCTGTGTCAAGACCGGGCAGGGCCGGCCACCCGACCGTGCGGGCCGCCGTGGACGCCGTCCCCGACGGCAACGACACCCGGCTGACCATCGCCCTCGCGCCGGGCACCGACGGAGGGGCGCACGCTCACCGCTGCCCCACCTCCACACCCTCGAGTTCCGCTGGATCCAAAAGAAGAGAGCCGACCCATGAAGATCAGCAATCACACCGGCAGCAGAGGCGGGCGCCGCCGCACCTCGGCCGCCGTCGCCCTGGGGGCCGTCCTCGCGCTGACCGCGACCGCCTGTGGCGACGACGGCAGCGGGGCGGGCGGCGACAAGGGCGCCGACGGAAGCGGCAAGGGCAAGATCGTCTTCTGGGACAACAACGGCGGTGTCCGCACCGAGATCTGGAAGGAGATCATCGCCGACTTCGAGAAGGCGAACCCCGACATCGAGGTCGAGTACGTCGGGATCGCCTCGACCGAGTACCAGTCCAAGGTCGACACCGCCCTCCAGGGCGGCGGCCTGCCGGACGTCGGCGGCGTGGGCGCGGCGATGCTCGCCGGGTTCGCCGCGCAGGGCGCGCTGGAGCCGCTCGACGAGCGGCTCGGCTCGTCGTCGCTGAGTGGCAAGCTCAACAAGGACATGGTCGAGTCGCTGAAGGCCGCCGGCGGCGGGGACGACAAGCTGTACTCGATCCCGACCTCCGCGAACAACGGTGTGCTGTACTACCGCACCGATCTGTTCAAGAAGGCGGGGCTCGAGGAGCCGACGACCTGGGAGCGGTTCTTCGAGGCCGCCGAGAAGCTGACGAACTCGGGCGAGAACGAGTTCGGTTACACCATTCGCGGTGGTGCGGGTTCCATCGCGCAGGCGCTGGACGCCATGTACGGGCAGTCCGGCATCACGTCGTTCTGGGATTCCAGTGGTGAGAAGACCACGGTCAACGACCCCAGGAACGTGGCGGCGCTGGAGAAGTACGCGGCGCTGTACAAGAAGGTCACCCCGGCCGCCGACCTCAACAACGACTTCACGAAGATGGTCGCGCAGTGGGACTCCGGCACGATCGGGATGCTGAATCACAACCTGGGGTCCTACCAGGACCATGTGAAGGCGCTGGGGGTCGAGAAGTTCCGGGGCATTCCGCAGCCGATCGGTGCCGGCGGCAAGCGGGTTCAGGTGTCCAACCCCGTCGACGGGCTGGGGCTGTTCAAGAGCGGCAAGAACAAGGACGCGGCCTGGAAGTTCATCGAGTTCGCCACGTCAAAGGCGGAGAACTCGAAGTTCAACGAGACGGCGGGGCAGGTGCCGTCGAACACGGACGCGGCGAAGGACTCGTGGATCTCGAAGGCCGAGCCGACGAAGCTGGCCGCTGACGCGTTGTCGGACGGGTCGACGACGATCGTGCAGCTGCCGTACTACCTGCCGGACTGGAACACGATCTCCAAGGCCGACAATGAGCCGAACTTCCAGAAGGTGCTGCTCGGGAAGATGAGTGCGAAGGAATTCCTGGACACGGTTGCCGGGCAGTTGAATGCCGCGCAGGAGGAATGGAACCAGCAGAAGGGCTGAGTTTCTGCTGGGTTCCCGCTGAGTTCCCGCTGAGTTTCGCCGTGGGGCGGCCTGTGGTGTTCAGGCTGCCGGCCGCCCTGGCTTGTCGCGCCCTGACCGAGAAGGAAGAGAGCCGCACCATGAACGTTCAGAAGTGTCATGATCATGCCATTGCGAGAGCGGCCGTGCTCGTCGGCTGCACCGCGCTCGTGCTGTCCCTGAGCGGCACCGGCGCGCAGGCCCAGCCCCGGGACGTCACCCGCCAGACGCTCGCGGCGAACGACGGATGGGCCTCCTACGGCTCCGGGACCACGGGCGGCTCCCGGGCGGACGCCGCGCACGTCCACACCGTCACCACCTGGGAGCAGTTCCGCGCCGCCCTGGAGGACGGCGGGTCCGCGCCGAAGATCATCAAGGTCAAGGGCGTGATCGACGCCGTCTCCGAGGGCTGCGACGCGTTCGCGGCCGCCGGGTACGACCTGCAGAAGTACCTCGCCGCCTACGACCCCGCCGTCTGGGGCCACGACAAGCCGGTCAGCGGCGAGCAGGAGGACCTGAGGGCCGCGTCGGCCGCGGCGCAGGACAAGACCATCAAGGCGAACGTGCCCGCCAACACCACCATCGTCGGTGTGGGCAAGGGCGCCGGCATCCGCGGCGGCAGCCTGCAGATCAAGGGCGTCGACAACGTCATCGTCCGCAACCTCGCCTTCGAGGCCCCGATCGACTGCTTCCCGCAGTGGGACCCGACCGACGACAACAAGACCGGCGCCTGGAACTCCGAGTACGACGGCGTGGTGGTCCACGGCTCCACCCATGTGTGGATCGACCACAACACGCTCACCGACGGCCGCTACCCCGACAGCAGCCTGCCCACCTACTTCGGCAAGGTCTACCAGCAGCACGACGGGCTGCTCGACATCGTGCGCGGCGCCAACCACGTGACGGTGTCCTGGAACTCCTTCGAGGACCACGACAAGACCATGCTGATCGGCAACAGCGACAGCGCCGGCGCCGACGACACGGGCAAGCTCAAGGTCACCCTGCACCACAACCGTTTCCAGGGCATCGTCGAGCGGGCCCCGCGCGTGCGGTTCGGCCAGGTCGACGCCTACAACAACCACTTCGTGGTCACCGAGGACCAGCCGTACGCCTACACGTTCGGCATCGGCGCCTCCTCGCAGCTGTACGCCACGGACAACGCCTTCTCGCTGTCCGCCGGAGTCGGCGCCGGCAAGACCCTGAAGAAGTGGAACGAGGCGCCTCTCACCGCCGGGAACAACTACGTCAACGGCAAGCGGACCGATCTCATCGCCGTGCACAACGCCGAGATCCCCGGCGAGATTCTGCAGTCCGGCGCGGGCTGGAAGCCGGCCCTGCGCACAAAGGTCGACTCGCCGAGGGCCGTGCCGCAGATCGTCGACCGGCAGGCCGGCGCGGGCCGCATCCGCTGACGCTCCCGGACACCGGCCGGGGCGGACCGCACCCCACCCCCACCCCGGGGGCGCGCCCGCCCCGGCTCCTCCCGCAGTGACATCGAAGGAGCACCCGCATGCCCCTGTCCAGAAGACGATTCCTGACGCTGACCGCCGGAGCGGGCGCCGCGCTCGGCGCGTCCCCGGCCCACGCCCGGGCCGCCGGCCGCCCCCGCCCGTTCGGCCGGTACGGCTCACCGGCCGCACGCCTGACGCCCGGGACGCTGTACGTCCATCCCGGCGGCGCCGGTGACGTCACCACCGTCCGGGACGCGGTGGCCGCGGCGGACGGAACCGGGCACACCCTCGTCATCGCCCCCGGCACCTACCGGGAGACGGTGGCCGTGGACCGCACCCACACCGCGATGACCTGGATCGGGGCGAGCGAGGACCCCCGTGACGTCGTGGTCGTGTACGACAACGCGGCCGGCACGCCCAAGCCGGGTGGCGGCACCCACGGCACGACCGGCTCCGCCACCACCACCGTCCAGGCCGACGGCTTCACGGCCCGCTTCATCACCTTCGCCAACGACTGGCTGCGCGCCGGCCACCCCGACATCACCGGCACCCAGGCCGTCGCCCTCAAGGTCCAGGGCGACCGCTCCGCCTTCCACCACTGCCGGTTCCTCGGCCACCAGGACACCCTGTACGCCGACTCCATGGCGCTCGGCACCTTCGCCCGCCAGTACTTCACCCACTGCTACGCCGAGGGCGACGTCGACTTCGTCTTCGGACGGGCGAGCGCCGTCTTCGAGCAGTGCCACTTCCGGACCCTGTCCCGGACCGACCTGGCCGGCGCCCCCTACGGCTTCGTCTTCGCGCCGTCGACCGCCGGTGCCAATCCGCGCGGCTACCTGGTGACCCGCAGCCGCGTCAGCAGCGAGGCGCCCGACGGCTCCTACAAGCTGGCCCGGCCCTGGGTGCCCAGCTCCGACACCACCGCCCGCCCCATGCTCACCGTGCGGGACACCCGGCTCGGCCCGGGCATCGACGCGGTCGCGCCCTACGCCACCATGTCGGACGCGTACCCGTGGCAGGCCCAGCGCTTCGCCGAGTACCGCAACACCGGGCCGGGCGCGGTCGTCACCGTCCCCGCCAACCGGCCCCAGCTCACCGCGCGGCAGGCCCGGTCCGCGACCCGTGGGGCCTGGCTCGGCGACTGGGAGCCGTGGAAGGAGGCGGGCTGACACGCTCCGGGGAGCGGCCGGGGACCCACGCGACACAGTGATCGTCCACGGCAATGCCCACTTCGTCGGCCGAGGCCGGGCGGCGTCACCGCCGGACCGGGCTGATCCCCTCCAGCGTCGGCACCACGGGCTCGATGGTGCCGTCGGCCGCGAACTCCATGCGGTCGACGGTGGTCTCGCGGTGCATGCCGTCACCGCCCGGCAGGCCGGGGCCGTTGAGGGCGAAGCGGTGGTAGACCATGTACCAGTCGTCGGTGCCGGGGGCGTTCACCACCGAGTGGTGGCCGGTGGCGAGGATGCCGTACTCGGGCCGCTTCTGAAGGACCGTCCCGCGCTTGGTCCACGGGCCGAGCGGGGACGGTCCCGTCGCGTACGCCACGTGGTAGTTCTCGCTGCGGGTGTCGTCCTCCGACCACATGAAGTAGTACGTGCCCTTCCGCTTGATGACGAAGGAACCCTCGCGGAAGTTGTCCGGGGTGATGTCCTTCACCTCCGACGCGTCGAAGGACACCATGTCGTCGTTCAGCGGCACCACATACCCGTGGCCGTTCCCCCAGTACAGGTACGCCTGGCCGTCGTCGTCCGTGAAGACCGCAGGGTCGATCATCTGTCCCTTGAGCGAACCGCCCTTGGCCACCAGCGGCTTGCCGAGCGCGTCCTTGAACGGGCCGGCGGGGGAGTCGGCGACCGCCACGCCGATCTGCTGCTCGGCGCAGAAGTAGAAGTAGTACGTGCCGTTCCGCTCGGCGATCGCGGGTGCCCAGGCGTTCTTGTCGGCCCAGCTCACGTCCGGCCCCAGGTCGAGGATGACGCCGTGGTCCCTCCAGTTCACCAGGTCCTTCGACGAGTACGCCTTGAACGTGGTGCCGCTCCAGCCCTGGAAGCCGTCCGTGGTCGGGTAGATCCAGTACCGGCCGTTCAGGTAGTGCACGTCGGGGTCGGCGTTCAGGCCCGGCAGGATCGGACTGCGGGTGCGGACCGCTTCGACCGTCCAGGTGCGTTCGGTGCCGTCGGCGGCCGTCACGGTGTACTTCTGCGGCGTGCGGAAGTCGCGGCGGGTGCCGGACTTCGGGCTGAGCTTCGCGCCCTCACCGACCCAGAGCTCCGGCGCGAGGTCGCGCAGACCGGCCTTGGGCTCCATCGGCAGCACGACCTTCGAGGCGCTGTCCGTGACGATCGCGTAGCCCTTCTGGTGTTTGGCCGTCGCGTCCACCACCGAGGTGGAGGTGCTCGGGTAGGCGGCCAGCAGGCGGTCGTACTCCCGCTGCGTCACCGGGAGCACAGTGCCGTGCCGGGGGCTCGCCGGGAGCTGGTAGTTCGTCGACGGGGTCCACTTGCCCGAGGCGAGGTCGGTGGTCTCGAAGGGGACGTAGCCGCGGCCACCGTACTCGTCGATGAACAGGTACCACTTCTTCTCGGTGTTCGACTTGAACACCGTCGGCCCCTCGCCGCGGTCCATCGCGCCCTTGCCGATGCAGTCGGCCACGAAGTCGTACGTGGTGGACGTAAGGGAGGCCGACTTCTCGCCGGTGATGAACTTCGAGCACGGGCTGGAGGAGCCGGGGTCCCGCTCGTCCTTGGTGTAGCGGTAGTACTCGTCCCTGTACTTCACGACCGTGGAGTCGATCACCGAGTAGCCCGGGTCGTTCCAGACCTTCGGCTCGCTGAAGGTGCGGAAGTCCTTCGTGGTCGCGTACAGCATCTTGTTGTACGTGTCGCCCTTGTGGTCCGGGTCGTCGTCGGCGTACAGCTTCGACGCCCAGAAGACGACGTACGCGTCGAGCTCGTCGTCCCAGTAGGCCTCCGGGGCCCAGGTGTTGCCCGCGCTGTCCGGGGAGACCCTCACCAGGCGCTGGTCGGTCCAGTGGACCAGGTCGGTGGACTCCCAGACCATGATCGACTTGCTGCCGTGCCGCTGGACCTGGTCCCAGCTGCCGCTGGAATTCTTGTACATCCGCAGGTCGGTGGCGATCAGGTAGAACTTGTCGCCCTCGGGGGAGCGGATGACGAACGGGTCGCGCAGGCCCTTCTCGCCGGTCGTGGACGTCAGCACCGGCTTGCCCGCGTTCAGCTCACGCCAGTGCAGCGGGTCGTTGCCGCGGCTGAGGGCGTAGCGGATCTGCTCGCCGTCGGCGGTGCCCTCACCGGTGAAGTAGGCGAAGAGATAGCCGGCGTACGTGCTGTGCTTCACGGGTGGGGCTCCGGGGTCTGCGGTGCTGGGCGGCGCGCTGAGGAGGGTCAGCAGGAGGCCGGTCAGGGCGAGGAAGGGGAGCAGGAGCGTGCGGGCGATGCGGGGGCGCATGACACTTCCTGTCGGAGTCTGGGGGATTCTGTTGAATGAGCGGCCTTCGGAGTCTCACCGGAGGGACGCGGGGCGTCAACGGGTGCGGGTGCGGCCCGTGTCTCCGAAACTTTCGGGACGTCAGGTCGTGGGCGCCCGAAACGGGCCGGAGCGGGCAACACCTGGGACGGCGGCGTCGCCACGCCGCCCTTCGAGTCGACGACGCCGCGGCGGGGGCGCCGCCCTGTCGGCCGAGGGGGCTCGGCCGGTGCCGTCCGGCCGTCCGGAGGGGGCTCCGGAGGGCCGAGGTGCCGGCCGGACGTCGATTTCGTAACACGAAGCACACCTCAACGTGGTCCAACGCGACGAAAATCCAGCCAGCACCCGCACACCGATCACCCAGGCATCGAGGAGCACGCGCCATGTCCGAATCGCAGAAGGTGGCCGACCGGTCCGACGCCGCCCCGCCGGCGGCGAACAGCGTCGACCGGTTCTTCAAGATCTCCGAGCGGGGGTCCACCTTCGGCCGCGAGATACGCGGCGGCTTCGCCACGTTCTTCACGATGGCCTACATCCTTGTCCTGAATCCCATCATTCTGGGCAGCGCGAAGGACAAGTTCGGGCACCAGCTGGACGCCGTCCAACTCACCACCGCCACCGCCCTGGTGGCCGCGGTCATGACGATCATCATGGGCGTCGGCGGCAACCTGCCCCTGGCGCTCGCCGCCGGACTCGGCCTGAACGCCGTCGTCGCCTTCCAGATCGCCCCGCTGATGAGCTGGGACGACGCGATGGGCCTGATCGTCCTCGAAGGCCTGCTGATCTGCGTGCTGGTGGTGACCGGTCTGCGCGAGGCCGTCATGCACGCCATACCCCAGCCGCTCAAGCAGGCGATCAGCGTGGGCATCGGCCTGTTCATCGCCTTCATCGGCTTCGTCGACGCCGGGTTCGTCAGCCGCATCCCGGACGCCGCCAACACCACCGTCCCCGTTCAGCTGGGCGGCACCGGCACCCTCGCCGGCTGGCCGATGCTGGTCTTCTGCCTCGGCGTGCTGCTGACGGTCGGACTGCTCGCCCGCAAGGTCAAGGGCGCCATCCTCATCAGCATCGTCACCATGACCGCGCTGGCGATCGTGATCAACTCCCTCGCCGACATCAAGTCCTGGGGCCTGACCACGCCGTCCTGGCCGGACAACCTCGTCGACGCCCCCGACTTCGGCCTCATCGGCGACTTCGACCTGTTCGGCGCCTTCACCGCTCCCGGCGTCGGCGTCATCACCGTCGTCCTGCTGATCTTCACGCTGATCCTGTCCGACTTCTTCGACACCATGGGCACGGTGGTCGGCATCAGCGCCGAGGCCGGCCTGCTCGACGAGGACGGCAAGGTCCCGAACCTCGGCCGGGTGCTGCTGATCGACGGCGCCGCCGCCGTCGCGGGCGGCGCGGCCTCCGCCTCCTCGGCGACCTCCTACATCGAGTCCGCGGCCGGTGTCGGCGAGGGCTCGCGCACCGGCTTCTCCAACCTCGTCACCGGCGGCCTGTTCGGCCTCGCGCTGTTCCTGACCCCGCTGCTCACCATCGTCCCGCTGCAGGCGGCCGCCCCGGCCCTGGTCGCCGTCGGCTTCCTGATGATGACCCAGGTCAAGCACATCGACTGGGACCGCTACGACATCGCCATCCCCGCGTTCCTCACCATCGCCGTGATGCCGTTCACCTACTCCATCACCAACGGCATCGGCGCCGGCTTCCTCGCCTACGTCGTCATCAAGACCGTCCTCGGCAAGGCCAAGGAGATCCACTGGCTGCTGTGGGGGACCTCGGCGCTGTTCCTCGTGTACTTCGCCATCGACCCGATCGAGCAGCTGCTGGGAGTGAAGTGACGCCGGGCGGCCGGTGACACGAGGACGGGCCGCCCCCGGGGGGAAGGGGGCGGCCCGTCTCGTCTGTACAGACGGCGTATCGGCCGCGGGGGTTCAGTGGCGGAGCCTCAAGCCTTCAGCGGGGAAGCCTCAGTCCTTCAGCGCCGCCTGCATCATGGCCTTGGCGACCGGCGCCGCCAGGCCGTTGCCGCTGACCTCCGAGCGGGCCGCGTCCGACTGCTCGACCATGACCGCGACGGCGACCTCCTTGCCCGACGAGTCGGACGTGCCGTACGAGGTGAACCAGGCGTACGGCACCTGGCTGTTGTTCTCGCCGTGCTGGGCCGTGCCCGTCTTGCCGCCCACGGTCGCGCCCGGGACCTGGGCGTTCGTGCCCGTGCCCTTGTCGACGACCGTCTCCATCGCCGACTGCAACTGCTCGGCGGTCGAGGGGCTGACGATCTCCTTCGTGTCCGCGTCGTCGTAGTCCTCCAGCACATCACCACCGCTGTCGGTGATCCGCGAGACCATGTGCGGCGACACCAGCTTGCCGCCGTTGGCTATGGCCGCCGACACCATGGCCATCTGCAGCGGGGTGGCGGTGACGTCGAACTGGCCGATGCCCGTCAGGGCCGTCTGCGCGGGGTCCATGTCCGACGGGTACACGCTCGTGTAGGCCCGGACCGGCACGTCCAGCTCGTCGTCGTTGAAGCCGAACTTCTCAGCCATCGCCTTCACCTTGTCCTGGCCCAGCTTCACGGCCATCTTGGCGAAGACGTTGTTGCACGAGTACTCCAGCGCCGTGCGGATGGTCGCGTTCGTGCAGGGCGCGTTCGGGTTCTCGTTCGTCAGGTCCCGGCTGGTGCCCGGCAGCGTGTACGGATCCGGGCTGTCCGTCCTCTCGTCCACCGACGAGTACAGCCCGTCCTCCAGCGCGGCCGCCGCCACGACCAGCTTGAACGTCGAACCGGGCGGCAGCGGCTGCCGCAGCGCACGGTTCACCAGCGGCTTCTCCGGGTCCGAGGTGAGCTTCTGCCAGGCCGTCCCCGCGGTGTTGGCGTCGGTCAGCGAGGAGGGGCTGTACGACGGCGTCGACACGGCCGCGAGGATCTTCCCGGTCTTCGGGTCGACGGCGACGGCACCGCCCTTCTTGTCGCCGAGCGCCTCGTAGGCGGCCTTCTGCACGTCCGGGTCGATGGTCGTGACCACGTTGCCCGGCTCGGCCCGCTGGTTGGTGACCGTGTCCATCACGGACTTCAGCCGGCTGTCCGTGCCGTTGAGCAGGTCGGTGTAGATGCCCTCCAGCTGGGTCGGGGCGTACGCCTGCGACGCGAAACCGGTCACGGCCGCGTACAGCGCGCCGTCGGTGTACGTCCGCTTGTACTTGAGGTCGCTCTTCTTCGTCGGCGCCGAACCGGTCACCGACCGGCCGCCCACGATGATGTTGCCGAGCGGCGCCGAGTACGTCTCGATCGCGTTCCGCCGGTTGTCCTTGTCGTCTGCCAGCGCCCGGCCGTCGTAGAACTGCACCCAGGTCGCCCTGACCAGCAGAGCGAGCACCAGGAGCAGCGAGAAGACCGAAGCGCGCCTGATCGTCTTGTTCATTCCGAACTGAAGGACGAGCCACGCCGGGCGGATCGTTCCCGTCCGTCCTGGTTTCTCATCCGGCGGGGCGGATTCTCATCCGCCGTTCAGAAACCCGGCCTCGTACGCGGCGATCACCGCCTGTGTGCGGTCCCGGGTGCCGGTCTTGGCCAGGACCGCCGCGACGTGGGACTTCACCGTGGCCGGGCCGACCTCCATCAGACGGGCGATCTCCGCGTTGGTCAGCCCCCGCGCCATGTGCCGCAGCACCTCCGCCTCGCGCCCCGTGAGCTTCGCCACCCACGCGGGCGGCGCCGGGTGCGCGCGGGCGTGCTCGGTCGCCAGGGTGCGCACGGCCGCCGGGAAGAGCAGGCTGTCGCTGCGCGCCACCAGCCGGACCGCCTGCACCAGCGCGTCGGCGTCCGCCCGCTTCAGCAGGAACCCGGCGGCTCCGGCCCGCAGCGCGTCGTAGACGTAGGAGTCGTTCTCGAACGTCGTCACCACGACGATCCGCGGCGGGTCGTCGAGCGTGGCGAGGATCTGCTCGGTGGCGCGGATCCCGTCGGTCTCCGGCATCCGCACGTCCATGAGGAACACGTCCGGCCGCAGCTCCCGGACGACCGACACCGCCTCGGCGCCGGTGGCCGCCTCGCCCACCACGTCCAGGTCGGGCTCGGCGGAGAGGATGGCGCGCAGCGCGGTGCGCACCATGCGCTCGTCGTCGGCGAGGACGACACGGATCGGGGCCGGGCGGTTCATACGGGTTCCTTCAACGGGATCGGGGCCGGGCGGGGTCATGCGGGGCCCTTCATCGGCAGGCGCGCGTGCAGCCGCCAGGTCTGAGGAGCGGTCGGTCCCGCCGGCGAGGTGCTGCCCGGCCGGGGTGCCGCCGTCTCTCCCGCCGCCGTCGCGGTCGGTCCCGCCGTCGCCGTGCCGCCCAGCAGTCTGGCCCGGTCCGCGATGCCCCGCAGCCCGTGACCGCCGCCGGTGCGGGAAGGCGCGGGGCCGGTGACCGGGTTCTCCACGGTGATCTCCAGCTCCCCGTCCGCCACCGCGATCCGCACGTCCACGGCCGCCCCCTCACCGGCGTGCTTGAGGGCGTTGCTCAGCCCCTCCTGGACGATGCGGTAGGCCTCCCGCGACAGCAGCGGGGGCAGGGCCTCCGGGTCGGCGTCCACGGTGGCCGCCACCCGCTGCCCGCCCGCCCGGGTACGCCGCAGCAGCCCGTCGAGGTCGGCGGCGAGGGTGGGCGCCGGAGCCGTGCCGGGGGCGTCGCCCTCGCGCAACACACCCAGTACGGCGTCGAGTTCACCGACCGTGCGCCGGGTCGTGTCCTCGATCGAGGCGAGGGCCTCGCGGACGAACTCCGGGTCGGAGCCGAGGACCCGGCGGGCCGCGCTCGCCTGGAGGGTGACCGCGCTCAGGGCGTGGCCGACGGAGTCGTGCAGCTCCCGCGCCAGCCGGTTGCGCACGGCCAGGTCGGCCGCGCGGGCCTCCGCGGCGGCGAGCCGCTCCCGGGGCGTGGGACCGAGCAGCAGGGGCGCCCAGCGGGCCAGCAGCGCACCGCAGCCGGCCGCGCAGCCGGCGAGGGCCACGAGGGAGAGCGCCCCCGCGACCGGGGCGAGCGCCAACGCCCAGGCGTGGTCCAGCACTTCGGGCAGCCCCAGCCGGTCGCCGCGCAGCCCGGCGAGGAGCGGCAGCACGATCAGCGTGACGGCGAACGGCGGCAGCGCCAGCGACATGCCCGCGATGATCCCGCCGACCCCGAGATGCAGCGTGAACCAGGCGGCCGTGCGGCCCTTCTCGCCGCGCGTGCGTGCGGGCCCGGGGGCGAGCCGGTCCGTGTCCACCCCGCACAGCCAGCGCACCGCGGCCGACTCCAGCGGCCGGGTCAGCGGGAACAGCGAGCTGACGGCCGCCAGCGGCAGGCCCACGGCGAACGAGGCGAGTTGGAGGGGGAAGGAGCCGAAGACGTCCGCCGAGCCGGTGACCGGGCCGACGACCGCCGAGCCGACCAGGACGTACGGCATGGCCAGCGCACCGCCGAGGATCAGATGGATCCAGCGCAGCCGCGCCCGCCGGCCGAACAGCGACCGGACGACCGCGCTCACACCGCCCGCCGCGCGGCCGCGCGCTCGGCGAAGTGGTAGACGCCGATGGCGGCGACGAGGAGCCCGACGAGCATCTGGCCAGCGTAGGCGAGGTTCATCAGCGGCGTGGCCCGGTCGGCGAGGTGCCCTCGGGTATCCCCACGTGACCTCCGGCGATCCAGGCGGTCTTGAGGCCGAGGTACGGGACACAGGAGACGACGGCGACGGCACGGAGGATCCGCCGGGCGCGGCCGGGGCCGGTGGTGGGGCGGGCGGCGGGAGCGAGCGACTGCGTCATGCGATCAGGCTCCCGCACGCCGGGCCGCCGGCACCTCCTGCCCGGCGACGATCCGCCTCCGCCGGGCGGGGGAGAGGGGCTCGGCGCCTCAGCCCTCCAGGATGAGCACCGTCTCGTCGATCTCGGCACCGCGGGCCGGGGCGAACCCGCGGGCCGCCGCCGTCACCAGGAACCCGCACTTCTCCAGCACGCGCAGCGACCCCGTGTTGTCCGACGCCGCGCGCGCGTACAGCGGGCGCTCGGGCACCTCGGCGAGCAGCGCCCGCAGCGTTTGCGTGGCGATGCCCTTGCCCCAGTACGCGCGGTCGACCCAGTACGTCACCTCGCGCTCACCCGGCACCCCGTACACCCCCGCGCTGCCGACCACGTCCCCGTCGGCCAGGACCGTACGGACGACGACATCGGGCGAGGAGCGCATCCGGGACCAGCGGGTGTCGAAGCCGGCCCGGTCGGCCGGATCCTCCGGGGTGAAGGCCGCCATGCTCAGGGACTCGGGGTCGTTCATCTGCCGGAAGAAGACCGGCAGATCGCTGTCGTGGACGGGGCGCAGCTCGACATTCATGTCTCAGAGCCTACGGGTGGCCAGTGTCAGCCGGTCCCGTGCGTCGAAGAGGGCGTCCTTGACCAGTTGTTCGTGCGCCGGGGTCAGCCGCGCCACCGGCACGGAGCAGCTGATCGCGTCGCGCGCCGGGGTGCGGTACGGGATCGCCACACCGAAGCAGCGCAGCCCCAGCGTGTTCTCCTCGCGGTCCACCGCGAAGCCCTGGTCCCGCACCTGGTGCAGCTCCTCGATGAGCTTCTCCCGGTCGGTGATCGTGTGCTCGGTCAGCGCGGGCAGCGTCTCAGGGAGCATCTTGCGCACCTGCTCGTCCGAGTACGTGCTCAGCAGCGCCTTGCCGAGGGACGTGGAGTGCGCCGGCAGCCGGCGGCCGACCCGGGTGAAGGGACGCAGATAGTGCTGGGACTGGCGGGTGGCCAGATAGACGACGTTCGTGCCGTCGAGGCGGGCGAGGTGGATCGTCTCGGTCGTGTCGTCCGAGAGCCGGTCCAGGGTCGGGCGGGCCGCCGCGACGACCTCGTCACCGTCGATGTACGACGTGCCGACCAGCAGGGCCCGCACGCCGATGCCGTACCGCGTGCCCGTCGCGTCCGTCTCCACCCAGCCCAGTTCGACCAGAGTGCGCAGCAGCATGTAGAGGCTGGACTTGGGATACCCCACGGCCTCCTGGACCGCCGCGAGGGAGTGCATGCCGGGGCTTCCGGCGAAGTATTCGAGCAGTTCAACCGTTCTCACCGCGGACTTGACCTGCGCCCCGCCGCCCGTCTCGCCAGCCGACATCGCCCTTGACCCCTTCGTTGGACGGGAAATAGTCTCCACAGCGTATTCATCATCAGAGACAGCGTTCAGTATATCGAACGCCCCTGGTGGGTGACCCAGTACTGCGGCAATACATGTGTGGAGGGACCCGCGGTGGCAGCAGCACCAGTCTGGAGTGTCGACCCCCGAACCGGGAAGCAGCGTGAGCAGGTTGCGGTGGAGGCCACAGCCCAGGAGGTCGACGCCGCCGTCCGCGCCGCGCACGAGGCACGCGGCGCCCTCGCCGACCGCACGGTCCGCGCGGCCTTCCTGCGCACCGCCGCCGACGAGCTGGAGACGGCCAGGGGCGGTCTCGTCGAGACCGCCGACGCCGAGACCGCGCTCGGCCCGGTCCGGCTGACCGGCGAGCTCGCCCGCACCTGCTACCAGCTGCGCGCCTTCGCGGACATCGTCGACGAGGGCGCCTTCCTCGACGTCGTCATCAACCACCCCGACGACACCGCGACCCCGCCCATCCCCGACCTGCGCCGTTACAAGGTGCCGCTGGGCGTCGTCGCCGTCTACGCGGCGTCGAACTTCCCCTTCGCCTTCTCGGTCGCGGGCGGCGACACCGCGAGCGCCCTCGCGGCCGGCTGCCCGGTCGTCGTCAAGTCCCACCCGGACCACCCGGCCCTGTCCGAGTACGTCGCCAAGGTGCTGCGCCGCGCCGCCGCCCGGCACGACGTCCCCGAGGGCGTCGTGGGCTTGGTCCACGGCTTCGAGGCGGGCGTCGAGCTGATCAAGCACCCGCTGGTCGCGGCGGCCGGCTTCACCGGCTCCGTGCGCGGTGGCCGCGCCCTCTTCGACGCGGCGGCGGCCCGCCCGGTCCCGATCCCCTTCCACGGCGAGCTGGGCTCGCTGAACCCGGTCGTCGTCACGGAGGCCGCGGCGGCCGAGCGGGCCGAGGCGATCGGCGCCGGGCTCGCCGGTTCGATGACGCTGGGCGTCGGCCAGTTCTGCGTGAAGCCGGGTCTCGTCCTCGCGCCGGCCGGTGCCGCGGGCGACGCCCTGCTGAAGTCGCTGACGGACGCCGTCAGCGACACCGACGCCGGGGTCCTGCTCGACCACCGCATGCGCGACAACTTCGTGGCCGGCGTCGCCGAGCGGGCCGAACTGCCCGACGTCGACTCCCCGGTCACCCCCGGCGCGGGCGGCGAGCACACCGTCAGCGCGGGGTTCCTTACGGTGCCGGCGAGCAGGCTGGCCGCGGAGGGCGAGCACGACCTGCTCCTGGAGGAGTGCTTCGGGCCGGTCACCGTGGTGGCCCGCTACGAGGACGAGACCGAGGTGAAGGCGGTGTTGTCGCGCCTGCCGGGGAACCTCACGGCGACGGTGCAGCTGTCCGAGGAGGAGGCCGCGGGCGAGGGCCGCGGTGCGGAGATCCTCGCGGAGCTGACGCCGCTGGCGGGGCGGGTGTTGGTGAACGGCTGGCCGACGGGTGTCGCCGTCGCGGCGGCTCAGCACCACGGTGGGCCGTACCCGGCCACGACGTCGACGTCCACGTCGGTGGGCGGGACGGCGATCGAGCGGTGGATGCGGCCGGTTGCCTATCAGAACGCCCCGGAGGCGTTGCTGCCGGTGGAGCTGCGGGACGAGAACCCGCTGGGTCTGCCTCGTCGGTTCAACGGGCGTTTGGAGCGTTAGCGCCGTGGGGGTGCGGTGATCCGCGGTCTGCCGGTTCGTTGTGGTTGATCGCGCCCACGCGGCGGAGCCGCAAATTGACACAGTCCCGCGCCCCTGACGGTGGGACCTGAAAGACTCGGTCGAATGGATCTCGAACTTCCCGAACTTCCTTTCGGTCTGCGTACGTACGGGCCCGACGGCCACTGGTCCTACGAGGACGGCGTGCTCACCGGGTGGGCCGGGGCGCGGCAGGATCGGTTCGTGCCGCCCACCGGGGAGGGGCTGGACCCCGCTTCCGACGCGCCCCGGCTGCTCGGGGCGCCCGAAGGGGACTTCCAGCTGATCGCCAAGGTCACCGTCGGGTTCGGCGCGGCCTTCGACGCCGGGGTGCTCTACGTCCACGTGGGGGAGCGGGCCTGGGCCAAGCTCTGTCTGGAGTACTCCCCGGACGTCCCCACCGTCTGTACGGTGGTCACCCGGGGGCACTCCGACGACGCCAACTCCTTCACTGTGGACGGCAGTTCCGTCTGGCTTCGGATCAGCCGCACCGGCCGGGCCTTCGCCTTCCACGCCTCCCGGGACGGCGAACGCTGGACCTTCGTCCGCCTCTTCACCCTCGGCGACGAGAAGGAGACCGGCGCGGCCCTGGTCGGCTTCATGACCCAGTCCCCGATGGGGGAGGGCTGCGTGGTGACGTACGACCACATCGAGTTCAGGCCGTCCTGGCCGAACGACCTGCGCGACGGAAGCTGAGGCCGGGCCGGGAACCGCGGCCCCGGGCTCTCTCGTCCTCCGTTGCATGATCAACGACCGAGTGATCCCCGACCGTGTGATCCGCACCGTCCTGCCCGCCGAGGTGGCGGACGTCGTCGCGCTGCACGCCCGGGCCCGGGCCACGTACTACCCCGACGGGGTGCCGCAGGACGGCACCGACTGGTCCGCATCCTGGCGCACTGCCCTCACCCGGCCGGACGGCCGTGTGCTGTGCGTCGTGGAAGCGGGCCGCATCGTCGGCCTGGCCTCCTTCCGCACCCCCGAGGACGCCGCGGCGGACACCGTGAAGCTCTTCCAGTTCCACGTCGATCCCGGCCACTGGCGCGCCGGCGTCGGCACCGCCCTGCACGCGGCCTGTGTGGAGGAATGGCGGGCCGACGGCAGGCGGACGGCCGTGCTCGACGTGCACGTCGACAATCTGCGGGCGCAGGGGTTCTACCGGCGGCAGGGTTGGGTCCCGGAACCGGTCGACCCGGGGGCTCACCATCTGCGGATGCGTCTCGCCCTGGCCGGGGAATGAACCCAGCTGCTTGAACGTTCATCCACTCGGCGGAGGGAGTCTCCGTACCCGTACGACCTGGAGAGAGCCGAGACATGCGCGTCGAGATCTGGAGCGACATCGCCTGCCCCTGGTGCTATGTGGGCAAGGCCCGCTTCGACAAGGCGCTGCGGGACTTCCCGCACCGCGACGAGGTCGAGGTCGTGCACCGCTCCTTCGAGCTGGACCCCGGCCGCGCCAAGGACGACATCCAGCCCGTGATCACGATGCTCACCAAGAAGTACGGGATGAGCGCCGCGCAGGCCGAGGCCGGGGAGGACAACCTGGGCGCCCAGGCGTCGGCGGAGGGCCTCGACTACCGCACCCGGGGCCGCGACCACGGCAGCACCTTCGACATGCACCGCCTGCTGCACTTCGCCAAGGACCAGGGCCGCCAGGAGCAGCTGCTCGACCTGCTCTACCGGGCCAACTTCGCCGAGGAGCGGTCCGTCTTCAACGACGACGAGCGGCTGGTGGAGCTCGCCTCGGCCGCCGGTCTCGACCCGGACGCCGTGCGCGCGGTGCTCGCCGACCCGGGCGCGTACGCCGACGAGGTCCGCGCCGACGAGCGCGAGGCCGCGCAGCTCGGGGCGAACGGGGTGCCCTTCTTCGTCCTCGACCGCAAGTACGGCGTCTCCGGTGCCCAGCCCGCCGAGGTCTTCGCCCGGGCCCTCGCCCAGGCGTACGGCGAGGCCTCGCCGCTGAAGATCGTCGACGGCGGCGACGACGCGGACGCCTGCGGCCCGGACGGCTGCGCCGTGCCCCAGCGCTGAAACGCCCAGGTCGGAGCCCACTCATAAGCGCTCCTTAGCGGCGTCACGCAGAAATCGGCAATGGACGGGGAGATCCCGGGGACGCAGAGTGGACCCATGGAGACCTTCGAGAACCTCGTCCGTGCCGAGTTCACCCCGAAGCACACCTACCTCAACACCGCGAGCAACGGGCTCCTGCCCGCCCGGACCGTCGGCGCCGTGCAGTCGGCGGTGCGGATGCGTGCCGAGGGCACGCCGCTGGGTCCCCTGTACGAGGACGTGGAGGCCGCCCGCGCGTCCTTCGCCCGGCTGGCCGGCGTTCCGGCCGAGCGCGTCGCGACCGGTGCCTCGGTCGCCGAGTACGGCGGGCTGATCGCCGCCTCGCTGCCCGCGGGGGCCGAAGTCCTCACGGTGGAGGGCGACTTCTCCTCGCTGGTCAACCCGTTCCACACGCGCGGCGACCTCAAGGTGCGCGCCGTGCCGCTGGAACGGCTCGCCGAGTCCGTCCGCCCGGACACCGCGCTGGTCGCGGTCAGCGCCGCCCAGTCCGCCGACGGCCGCCTCGCCGACCTGCCGTCCGTGCGTGCCGCCGCCCGGGCCCATGGCGCCCGTACCTACGTCGACGCCTCGCAGTCGGCCGGCTGGCTGCCGATGGACGCCGACGCGGACGACTTCCTCGCCGCTGTCGGATTCAAGTGGCTGCTGGGCCCGCACGGGGCCTCGTTCTTCGTCGCCCCGCGGGACTTCGGCGGGCTCACGCCGCTGCTCGCGGGCTGGGTCGCCGGGGAACGCCCCTGGGACAGCTGCTACGGCCCCGTCGAGGAACTCGCCCACTCCGCACGGCGGTTCGATGTCAGCCCGGCCCTCTTCACCTACGCCGGGCTGCGTGCGTCGCTGGAGCTGCTGGAGGAGATCGGCGTCGACGTCGTACACGCCCACGACGTCGGCCTCGCGGACCGGTTCCGGGCCGGGCTCGCCGGGCTGGGCCACGAGCCGGTGCCCGCGCCGGGCTCGGCGATCGTGTCGGTGCCCGGGCTCGGCCACCGGCAGGGCGAGCTGAGCCGGGCGGGCATCGAGGTCTCCGACCGGGCCGGCAATCTGCGGGCGGCGTTCCACCTCTACAACACCGCGGCGGACGTCGACCGGCTCCTGGACGCCCTGACGGCATGACGGCATGACGGCATGAAAAACCGGGTGGGGCCTCCCGTCCCACACGAGGAGGCCCCACCCGGCAGCTCTGTCACGGCCGTCTCACGGCCGACCGGCGGTCACCGCACGGGCGTGAAGTCCCGCGCGCCAATGAACTCCGGTCGCCGCACCGGCGCCGCGAAGGGTTCCACCGCCGTGTTCTCCACACTGTTGAACACGATGAACACGTTGCTGCGCGGGAACGGGGTGATGTTGTCGCCGGAGCCGTGCATGGCGTTGCAGTCGAACCAGGTCGCCGATCCGGCCTTGCCCGTGAACAACTTGATGCCGTGCTGCGTGGCCATCTGGGTCAGCGCCTCGTCCGAGGGCGTGCCCGCGTCCTGCATCTGCAGCGACTTCTTGTAGTTGTCCTTCGGCGTCTCACCCGCACACCCGAGGAACGTCTTGTGCGACCCCGGCATGATCATGAGTCCGCCGTTGGTGTCGAAGTTCTCGGTCAGCGCGATCGAGACCGACACCGTGCGCATCCGCGGCAGACCGTCCTCGGCGTGCCACGTCTCGAAGTCCGAGTGCCAGTAGAAGCCACTGGCGCCGAACCCCGGCTTGACGTTGATCCGCGACTGGTGGACGTACACGTCCGAACCGAGGATCTGCCGCGCCCGTCCGACCACCCGCTCGTCGCGGACCAGCCGGGCGAACACCTCGCTGATCTTGTGCACCTCGAAGACCGTGCGGATCTCCTTGGACTTCGGCTCGACGATCGACCGCTCGTCGGCCCGCATGTCCGGGTCGTGCACCAGCCGGTTGAGCTCGTTGCGGTAGACCGCGACCTCGTCGTCGCTGATGAGCTCGTCGATGGCCAGGAAGCCGTCGCGCTCGAAGGACAGCAGGTCGGCCGGGGAGACCGGCCCCGGGGCGTCGGGTGCGCCCCAGACGACCGGGTCCTGGCGCGGGGTCAGCGCCTCGGCGGCACCGCGACTGGGGTAGAGGTCGGGGATACCGGTGGTGGTGTCGGTGGTGGCGGTCATGGAAACGTCACACCTCCTCGGTGAGCAGCGGGTAGACGCCGTTCTCGTCGTGGTCCTCCCGTCCGGTCACGGGCGGGTTGAACACGCAGAGGCAGCGGAAGTCCTTCTTGACCCGCAGCGTGTGCCTCTCGTGCCCGTCCAGGAGGTACATGGTGCCGGGCGTGATGGTGTGCGTCAGCCCGGTCTCGTGGTCGGTCAGCTCGGCCTCGCCCTCCGTGCAGACGACGGCCTCGATGTGGTTCGCGTACCACATCGACGTCTCCGTACCCGCATACAGGATCGTCTCGTGCAGGGAGAAGCCGACCTTCTCCTTGGCGAGGACGATGCGTTTGCTCTCCCACGTACCGGACGCCGCCTTCACGTGCCGGTCGGTACCTTCGATCTCCTTGAACGAACGGACAATCACGGTGCTGCGATGCCTCCTAGTTGAGTGGTGCTCGGTTGGTCAGGCGGTCTCTCGGACGGCGCGGGCCAGCACGCTCAGGCCCTCGTCCAGCTCCTCGGGTGTGATGGTCAGGGCCGGGAGCATCTTCACGACCTCGCTCTCCGGGCCGGACGTCTCGATGAGCAGTCCGAGCTCGAAGGCGCGCTTGGCGACCTTGCCCGCGCGGGCCTTGTCGTGGAACTCCAGGCCCCACACCAGGCCGCGGCCCCGGTACTCCTTCACGTCGGCCAGGTTCTCCTCGGTGATGGAGATCAGCGCCTGCTCGACCTGCTCGCCGCGCTTGCGGGTCTGCTTCTCCATCGCGCTGCCGTCGGCCCAGTACGTCTCCAGGGTCGCGGTGGCCGTGACGAACGCGGGGTTGTTGCCGCGGAAGGTGCCGTTGTGCTCGCCGGGCTCCCAGACGTCCAGCTCGGGCTTGAACAGGCACAGCGACATGGGCATGCCATAACCGCTGATCGACTTCGAGACGGTGACGATGTCCGGCGTGATGCCCGCCTCCTCGAAGGAGAAGAAGGCGCCGGTACGGCCGCAGCCCATCTGGATGTCGTCGACGATCAGCAGCATGTCCTGCCGCTCGCACAGCTCGGACAGGGCGCGCAGCCACTCGGGCCGGGCCACGTTGATGCCGCCCTCGCCCTGCACGGTCTCGACGATCACGGCGGCCGGCTTGTTGAGGCCGGAGCCCTGGTCCTCCAGCAGCCGCTCGAACCACAGGAAGTCCTCGACCGTGCCGTCGAAGTAGTTGTCGAACGGCATCGGGGTGCCGTGCACCAGCGGGATACCGGCGCCGGCCCGCTTGAAGGCGTTGCCGGTGACGGCCAGCGAGCCCAGCGACATGCCGTGGAAGGCGTTGGTGAACGACACGATCGACTCGCGCCCCTTCACCTTGCGCGCCAGCTTCAGCGCGGCCTCCACGGCATTGGTGCCGGTCGGGCCCGGGAACATGACCTTGTACGGCAGGTCGCGCGGGCGCAGCAGCAGGTTCTGGAAGGCCTCCAGGAACGTGCGCTTCGCGGTGGTCGACATGTCGAGCCCGTGCGTGACGCCGTCCCGCTCCAGGTAGTCGATCAGCGCGCGTTTCAGGACCGGGTTGTTGTGCCCGTAGTTCAGTGACCCCGCTCCGGCGAAGAAGTCGAGGTACTCATGGCCGTCCTCGTCGTACATGCGGCTTCCCACCGCACGGTCGAAGACGGTGGGCCAGCCGCGGCAGTAGCTGCGTACCTCGGACTCGACGGTCTCGAAGACACTCAGGTCGGGCTGGGTGATGGTCACGAAGAATCGCTCCTCGGTGCGTGGGGAAGTCTGCGGGAGTCGGGCGGGACGTCGGGAAAGTCAGTGGGGCAGGGGGCCGATGCGGTACAGCACCTCTGCGTCGTGCGGCCCGTCGGGGAACAGGCCCGTGTCGAACAGCACCTCGCGCTCCAGCCGGGCGCCGTGACGCTCGGCGAACGACGTGAACAGGCGCTCCGAGGCGGTGTTGCCCGGGGTGATGGTGGTCTCCATCGTCGTCACCCCCAGCTCGGCCGTGGTCCGTGCGACCAGGCCGTCGAGCAGCGCGGCGGCCAGTCCGCGCCCGCGGTGGGCCTCGTCCACCGCCACCTGCCAGACCAGCAGGGTGCGCGGGCTGTCCGGCCGCACGTACCCGGTGATGAACCCCATCGGCTCGCCCTGCTCGTCGCGGGCGACGGCCGAGGTGGCGGCGAAGTCGCGGCACCACAGCAGATAGCTGTAGGACGAGTTCAGGTCGAGAACCTTCGAGTCCTTCGCCATCCGCCAGAGTGCGGCTCCGTCAGCCACCGAGGGGCGGTCGATTTGCGGATCTGCTTGTACGGCAGTCATGCGAATTGAACTTACCCAGCGAAATTCAAAATTGCATCGCCGATCGGGGTTACATATGCGCCGCGTCTGTGTTATCGCGCGAGCGCGGGGACTCACGCAGCGAGGCGGCGGAACGCCCCATATTGTCCGGGAATTACCGGGCAAAGCGGTCGCGATGTGTAACGCGTCACAGCCGTGTAAGCCCCACGGGATCTGCCAGAATTTCCCCTCGGAGTGTCCTCAAAATCTGCGCGTTTAGGACCGGGAAAAGCGGGCAGAAGAATACGGGAAGCTGTTCTTGAAAGAATTCTTAATTGTGTGCCAGCTTACATGCGGGAGATCCCGGAAAGCGAGTTGAATTCAAGCCCCGGTCACTCCGTCGATGCGTTCGCGCAGGAGATCGGCGTGACCGTTGTGCCGCGCGTACTCCTCGATCATGTGGAGGAAGACCCAGCGCAGGCTGACCTCCATGCCCGGCACCGGCCCCTCGGCGACCCGCCCGAGACGGTCCAGCGGCAGCCCGGCGCACAGCTCCCGCCCCCGCGCGATCTCCCGCCGCCAGATCCCGAGCGCCTCGTCGAGCCCCCGCGCCGGATCCAGCGCGTAGCCCGTCGCGTCCTCGAACAGGGGCGGTACGGCGAGCCCGCCGGCCACCCGCTGGAACCAGTTCCGCTCGACCACGGCGAGGTGCTGCACCAGCCCGAGCAGGGTCAGCGACGACGGCTCGGCCGCCGCGATCCGCACCTGCGCGTCGTCCAGCCCGGCGCACTTCAGCTCCAGCGTGGCCCGGTGGAAGTCCAGCCAGCTCTCGAGCATGGCCCGCTCGTCACCGCTGAGGTGCGGCACGGGACGGCCGTCGGGGAGGGTGAGAGGGGACCCGGCAGTTGTGTCAGAGGTCATACGCGCAGCATGGCACGGGGCACTGACAACGGTGTCCCGGTACGAGACAGCCGACGACTACCGCCACGCCTCCTCGACGGCCCGCAGCGCCGCCTCCACATCCGCCGCCAGCCCCTGCTCGGAGAGCGCCGCGCCCAGGGCCGCCAGACTCGCCCGCACCGCGCCCGGCGTCGCGTCCGCGCCGTAGTGGTTGACGCGGATCATCTCCTTGGCCAGCGCGCCGCCGCCCGCCGCCAGCGGTACCGCCGGATCCGCCTCCAGCGCCAGCCGGACCAGCTCCGACGCCACCACCCCGGACGGCGCCCGCAGCGTCGTGGCGACCGGCGCCGCGTCCCGCGCCTCGTACACGTACGGCTCCAGCCCGCCACCGAGCGCGACCGCCCCGGCCCGGGTCGCCGCCGCGGCGGACGCGTGCCGGAGCATCACGGCGTCCAGGCCGACCGCCTCGATCCGCTCCACACAGGCCTCGAGGGCCAGCATCTCCAACTGCGCGGGCGCGTGCAGCAGCGCCTTGCGGCCGCCGTCGATCCACCGCTCCTTCCAGTCGAGGAGCGACAGGTACGACCGCCGCGGCGCCTTCGGATTGGCCGCCATCCGCGCCCAGGCCCGCTCGCTCACCGACACCGCCGACACTCCGGCCGGACCGCCCATCGCCTTCTGCGCGCCGATCACGCACAGGTCCACGCCCCACGCGTCCGGCAGCACCGGCTCGGCCCCGACCGAGGCCACCGCGTCCAGGTAGAACAGCGCCCCGTGCGCCCGCACGACCTCACCGATCTCCGCGACCGGGTTGGTGTTGCCGGTCGCCGCCTCCGCGTGCACCAGCGACACGAAGTCGATCTCCGGGTGCTCGGCGAAGGCCTGCCGGATCTCCTCGGCCGTCACCGCCGTGTGGAAGGGCACCGCCAGGTCGATCACCGTGGCACCGCAGTCCCGCAGCCAGTCGCCGAAGGTCTGCCCGTACGGCCCCGTGACGACGTTCAGCGCCGTCGTGCCCGGACCGGCCGCGGCACGGATCGCGCCCTCCAGCGGCAGCAGCGCCTCGCCCTGCATGATCACGACGTCCTGCCCGGTGCTCAGCAGCCGCGCCACGCGGTCCTCGATCGCGGCGAAGCGGTCCGCGCCGAGCGGGGCCAGGTCCAGAAACGGATGCGTCACGGCAAAGCTCTCTTCACTCACGGCAGGTTCGATCACAGCGGGTCCGATCCCGTCGAGGGTAACCGCCGGCCCTCACCCCCCTGCGCGCCGAGTCCCGCGCACACCGGCCCCCTTCGAGTCCCGGCGGCCCGCTCACTAAGGTGCGGTGCATGAGCGATCGCACGGTGCTGCACGTGAAGGGACGGGTGCTCGTCGGACCCGAGGACGTCAGGGACGAACTGTGGGTGGTCGACGGCCGCATCTCCTACGACCGTCCCGCCGGCGCCCGCGACATCCGCACGGTCGTCGGCTGGGCCCTGCCCGGCCTCGTCGACGCGCACTGCCACGTCGGACTCGACCGGCACGGCCCGGTCCCGGAGGACGTCGCCGAGAAGCAGGCCCTGACCGACCGGGACGCGGGCACGCTGCTCATCCGCGACGCCGGCTCGCCCTCCGACACCCGCTGGATCGACGACCGCGAGGACCTGCCGAAGATCATCCGCGCCGGGCGGCACATCGCCCGCACCCGCCGCTACATCCGCAACTACGCCTGGGAGATCGAGCCGGAGGACCTGGTCGCCTACGTCGCCCAGGAGGCCCGGCGCGGCGACGGCTGGGTCAAGCTGGTCGGCGACTGGGTCGACCGCGACCTCGGCGACCTGTCGGCCTGCTGGCCCCGCGAGGCCGTCGAGGCGGCGATCGCCGAGGCCCACCGCCTGGGCGCCCGCGTGACCGCGCACTGCTTCTCCGAGGACTCCCTGCGCGACCTCGTCGAGGCGGGCATCGACTGCATCGAACACGCGACGGGCCTGACCGAGGACCTCGTCCCGCTGTTCGCCGAACGCGGCGTCGCCATCGTCCCCACCTTGGTCAACATCGCCACCTTCCCGCAGCTCGCCGACGGCGGCGAGGCCCGGTTCCCACGCTGGTCGGCCCATATGCGCCGGCTCCACGAACGCCGCTACGACACCGTCCGCGGCGCCTACGACGCCGGGATCCCGGTCTTCGTCGGCACCGACGCCGGCGGCGGCCTCGCCCACGGTCTGGCCGCGGCCGAGGTCGGCGAACTCGTCACCGCCGGCATCCCGCCCGTCGAGGCCCTCGCCGCGGGCACCTGGACCGCCCGCGCCTGGCTCGGCCGCCCCGGCCTGGACGAGGGCGCCCCGGCCGACCTCGTCGTCTACGACGAGGACCCGCGGGCCGACGTACGGGTCCTGGCCTCACCGCGCCGGGTGGTGCTGAACGGACGAGTGGTCGGCTAGTAACCGGGGTCATGGCCCCGCGGCCGCGAGGGTGACGGCGGGGAACGCCTGTGCCGGGGGATTCGAATGGATCCTCGGTGTCGCCACGTTGGAGTGAAGCGGCGTCGGATCGCTGACGCGGTGTGCGCGGTGCGGCGATTCTTTCCGGGTCCCGAGCCTGTCTCTCCTGGAGTCCCCACCGTGAACAGCCCTTCCTTCCGCATGCCCGTACGCCGGCTGGCGACCGTCGCGACCGTCACGGCCCTCGCCGCCGGGCCCCTGGCACTGACCGGCGTGAGCCCGGCGCACGCCACCGGCGACCACGGCCGCGCGAGCGCCGTCGTCCTGCGCACCGGCCTGGACGTCTCCCTGCTGAACAAGTCGGTGAACGTCCCCCTCGCCGTCTCCCTCAACGACGTCCAGGCCCCGCGCAGCGCCGACAAGACCACGCTGACGGCCACCCTCGACGCGGTGGACGGCGGTAAGCCGTTCAGCGTGCTGCGCGCGGACGTCGCCGAGGCGAGAGCCACCACGACCGCCGGCAAGGCCGAGGGGAGCACGACCCTGGCCCACGCCCGCCTCCATGTCCCCGGCCTGCCGCTGCTGTCGCTGATCGAGGTCGAGAAGGTCACGGCCAGGGCCACCTGCGAGGTCGGGAAGAAGCCGTTCGCCACGACCGGACTGCCCGGCTCGGTGACCGTGCTCGGCAAGCGCGTGACGCTGAGCGCCGGCGGCCCGACGGACGTCAAGGTGCCGGGCGTCGGCGAGGTGCGCCTGGACCTGTCCAGTACCCGCACCACGGCCCGTACGGCCGCCGCCACCGCCCTCGAACTCAAGGTGTCCGTCAACCCGTTGAAACTGAACGTCGCGAAGGTCGACGGCTCGGTCACCCTGGCCGAGGCGACCTGCAGGACCCCGCGGCCCGAGTCCGCCGCACAGCCCCCGGCCGAGCCGTCCGCCCCGCCCGCCGACGTGAAGCCGCAGGGCGGACCCGCCGGGGCGGACCTGGCAGAGACGGGCGGCAGCCCGGCCACGCCGTACCTCGTGGGCGCCGCCGTCGTCCTGCTCGCGGCAGGCGGAGGAGCGGTGGCCCTGGCACGCCGCCGGGGCTGACCTCGGCGGGGCGTCGGCGGGGGCGGGGGACGCGCTCCCAGGTGCTCCAGGACCCGCGAAAACCCGGGTCCCTGTGCTTCGTCGGCGGGCTGCACGCCGACGCGCCCTCAGGCCGGCCGTCGCGCGGCCGGGCCTGAGCAGACGGCCCCATGGGCCCGTCGCATGCGGGGCTGGTCAGCCCGGGGCTCGGTGCTGCAAGGCCCCGTGTGCCGGTGCACACGCACGACTCATTGCCGCAGCGCCTGCTCCAGGGCGTGCAGAAACCCGTCGGTCGTCCTGCGGTCCCGGACCGCCAGCCGGAGCCACTGCTCGTCCAGCCCGGGGAAGGTGTCCCCGCGGCGCACGGCGTAGCCGAGGTCGCGCAGGCGCCGGCGGACGGCGGACGCCCCCGGCAGGCGGAGCAGGACGAACGGGCCCTGCGCGGGTCCGGCCACCCGCAGCCCGGCCGGGGCGAAACGGGCGAGCCCGGCCAGCAGATGAGCGCGGTCCGCGGCGATGCGGTCCGCCGCGTGGGCCGCTTCCGCCACCGCCCGCGGCCCCACGCACGCCTCGGCCGCGGCCAGCGCCGGAGTCGACACCGGCCACAGCGGCTGCGCCCGCTGGAGATCCTCGATCGTCTCCGGCGCCGCGAGCACATAGCCGATCCGCAGCCCGGCAAGCCCCCACGTCTTGGTCAGACTGCGCAGCACCACGAGGCCCGGCACGTCGACGCGGCCGGCCAGGGCCTCGCTCTCGCCCGGCACCGCGTCCATGAACGCCTCGTCCACCACCAGCACCCGCCCGGGCCGGGCGAGTGAGGCGATCGCGTCCGCCGAGTGCAGCACCGACGTCGGGTTCGTCGGGTTGCCGATCACCACAAAGTCCGCGTCCTCGGGAACGGCCGCCGGGTCCAGCCGGAAACCGTCCTCCTCCCGCAGCAGCACCCGGCCGACGTCGTGCCCCGCGTCCCGCAGCGCCGCCTCCGGCTCCGTGAACTGGGGATGCACGACGACCGGCCGGCGTACCTTCAGCGCCCGCGCCAGCAGCACGAACGCCTCCGCCGCGCCCGCCGTCAGCAGTACCCGCTCCACCGGCAGCCCGTGCCGCGCGGCCACCGCCGCCCGCGCCGCCCGGCCGTCGGGGTAGGCCGCGAGTCCGCCGAGCGACGCGGCGATGTGCTCCCGCAGCCACACCGGCGGCGTGTCCGCGCGGACGTTCACGGCCAGGTCGACGAGCGAACCGCCGTCGTCCCGGACCTCCGCGTCCCCGTGGTGACGCAGATCGTGCCCGCTCTCAGTGCGCATGAGAGTGAGCGCCGTGGTGGTGCCCGTGGTGGTGGTCGTCGTCGTCCGGATGGAAATGCGGCTGCTGCGGCATGCCCACCTTGTCCTCGAAGCCCGGCAGCGCGATGCGGTACACGCACGAGTCGCAGTTCATCCGCAGATCGCCCTTGACGGCCTCCTCGTAGCGCTCCCACACCAGGTCGAGCAGCTCCGGCTCCGGCCCGATGACGTCGGCCGACAGCACCTCGACCTCCGGGTGCGCGGCGGCCCAGCCCTCCGTCTGGTGCCGCACCCGGTCCGGCAGGATGCCCGTGAACAGGAAGTAGGGCAGGACCACGATCCGGCGCGCGCCCAGCCGCACACAGCGGTCCAGCCCGCTCGGCACGTCCGGCGCCGCCAGCGACACGAACGCCGTCTCGACGCCCGCGTACCCACGCCCCTCCCACAGCAGCCGGGCCGCCTTGTGCACCTCGGCGTTGGCGTCCGGGTCCGTGGAGCCGCGCCCGACCAGCAGCACCGTCACGTCGGCCCGGTCGCCGGGCGTGCGGCCCGCCGACCCCAGGGCCTCGTCCAGGCGCCGCTCCAGCACGTTCAGCAGCGCCGGGTGCGGGCCGAGCGGACGCCCGTACGTGTACGCGATGCCCGGGTGCCGCTCCTTCTCGCGTGCCAGGGCCGCCGGGATGTCGCCCTTGGCGTGCCCGGCGGACACCAGCATCAGCGGGACGGCGGCGAAACGCCGCACACCCTGCTCGACCAGCTCGGTGACGGCCTCGCCCAGCGGCGGCGGGGACAGCTCGATGAAGCCGCCCGCGACGGGCAGTTCGGGGTGCCGGGCCCCCAGCTGCCGGATGAAGTCGCGGAACGCCTCGGCTCCGGCGTCGTCCCGGGTGCCGTGGCCGGCGATGAGCAGGGCGGGCGGGGTGGTCACAGTTTCTCCTCGGCGGAAGTGGGGTGGTACAGCAGGGCGTTGAGCGCGGCGGCGGCGACCGCCGACCCGCCCTTCTCGGACACGTTGCTCACGGCGGGCAGCCCGCTCTCGCGCAGCGCGGCCTTCGATTCGACGGCTCCGACGAAGCCGACGGGCAGTCCGATGACGAGCGCGGGGTCGGCGTCGAGTGTCAGCAGCTCCTCCAGCGCGGTCGGCGCGTTGCCGATCACCCAGAGGGCGCCGGGCCCGACCTGCTCGTGAGCGAGCCGTATGGCGTGCGCCGACCGGGTCAGACCAGGACCGGACTCGGCGTCCTTCAGACGGCAGACGGTCTCGCGGCGGGTGATCCCGGCGCCGACCATCTCCACGTCCACGACCACGGGCGCCCCCGCGTGCAGCGCCGCGTGCGCCTTCTCCAGGGCGGCCTCGTCCAGGACGAGGTCGGTGGCGTAGTCGAGGTCGGCGGCGGAGTGGATGACCCGCTCCACGACCGCCCGGGTCAGCGGCGGGAAGTGCGAGGTGTCCAGCCGGGCCCGCAGACGCCGGTAGGACTCCACCTCGATCGGATGGACGACGCGGTTCACTCGGCCCCCTCCTGCGCTGCCTGCCAGCGGTAGCCGCGCGGCGTCACCATGCGCCCCGCGATGTCCCGGGTCGCCGTGTTGCCCACGGTCACGACCGTCATCATGTCGACCGTCGCCGGGTCGAGGGAGCCCAGGGTGGTGAGCCGGCTGGACTCGTCCGGCCGCGAGGCGTTGCGCACGACACCGACCGGCGTCCGCGGTGTGCGGTGCTCGGCGAGGATGCCCAGCGCCTTGGGCAGCTGCCAGTCACGGCCGCGCGAACGGGGGTTGTAGAAGGTGACCACGATGTCCGCCTCGGCCGCGGCCCGGACCCGCCGCTCGATGACCTCCCACGGCGTGTGCAGGTCGGACAGGCTGATCGACACGTGGTCGTGGCCCAGCGGGGCGCCCAGGATCGCACCGGCCGCGAGCGCCGCCGTCACCCCGGGCACCCCGACCACGTCGATGTCGTTGGAGGCCTCCGCCAGCGCGGGGGAGGCCATGGCGTAGACACCCGCGTCGCCGCTGCCGATCAAGGCGACGGCCTGCCCCTTGCGGGCCTCCTCGACCGCCGTGCGCGCCCGCTCCTCCTCGGCGCCGAGCCCCGACTCCAGGATCCGGGTGCCGGGCCGCAGCAGATCACGGATCTGGTCGACGTACTGGTCGAGCCCCACGAGCACGGAGGCGCGCCGCAGTTCGGCCTTCGCGCGCGGCGTCAGCAGGTCCCGCGCGCCGGGCCCGAGCCCGACGACCGCGAGCCGCCCGCGCCCCGGCCGCCGGACGACCGCACAGGTCGCCATCGCCGGGCTCGCGGCCGACTTCCGCTTGGGGACGAGGAGTTCGCCCCCGCCGACGAGCGCGGCGGCCTCCGCAACGGACGGGGTCCCGACGGCCGCGAGCGGCGCGTCGGAAGGATTGGGCACGTCGACCGCGGCCAGCTCCTCCGCGGAGTACGTCACCAGCGGCACCCCGAGCCGCCGCGCGGCCTCGACGATGCCGGCCTCCTCGGCCTTGGCGTCGACGGTGGCGAGTTCGGCGACGGACGCCACCGACAGCCCGGCCTCCCGCAGGGCCTCCTCGACCAGCCCGAGGACCTCCTCCACGGGCGCGCCCCTGGACGCCCCGACCCCGATGACCAGGGTCGGCGGACGCAGCACGGCCTCGCGCTCGGCCGCCGCCACGAGCCGGTCGGTGAGCCGGATCGTGTACGCCCCCTCGTCCGTCACCGGCAGCGGCGGCAGCGGCCAGGCCACCTCGGCCCGCAGCGCCACCGCCTCGCCGTCCAGCAGCGCCCGCGACACCCCGGCGACATCGCCCTCCACGGGCAGGCCGAGGGTGTCCAGACCGGCCAGGTCCACGGCGTCCGTGGCCGTCGTCACCACCGGCTCGACACCCAGCAGGTCCCCCACCTCGCGGGCCAGTTCGTTGCCGCCGCCCGCGTGCCCGCCCAGCAGGGACACGGCGAACCGCCCGCCCTCGTCGACGCACACCACGCCCGGGTCCTCGGTCTTCCCGGACAGCAGCGGTGCCACCAGCCGCACCACCGCGCCCGTCGCCAGGAAGCACACGAGCTGCTCGCACTGCGCGAACGCGGTCCGTACGGCGTCCCCGACGGGACCCTCGTACACCCGGGTGCGGTCCGGCCACGCGGCGGCCAGCCGGTCCCGGGCAGCCGCTCCCGCCGCGGTGGCGGAAATGAGGCCGATCACTGGGCGTCTCCTTCTTCGACAGCTGCCGGGGGCCGGACGCCCCACAGCAGGAAAACGGGGTTGGTCGCCGCGAGCCGGGTCACGTCCCCGGGCAGCGGCGCGAGCCGCGACGACTGCAGGAGCACGCCGTCGCAGATCAGACCGGCGCTCGTCAGGGCCTCGCGCGCGGCAGGCACCCGGTCGAGCGCCGCCATGGCGACGACCACCGTGCGCCGGGCACGCCGCGCGCACGCGGCGACGATCGCGGGCAGTTCGCGCCCGCCGCCCCCCACGAACACGGCGTCCGGGATCTCGGCGAGTTCCGTCAGCGCGTCCGGTGCCGCACCGTGCACCACGCGTACGTCCACGCCGTGCGCGGCGGCGTTGGCGCGGACCCGCTCGACCCCGTCCGTGCTCTTCTCCACGGCGGTCACGGCCGCACCGAGCCGCGCGCACTCCACGGCCACGGACCCCGAGCCGGCGCCCACGTCCCACACCAGGTCGCCCGGCCGCGGCCCCAGCCGCGCGAGGGCCAGTGCCCGCACCTCGAACTTGGTGATCATCGAGTCCCGGTGGGCGAACTCCGTCTCCTCCAGGGCCCAGCCGGAGGGCCGCTCCCCGGGCCCCGCGACCGTCCGCACCGGGCCGAGCGCCCGCGCCTGGTCCAGGCACAGCACCACGTTCACCGCCGTGCCCCAGTCCCGGGCGGCAGCCTCGGCGGGCGTCACCCGCTCCACCCGCTCCGCGTCCGAGCCGAGCCCGGACGCGACGACCAGCACCCGTGCCGCGTCCCGCAGCGCGGCACCCAGCTCCGCCGGGCCCGCGCCCGGACCGGTCAGCACGGCCGTCTTCGGCTGCGCCCGGCACACGTTGACGGCCGTGCGCAGTTCCCGCCCGTGGGCGCTCACCACCACGGCGTCGTCCCACGGCAGCCCGATCCGCGCGAACGCGGCGGCGACCGACGACACCCCGGGCCGCACATCCAGCCGCTCCGGCCCGAACCGCTCCGCCAGCACCCGCACGATCCCGAAGAACCCGGGGTCGCCGGAGGCCAGCACCACGACGGGACGGTCCTTCTCGACGTACGCGCCGATGGTGTCGAGAGCCGGCCCGAGAGGCCCGAGCACGACCCGCTCCGCCGTCTCCGGCAGCCGCACGGCGTCGAGATGCCGCCGCCCGCCCACCACCAGCCCGGCACCGGCGAGGACGGCGTCGGAAGGCGCCGCCCCCGTCCCCGTGCCGACCACCGTGATCACGTACTCGCCCCCCGCTCGCGCAGCGCCCGCCGGGCCTCCGGGTCGGCCTTGCGGTACCCGTGGAAGTGACCCGGGTGGTACAGGTGCGAGCGCGTGCCGTGCGCGTCGAGCGCCGGGCCGACCAGGAACAGGGTGTGCTTCCAGAGCTTGTGCTCCTTGACCGTCTCCTCCAGCGTGCCGATCGTGCACTTCACGACCAGCTCCTCCGGCCAGGTCGCCTGGTACGCCACCACGACCGGGGTCGTCGTCGGGTAGCCGCCCTCCAGCAGCTCCCGCACGAGCTGCCCGCTGCGGGCGGCGGAGAGGAACACCGCCATGGTGGTGCCGTGCTTGGCGAACTCCCGGACCTCCTCGCCGGGCGGCATGGGCGTCTTGCCGCCGCCGAGCCGGGTCAGCACGACCGACTGCGCCACCTCCGGGATGGTCAGCTCGCGCTGGGCGAGCGCCGCGACGGCCGAGAAGGAGGACACCCCGGGCACGATCTCGGTCGCGATGCCGATCCCGGCACAGCGGTCGACCTGCTCCTGCGTGCCTCCCCACAGAGCCGGGTCGCCGGAGTGGATACGGGCGACCTTCAGCCCCTCGGCACGGGCCCGCTCGTACACGGCCACGACGTCCTCCAGGGACATGGTCGCCGAGTCGAGGATCTCCGCGTCCTCGCGGGCGTGTTCGAGGACCTCCTCCTGGACCAGGCTGGCCGCCCAGATCACGACGTCGGCCTCGGCGATGGCGCGCGCGGCGCGGAAGGTCAGCAAGTCGGCGGCGCCGGGGCCGGCGCCGACGAAGGTCACTTTGCCGGCGGGGGCGTCGGCCATGGGATGGGTCCTCTCGTACAAGGGGTGAAGGGGGGCGGGGCGAGGGCGGACGGGCCGCGTCAGAGCTTTCCGCCCCGTCCGCCCTCGCGCCGGGCGGGCGCGATGAGCGTCGACAGATAGGGCAGGGGCGTCTCGTCGAGGTCGGCGGCCGGGCGCACGGACTCCTCCGGGAGCCCCAGCGCCGAGCCCCACACGGCGTCGGCGAGCCGCCCGGTCTCCCGCAGCGCCTCGGCGACCTCGTGCGCCTGCCGCCCGAACTTGTAGGCGACCACGGTCCCGGGCCCGGCCAGGGCGTCCTTGAGTACGGCCGCTCCGGCGGTGACGGGCACGAGCGTGAGCGGTTCGGTGCCCTCGGTCAGCACGGCCCCCGACCGGGCGGCGAGGTCCTGCATGGCGGTGATCCCGGGCACGGTCTCCACGACGGTCCCCGGCACGAGCTCGGCGACGGTCTGCGCGAGGTAGGTGAACGTCGAGTACACATTGGGGTCCCCGATGGTCGCGAAGGCCACCGACGCGTGCCGCCGCAGCAGTTCGGCGACCCGCTCCCCGGCCGCGTCCCAGGCGGCCTCGCGGCGGGCCCGGTCGCTGCGCTCGTTCAGCGCGAACACGACCCGCACGACCTTCTCCTCGGGCACGTAGTGCAACACGGTCGCCTCGGCCCGGCCGCGCTCCCCGCTGTCCATCACGGGAACCACCACGACCTCGGCCTCCCGCAGGGCGTTGACGCCCTTGACGGTGACCAGCTCCGGATCCCCGGGGCCCACCCCGACTCCGACCAGCTTGCTGCTCATGACGTCCGGCACCTCTCCACGAACCGACGGGCGACACCGGGCTCGGACGCCCAGTGCGTGTGCAGATAGCTCGCGTGCACACCGCGCTCCACGAAACCTTCGACCCGCGGCCGGGGGCCGCGGACCCCCCAGGCGGGCTCCGCCCCCGAGCCGGGCTCCACGACGGTCCGGTGGAACTCGTGCCCCCGCATCCGTGTCCCGGCCGCCGCGAGCACACTGTCGCCCACAGCCACGGCGTCCCGGTAGCCCAGCGTGAGCCGCTCGGTCATCCGCGCCGAGGCGTCCAGCACCCCGCACATCGGCAGCCCGCCCAGCTCCCGGCACAGATACAGCAGCCCGGCACACTCGGCGGCGACGGGAGCGCCACGCTCCGCAAGGGTGGAAACGGCCTTGCGCAGGGGCTCGTTGGCCGACAGCTCCGAGGCGTACACCTCGGGAAACCCACCCCCGATCACCAACCCGGCGGTCTCTTCGGGCAGTTCCTCGTCCCGCAGGGGGTCGAAGGTGACGACGTCGGCACCGGCGGCGGTGAGCAGTTCGGTGTGTTCGGCGTAGGAGAAGGTGAAGGCAGGCCCACCGGCAACGGCGACGACGGGCGCGCGCTGCTGATCCGCTTCATCCGACCGCGTCGGGTGGTGGGTGGGCGAGGCGGGGGTCCAGGGGGCGGAGCCCCCTGGTACGGGACCGGCTGCACGTGCCAGGGCTTCCAACGCCCCCAGATCACAACCGTCCACGACCTGCGCGGCCATCGCAGCGACGGCTTCGACCGCCGCACCCTGCCGTTCGGCTACAGGAACCAGACCGAGATGCCGAGAAGGCGTGGACACCTGCGCAGCCCGCCGCAAGGCGCCCAGCACCGGCACCCCCGCCTGCTCCAGCGCCTCCCGCAACAACTCCTCGTGCCGGTCCGAGGCGACCTTGTTGAGGATGACGCCCCCGACCCGCACCTCCGGGTCCCACGACGCGAACCCGTGCACCAGCGCCGCCACCGACCGCGACTGCGACGACGCGTCCACGACCAGCACCACCGGAGCCCCGAGCAGCTTCGCGACATGAGCCGTGGACGCGAGTTCCCCCTCGCCCGCGGCCCCGTCGTACAGCCCCATCACACCCTCGACGACGGCGATGTCACACCCTTGTGCCCCGTGCAGGAACAGCGGCCCGACCAGCTCGGGCCCGCACAGGTACGCGTCGAGGTTCCGCCCCACCCGCCCGGTCGCGAGCGCGTGGTACCCGGGGTCGATGTAGTCCGGCCCGACCTTGTGCGGGGACACGGCGAGCCCCCGCGCGGCGAACGCGGCCATCAACCCCGTGGCGACGGTGGTCTTGCCGCTGCCCGAGGAGGGCGCGGCGATGACCAGCCGAGGGACGGAAGCACTCACCACTCGATGCCCCTCTGGCCCTTCTGGCCCGCGTCCATCGGATGCTTGACCTTGGACATGTCGGTCACGAGGTCGGCGAAGTCCACGAGCTTCGAGGGCGCGTTCCGCCCGGTGATCACGACATGCTGCGTCCCAGGCCGGTCCCGCAGCACGGAGATCACCTCGTCCGTGTCCACCCACCCCCAGTGCATCGGGTACGCGAACTCGTCGAGCACGTACAGCTTGTACGTCTCGGCCGCCAGGTCCCGCTTGACCTGCTCCCAGCCCTCCCGGGCCTTCTCCTCGTTGTCCATCTGGGCGTCGCGCTGCACCCAGGACCAGCCCTCGCCCATCTTGTGCCAGTCGACGGACCCGCCCTCGCCGGAGGCGCCCAGCACCCGCAGCGCGTTCTCCTCGCCGACCTTCCACTTCGCCGACTTGACGAACTGGAACACCCCGATCGGCCACCCCTGGTTCCAGGCCCGCAGCGCGAGCCCGAAGGCGGCGGTGGACTTGCCCTTGCCGATGCCCGTGTGGACGACGACCAGCGGCCGGTTCCGCCGCTGGCGGGTCGTCAGTCCGTCGTCCGGCACCACACTCGGCTGTCCCTGCGGCATTACGCGGCCCTCCTCTGCACGTCCTTCACGAGCCCGGCGATGCTGTCCGCGCGCAGCTCGTCCAATGTCACGGCGGTACCGCCCAGCTCGCCCGCGAGCTGCCCGGCGAGCCCGAGCCGCACCGGCCCCGACTCGCAGTCCACGACGACCGAGGCGACACCGTCGGCCGCGAACAGCCGCGCCGCACGCCCGGCCAGGGCGACCGGCTCGGGGCCTCCGGTGGCGCGCCCGTCCGTCACCAGCACGACCAGCGGCCGCCGCGCCGGATCGCGCAGCCGCTCCACGCGCAGCACGTCGTGGGCGCGCAGCAGCCCCGCGGCGAGCGGTGTCCGCCCGCCCGTCGGCAGCGTCTCCAGCCGGGCCGCCGCCGCGTCCACCGACGAGGTCGGCGGCAGTGCCACCTCGGCGTCCGTACCGCGGAAGGTCACCAGACCCACCTTGTCGCGCCGCTGGTAGGCGTCCAGCAGCAGCGACAGCACGGCGCCCTTGACGGCGCTCATCCGCTGCCGTGCCGCCATCGACCCGGAGGCGTCCACGACGAACAGCACGAGATTGCCCTCGCGCCCCTCGCGGGTGGCCTGCCGCAGATCGTCCCGGCGCACCACCAGGCCCGGCCCGGACCGTCCGCGCGCCCGCTGGTGCGGGGCCGCCGCCTGCACCGTCGCCGCCAGGTGCAGCTTGGTGAGCGCGCCCCGGGGCCGCCGGGCCCCGGTCGTCCGCCCGTGCTCGGTGCGCGCCCGCGAGCGCCGCCCGGCGGCACCCTCGCCGATGCCGGGCACGCTCAGCACCTTCGTGCGGAACGGCTCCGACGCCCGGACGGCCGACTGCTCGCCGGCGCCCGAAGGCTGCGGCTGCCCGCCCTCGCCGGCCTCGGGCCGGGCCGCGGTGTCGTCGCCGCCCTGGGGCGCGTCGTCGGGTTCCGGCTGTCCGCCGCCCCCGCCGGGCCCGTCCGGGCCGGGGTCCGGATCCGGGTCCTCGTCGTCCGAGCCGCCGAACTCCTCCAGGGTCTCGTCGAGCTTGTCCTCGTCGAGGCCCGGCGCGTCGAAGGGGTTGCGCCGCCGCCGGTGCGGCAGCGCGAGCAGCGCCGCCTGCCGGACGTCCTCGGCGAGCACGTCCGTGCGCCCGGCCCAGGCCGCCAGCGCGGTGGCGGTGCGCGCCATCACGATGTCGGCGCGCATGCCGTCCACCTCGAAGGCCGCACAGGTCGCCGCGATCTGCCGCAGCGCCCCGTCGCCCAGCCGCACGGACGGCAGCAGCTCCCGCGCGGCGACGATCCGCGCCCGCACGGCGGCCTCCTCCTCGGCCCAGCGCGCGGCGAAGGCGCCCGGGTCGTCGTCGTAGGCCAGCCGCCGCCTGACGACCTCCACCCGCTGGTCCGGCTCCCGGGAGGCCGCGACCTCCACGGTCAGCCCGAACCGGTCGAGCAACTGCGGCCGCAGCTCGCCCTCTTCGGGGTTCATGGTGCCGACGAGCAGGAAACGGGCCGCGTGCCGCACGGAGACGCCCTCGCGCTCGACGTACGAGGCGCCCATCGCGGCCGCGTCCAGCAGCAGGTCCACCAGGTGGTCGTGGAGGAGATTGACCTCGTCGACGTAGAGGATCCCGCGGTGCGCGTCGGCCAGCAGGCCCGGCTCGAAGGCCTTCACGCCCTCCGAGAGCGCCCGCTCGATGTCCAGCGCGCCGACCAGCCGGTCCTCGGAGGCGCCGACGGGCAGTTCGACCATGCGCGCGGCCCGGGTCTCGAACGCCCCCGGCTCGTGCGGCCCGTCCGGGCAGCCGGGGTCGGGGGAGCCGGGGTCGCAGGAGAAGCGGCAGCCGGAGACGACGTCCAGCGTCGGCATGAGCGCCGACAGCGCACGCACCGCCGTGGACTTCGCTGTGCCCTTCTCGCCGCGCACCAGCACACCGCCGACCGCCGGGGACACGGCGTTCAGCAGCAGTGCGAGCCGCAGGTCGTCCTGGCCGACGACGGCCGTGAACGGAAAGGGGGTGCTCACTTCTCGTCGCCCTCCAAGTCGCCTTCGAGTTCCAGATAGGTGGCACGCAGCCGCTCCAGCGTCTCCGCGTCCGGCTCGGCCCACAGTCCGCGGTCGGCGGCCTCCAGCAGCCGCTCGGTGATGCCGCGCAGCGCCCAGGGGTTGGACTTCTTCATGAAGTCCCGGTTCTCCGGGTCGAAGACGTACTCGGCGCTGAGCTTCTCGTACATCCAGTCGTCCACGACCCCGGCCGTGGCGTCGTACCCGAACAGGTAGTCCACGGTCGCCGCCATCTCGAAGGCGCCCTTGTAGCCGTGCCGCCGCATGGCCGCCATCCAGCGCGGGTTGACCACCCGGGCGCGGAAGACGCGGTGCGTCTCCTCGCCGAGCGTGCGGGTCTTCACCTGGTCCGGGGTGGCCGAGTCGCCGACGTACGCCTCGGGGCTCGCGCCCGTCAGGTGCCGCACCATGGCGACCATGCCGCCGTGGTACTGGAAGTAGTCGTCGGCGTCGACCAGGTCGTGCTCACGGGTGTCGACGTTCTTCGCGGCGACGGCGATCCGCTTGAACGCCGTCTCCATGTCCCCGCGCGCGGCCCGCCCGTCGAGCCCCCGCCCGTAGGCGTAGCCGCCCCACACCGCGTACACCTCGGCGAGGTCCGCGTCGGAGCGCCAGTTGCGGGCGTCGATCAGCGGCAGCAGACCGGCCCCGTAGGCCCCCGGCTTGGAGCCGAAGATGCGGGCCGTGGCCCGGCGGCGGTCGCCGTGCTCGGCGGTGTCCTGGTCGGCGTGGGCCCGCACGTGGTTGGACTCCGCCGGTTCGTCCAGCTCGGCCACCGTGCGCACGGCGTCGTCGATCAGGCCGACGACGTGCGGGAACGCGTCCCGGAAGAAGCCCGAGATGCGGACCGTCACATCGATGCGCGGCCGGCCGAGCTCAGCGAGCGGCACCACCTCGAACCCGGTCACGCGCCGCGAGGCGTCGTCCCACACCGGCCGGCAGCCCAGCAGCGCCAGGATCTCGGCGATGTCGTCGCCCTGGGTGCGCATCGCCGAGGTGCCCCACACCGTCAGGCCGACGGACGTCGGGTACTCACCGGTGTCCTGCAGGTACCGCTGCACCAGGGAGTCCGCGAGCGACTGCCCGACCTCCCAGCTCAGCCGGGACGGGATGGCCTTGGGGTCGACGGAGTAGAAGTTGCGGCCCGTCGGCAGGACGTTGACCAGCCCGCGGGTCGGCGAACCGGAGGGACCCGCCGGGACGTAACCGCCGTTCAGCGCCCGCAGGATGTGCCCGATCTCGTCGGTGGTCTTCTCCAGCCGGGGCACGACCTCGGTGCAGGCGAACTCCAGCACGGCGACGGCGTCGGGGAGTTCGGTGCCGAGGACCTCGCGGACCAGCGGCGCACTCTCGGCGACAGCCCAGCCGCGCTCCTCCATGCCCTCGGCGATCCGCCGGCACAGCTGCTCCAGCAGGTCGATCGCGTCGGCGGCACTGCGGGCCGGGCCGTCCACCAGGTTCGTCAGCTCCACCGGCACCTTCACCGGAGCGCCCGGTTCGGCCAGCAGCTCCTTCTCCACCAGCCCGAAGTGCCGCGCCAGCGACGCCCTCAGCCCCGGCAGCGCGTTGGCCTGGCCGCCCCACACCTGCGAGGCGCGCAGCACGGCCAGCACGAGGTTGACGCGCGGTTCACCGACCGGACCGCCGCCCAGGATGTGCAGTCCGTCGCGGATCTGCACGTCCTTGATCTCGCACAGATAGCCGTCGATGTGCATGACGAACTCGTCGAACTCCGCGTCGTCCGGCTGCTCGTCGACATGCAGGTCGTGGTGGAGCTCGGCGGCCTTGACCAGCGTCCAGATCTGGGCGCGCACGGTCGGGGCCTTCGCCGGGTCCAGGTCGGAGACGAGGGCGTACTCGTCGAGGAGCTGCTCCAGCTTGGCCAGGTCGCCGTAGGTGTCGGCGCGGGCCATCGGCGGCACGAGGTGGTCGACGACGGTGGCATGCCCGCGCCGCTTGGCCTGGGTGCCCTCCCCCGGGTCGTTGACGATGAACGGGTAGATCAGCGGCAGGTCCCCGAGGACCGCGTCCGGGGCGCAGCCCCCGCTGAGCCCGAGGCCCTTGCCGGGCAGCCACTCCATGGTGCCGTGCTTGCCCATGTGCACGATGGCGTCGGCGCCGAAACTGTTCTCCAGCCACCGGTAGGCCGCCATGTAGTGGTGGGACGGCGGCATGTCCGGGTCGTGGTAGATCGCGATCGGGTTCTCGCCGAAGCCGCGCGGCGGCTGGATCATCACGACGACGTTCCCGAACTGCAGGGACGCCAGGACGATGTCGTCGCCGTCGACGTAGAGACTGCCCGGCGGCTCGCCCCACGCCTCGGTCATGGCGTCCTTCAGCTCCGGGTCGAGCTTGTCGAACCACGCCCGGTAGTCGGCCAGCGGCACCCGCGCGGGCGCGGCGGCCAGCTGCTCCTCCGTCAGCCACTCCACGTCGTGCCCACCGGCGTTGATGAGCCGGTGGATCAGCTCGTCACCCTCGTCCGGATGCCCCTCGACGACGTATCCGGCGTCCCGCAGCGCGTCCAGCACCCGCACCGCCGAGGCCGGGGTGTCCAGCCCTACCGCGTTGCCGACCCGCGAGTGCTTGGTCGGGTAGGCGGTGAAGACCAGCGCCAGCTTCTTCTCGGCGTTCTCCTTGTGCCGCAGCCGCGCGTGCCGTACGGCGATGCCGGCGACGCGCCCCGCACGCTCCGGGTCGGCGACGTAGACGGGCACGTCGTCGGGGCCCTGCTCCTTGAAGGAGAACGGCACGGTGATCAGCCGTCCGTCGAACTCCGGGATCGCCACCTGCATCGCGGCGTCCATGGGGGAGAGGGCGGCGTCCGAGTCGGCCCAGGCCTGCCGCGAGGACGTCAGGCACAGGCCCTGGAGCACGGGGATGTCCAGCTCGGCGAGGGCGCCGATGTCCCAGGCCTCCTCGTCGCCGCCCGCCGACGCCTGCGAGGCGTGGGTGCCGCCCGCGGCCAGGACGGTGGCGACCAGGGTGTCGGCCTGCCCGAGGATCTCGTACAGGCCCGCGTCCGCCCCGCGCAGCGAACCGCAGTACACCGGCAGCGCGTTGGCGCCGCGCGCCTCGATCGCGTCGCACAGGGTGTCCACGAAGCCGGTGTTGCCGCTCAGTTCGTGCGCCCGGTAGAAGAGCACGCCGACGGTCGGACGGCCCGGCACGAGCTCGCGCTGGCCGTGGACGCCGTACTCGGGCATCTTCCGCGGTTCGTCGAACCCCTCGCCCGTCAGCAGCACGGTGTCGGAGAGGAACCGGGCCAGTTCGGTGAGGTTGTCCGGCCCGCCCTCCACGAGGTACCGCAGCGCCTCCGCGACGACACCGGCCGGGACGGACGACTCGGCCATCAGCTCCGCGTCCGGCACGGCCTCGCCGCCCAGCAGCACGGTCGGGACACCGGAGGCCTTCAGCGCGGCCAGTCCGTCCTCCCAGGCCCGCTTGCCGCCGAGCAGCCGGACGACGGCGACGGACGCCCCGTCCAGCAGGGCCGGGAGCTCCTCCCGGACGTCCACGCGGGTCGGGTTGCCGATCCGGTAGTCGGCACCGGAGGCGGCCCGGGCCGCCAGCAGGTCCGTGTCGGCGGTCGACAACAACAACACAGTGCTCATGCGGGCGCTCCCGGTGGAATGAAGGGCAGTCCTTGCGGCGCGCCGGACTCGATGAGCCGCCACAGCGCGTCGGTGTCCGCGTGCTGTTCGATCAGGTCGCCGAGCCGGTTGAGCTGCTCCTCGCGCAGCGCGGCGAACGAGGTGTCCGGCGCGGGCACGAAGCGGCGGCCCGCGGCGGCCGCCACCTCGCGCAGAAAGGCCCGCCGGAAGCCGTCCGACTCCAGCGAGCCGTGCCAGTGCGTCCCCCACGTCTGGCCGACCCGGCAGCCGTCCAGGAAGGGAGCCCCTCCCGTGACGTCGGCGACGCCGTGGTGGATCTCGTAACCCTCGACGTGCTCCCCGAGGGCCTCCCCGGACGGCCGGGTGAGGGTCTTCTCGCGGGCGAACCGCACCCGCACGGGCAGGATCCCGAGCCCGTCGACATGGCCCCGGCGGCTCTCGACATCGTCCTCGATGTGCTCGCCGAGGATCTGGAAGCCGCCGCAGATGCCGAGCACGGGCCGCTGCTCGGCGGCCCTGCGGACCAGGGCCTCGGCGAGCCCCCGCTCCCGCAGCCACTCCAGCGCCCGGACCGTCCCCCGGGTGCCGGGCACGATGACGAGGTCGGCGTCGGACAGCTCCTCCGGCCGATCCACGAACCGCACCACGACGCCCGGTTCGGCGGCCAGCGCGTCCACATCCGTGAAGTTGGACATCAGCGGCACGGCGCAGACCGCGACGCGCAGCACGTCCTCGCCGACGGGCGGGGCGACGACGGACTCCCGGACGGCCCCCCGCAGGGAGACCCTGAGGCCGTCCTCCTCGTCGATCCCGAGCCCGTGCCGGAACGGCAACACCCCGTACGTCTTCCGCCCCGTGAGCCCGAGCAGCATGTCCAGCCCCGGCTCCAGCAGGGAGACGTCCCCGCGGAACTTGTTGACGAGGAACCCGGCGACGCAACGCTGGTCCTCGGGCGACAGCAGCGCCACCGTCCCGAAGAACGAGGCGAACACCCCGCCCCGGTCGATGTCGCCGACGACGAGCACGGGCAGCCCGGCGTTCCGGGCGATCCCCATGTTCACGATGTCCGTCCGCCGCAGATTGATCTCGGCGGGAGAACCGGCCCCCTCACAGATCACCGCGTCATACGTGCCCCGCAACTGCTCCAGGCAGTCCAGCACCGTCCCGAGCAACTGCTGCTGCCGTCCGCCGTGATAGCCGCGCGCGCTCAGCTCCCCGACCGGCTTGCCCAGCAGCACGACCTGACTGCTCTGCTCTCCACCGGGCTTGAGCAGCACCGGGTTCATCAGCGCGGTCGGCACGATGCGGCAGGCCTGTGCCTGCATGGCCTGCGCCCGCCCGATCTCGGCCCCCTCCGTCGTCACGAAGGAGTTCAGGGACATGTTCTGCGCCTTGAAGGGCGCGACCTTGACGCCTTGGCGCACCAGCCACCGGCAGATCCCGGCGGTCACGACGCTCTTGCCGGCGTCGGAGGTCGTCCCGGCGACGAGAAGCCCACCGCTCATGTCATTTCCCCCTGTTCGATGACCGCGCGCTCATCAGCAGCCGCGCACCGGCGCACACCCCGAGCGCGAGCCAGGTGACGCGCTTCGACAGCCGCACGGCCCGCTCGACGTCATGGCGGCCGACGGCCCGCCCCCGCGTGTTCAGCACGGGCCGGTGCTCCACCCGCCCGCCGTACGACAGCGTCCCGCCCAGCCGCACCCCGAGCGCCCCCGCGAACGAGGCCTCCACGGGCCCGGCGTTGGGGCTCGGATGCCGCACCGCGTCGGCCCGCCACGCCCGCACGGCCCCCCGCGGATCCGGCCCCGCCAGCACGGCGAGTACGGCGGTCAGCCGCGCTCCCGGCCACCCCGCGAGGTCGTCCAGCCGCGCGGAGGCCCACCCGTACCGGCGGTACCGGGCCGACTTGTGCCCGACCATGGCGTCCAGGGTGTTGACGGCCCGGAACCCGAGCAGCCCCGGCACCCCGCCGACGGCCCCCCACACCAGCGCCCCCACCACGGCGTCGGAGGTGTTCTCGGCGACCGACTCGACCACGGCCCGGGCCATGCCGTCGGCGTCGAGGGCCTGCGGGTCACGCCCGCACAGATGCGGCAGCCGGGCCCGGGCCGCCTCGACGTCCCCGGCCTCCAGGGCACGCCCTATGGTCCGCGCCTCCCGGGCGAGTGAAGTCCCCCCGACGACGGCCCAGGTGGCGACGCCGGTCAGCGCGACGGAGGCGACGGCGGACGGCCGCACGGCACGCGCGGCGGCGGACCCGAGGGCGACGGCCCCTCCGGCACAGACGGCGGTGTGCAGCGCGCCCCACCCGCGGTGGTCCCGCCACAGCACCCGTTCCACGGCACTCGCGGCCCGCCCGAACGCGGCGACCGGATGCCCCCGGCGAGGATCACCGAGCAGCAGGTCACCGATCAGGCCGGCGGCGGCGCCGTACGCGAAGACGCGACCGGCACCCATGGGCTCAGCCGGCCAGGAGGGCGGGCAGGGGTGGGGTGTTGAACCTCGATCGGCAGCCGCGCATGGCGATATGTGTCCTCACTCAGGGTGTCCACGCCCTGGTTCGACGAGACCGGCGGTGAGAGTTCCTGGCTCCCGGGGATTGCTACCCCGGTGACAGTGGCGGGACCGCGCCGGACTTTCACCGGCTTCCTCTCCTGCCGCCGTATTGGCCCCGGCAGTCCACCACGGCCGGGAACCGCCGTCAACTTGCCGTTGACCTGCGAGGGGAGAGTGTGGAGAACCCCACATTGCCCCCTCCCGTACACACGACGACCGGGCGGCACGGAACCGGAGTTCCGTGCCGCCCGGTGGACACGACGTGACGTCAGGCCCTCAGGCCACGATCAGATAGATCCCGTACCCCACGGCCGCCGCACACGCCGCGAAGCACGCGTACGCGCCGGTGACCGCGAGTCCCGCGGACCCGCCCTCCGCCACCGCCCGCTCACGGCGCGACAGGCCGGTGATGCCGAGGGTGAACAGGCCGACGAGGGCCACGGTGACCACGAGGCTGACACCGAAGACGGAGCCGAGGGCCGCCCAGTCGATCTTCATATCCGAGACTCTTCCTTGTAACCGGTGGCGGGGTCAGACCGTGGTGGTCGTGGTCGGCGTGCGCTCGGCGGTGGCCTGCGACGGGAACGCGGGGACCGAGTCGTCCGACGCCGTGGCCGTGCCTCCCGCCGGGGGCGGTGTCACGGCGGCCATCGCCGTGGTGACCACGCCCGCGGGCTCGGTGTCGTCGGTGTCGTTGACGTTGGTGTGGTCGACGACCTCACGCCGCGAGAGCTTCCAGATCCACGCGCTGGAGGCGATGAGGAAGACCGCCACCGCGGCGGTGCCCCAGTTGCCGAAGCCGGTGACGTACTCGGCGAGCGCGCCCACCAGGGCCGCCGCCGGCAGCGTCAGGCCCCACGCGACGAACATCCGCGTCGCGGTGGACCAGCGGACCACACCGCCCTTGCGGCCGAGGCCCGCGCCCATCACCGAACCGGACACCGAGTGCGTCGTGGAGAGGGAGAAGCCGAGGTGCGAGGAGGCCAGGATGACGGTGGCCGCGGAGGTCTGGGCGGCGAAGCCCTGCTGCGGCTGGAGGTCGGTCAGGCCCTTGCCCATGGTGCGGATGATGCGCCAGCCGCCCAGGTACGTGCCGAGCGCGATGGCGAGACCCGCCGAGAGGATGACCCACATGGGCGGGTCGGAGTCGGGCGCGACGGCGCCGCCGGCCACCAGGGCGAGGGTGATGACACCCATCGTCTTCTGCGCGTCGTTGGTGCCGTGGGCCAGGGAGACCAGGCCCGCGGAGGCGATCTGGCCGGCCCGGTAGCCCTTCTTGGACGCGTTGCCGTCGGCCTTGCGGCCGAGGGAGTACGTCAGCCGCGTGGCGAGCATCGCCGCGATGCCCGCGACCAGCGGGGCGGCGATCGCCGGGATGAGCACCTTGGTGACCAGCACGTCGCCGTGCACCGCGCCGACGCCCGCCGAGGCGATCGTGGCGCCGATCAGACCGCCCATGAGGGCGTGGGAGGAGCTGGACGGCAGACCGACCAGCCAGGTCAGCAGGTTCCAGAGGATCGCGCCGACCAAGGCGGCGAAGATGACCTCGGGACGGATGCCGGCCTCGTCGACGAGGCCCTTTGAGATCGTGTTGGCGACTTCCACGGACAGGAAGGCGCCGACCAGGTTGAGGACCGCGGACATGGCCACCGCAACCTTGGGCTTCATGGCGCCCGTGGAAATGGTCGTGGCCATCGCGTTCGCGGTGTCGTGGAAACCGTTCGTGAAATCGAACGCGAGAGCGGTTACCACCACAATCGCGAGGATCAGCGAGAAGCTTTCCATTTACCCAGGCAATCGTTCGAGGTCATTGGCCAGCCGAACGTAGGCAAGCTGAGTGAACGGAAGATGAACTGGGAGGGGCGCAGGGGTGACCGCAACGGGGGGTCCTCGTTCCGCCCCGGAGCAGCGCCTTCCGCGCCCGAGCGACCGGGCCCCCGGGCGAACCCCTCCCGCCGTACGGGTTGTATGCGATCGGGCGCCGCGCACCGGGCCCGCCGCGCGCGAGTCGACATGGCGGCATGTGTGAAAAATCACCACAAAGGGTACGGCGAGACCGTTCGCTCTCAGGGCCTGAAGTGCCCCCGCCCGGCGGCGCTTCGAGCCCTTCCCTGGCAGGATCGCGGCATGGCTGAGCAGCGGGGTGACGAACGGCACGCGGGATACGTACGGGAGAGCGGACAGGGCGCCGGGGAGCCGAGGCGCAGGAGGGTGCGCCCCGAGGAGGCACGCGCCTGGGAGGACCTCGTCACGACGGCCCGCCGGTCGGTCTCGGACGGACTCGTCGTCGGCACGTCCGGCAACGTCTCGGTACGCGTCGGGGACACCGTCCTCGTCACGCCGTCGGGCGTCCCCTACGACCGGCTGGCGCCGGACGACGTGACCGGCGTGGACCTCGACGGCACCCAGGTCCTCGGCACGCTCGTCCCGACCAGCGAGCTGCCCATGCACCTCGCCGTCTACCGCACCACCGGCGCCCTGGCCGTCGTCCACACCCACGCCGTCCACGCGACGGCCGTCTCGACACTCGTGAGCGAGCTCCCGCTGATCCACTACATGGCCGCGGCGCTCGGCGGCCCCGTCCGGGTCGCCCCCTATGCCACCTACGGCACCGACGAGTTGGCCGAGAACATGCTCCGCGCCCTCGCCGACCGCTCCGGCTGCCTCCTCCAGAACCACGGCACCGTCGCCCACGGCGCCACCCTCGCCCAGGCCTACGACCGCACCGCCCAGCTGGAGTGGATGTGCCGCCTGTGGCTCACCGCCTCCTCGGTGCCCGGCCTGACCCCGAGCCTGCTGTCCCGGGAACAGCTGACGGAGGTGGAGGAACGCCTGCGCGGCTACGGCCAGCGGGGCTGAGCCGCCCCCGCTGCCGCCACGGACGTCACCCCGCCGCTGCCTCCCACTGGTCGCCCCCGGCATCCGCCAGGACACTGGAGCCGTGCGCACTGCCAGAGCGACGGCCGCTGCCGTCACCGCCGTGATCGGGACCGGTGCCGCCGCGGTGGCCGCCGGCCGGCTCGCCAGCGACGCCGCCCTCAAGGCGCCCCCGGGCAGGCCCCTGCCCACCGAACCCCGGCTCACCGTGCACGGCACCGCCGCCGGGCAGATCACCCTCACCCGGGACCTCGCCGCCCTGCGCCCCGGCCGCTACGGCCTCTCCGGCGACGGCTCCCACGCGGTCGTCGGCCCCGTCCTGACCGGCGCCCCGCACTCCGCCGACACCGTCGTGCGCCGCCTGGAGAGCGTGACGCACGGCACGCTGACGCCGGGCGACAAGGTCTGGCTCACCCCGAACGTGTACGTCGGCAACCCGAGCGCCGCGCTCGGCCTCGAACACGCCGATGTCGACGTCCCCGGCGAACTCGGCGCCCTGCCCGCGTGGTTCGTGCCGGGCAAACGGGACACCTGGGTGATCGCCGTGCACGGCCTGGGCACCACCCGGGAACTCGCCATGAACGTCATGGGGTTCCTGCACCGCAGCCGCTTCCCGGTGCTCGCCCTCGCCTACCGCGGCGACCTTGGCGCACCCCGCCCGCCCGACGGCCTGAACCACCTCGGCGAGACCGAGTGGCGCGACCTCGACGCCGCCATCCGCTACGCCGTGCGCTACGGAGCCCGCCAGGTCGTGCTGCACGGCTGGTCCACCGGCGCCACCATGGCCCTGCGCGCCGCCGCCCACTCGGGACTGCGCGACCGCGTCTCCGGGCTTGTCCTGGACTCCCCGGTGCTCAGCTGGGAGGCCACCCTGCGCGCCCTCGCCTCGGCCCGCGGCATCCCGAGCGCGCTGCTGCCCCTGGCGGTCCGTGCCGCCCAGGGCCGCACCGGCCTGACCGGCGACCGCGACACGGGCCCGGCCCCGGCCGACGGCCTGCGCGTCCCGACGCTCGTCTTCCACGGACCGGACGACACCGTCGCCCCCTGGCAGCTCTCGCGCCGGCTCGCCGACGCCCGCCCGGACATGGTCGCCCTCCGCACCGTCGCCCACGCGCCCCACGGGGCCATGTGGAACGCCGACCCGGAGGCCTACGAGGAGGCGCTCCGCCGCTTCATGACCCCCCTCATGTGACTCCGCTCACACCCACGCGCTGACGCGGCCTGCTGCCGGTGTCCCGGTGGTCTCTCACGCACCCCCCGTTCACGCCCCCTTCGCCCCGGCGCAACCACGTCCCGTCCCGCTCGGCACCGACCGGTCGCAACGATTCCGTTTAGCGCCGCACCACTGGCCTGTTCCCGGCCCTCGACCACTCCTGCGCACAGGTGCGTTGGCCATCCCCGTCGCCCGCGGTGACATTCCGTTTGGGTTTTCGGACCGTCAACCGGAAGACTGCCCCCGTGACGTCCCGTATCCCGCGCGACTCCAGGCTTCGACTCGTCCGCCCGCGACCCCTGGCCGCCGCCCCCCAAGCGATGAACCAGCGGCGCTCGCGCCGCCCCGCACCGCGCCCTCCGGAGGGCACCCCGGCACCGGCGGAGCTGGCCAGAATGGCACGCTCAGGTCTGGCCGACGCGGCCCGCGTCGCCCGCTGGGCCGACGCCGCGCTCGGCCCCGGCCGGGACAGCGGAACCGACGACGGCAAGGCCACCCTCTCCGACGCGACCGCCGAACGGGCGGCCCGCGACCTGGGGCTGACCCCGGCTCAGGTCAGAGCCGACTGGGACACCGCCCGCCTCGCCGGTCTCATCGAGGTGCACGGCGACAGCGCCCGCCCCGGCTGGCGGCTGCGCGCCTGGAACCGCGACGACAGCGCCGTCCTGCGCGGCTGGGTGGCCCTCTTCGACGCCTGGTCGCTCGCCCACCCGGAGCCCGCGGACCACGAGCCGGCCGCCGTCGCCGAGGTCGTCTCCGCCATGCCGCAGGTGCTCTCCTTCCTCCAGCTGTCCGCCGGGCCCGTCCCCGTGGAGCAGCTCCTCGACCTGCTGGAGCAGCGCGTCACCGAGCTGCGTACCGCCCGCTGCGAGATCCCCTACGGCCCCCAGCCCGAGCCGCCGGCCGAACCGGAGCACTGCGACGCCCCGCTCGCCCCGCTGCTCGACTGGGCCCTGCGCGCCCTCGCCTCCGTCGGCGCCCTCACCTACGGCGACGGCCAGGCCACCCTCACCCCCCTCGGCAGCTGGGCCGTCTGGGTCAAGCTGGAGCAGATCTGCGTCGCCGCGCAGAGCCCCGCCGGGAACATCGAGCAGGCCGCCGAGGACATGCTCCGCGGATGCGCCCAGCTGCGCCCGAACGCGGCCCGCGCCGAGTACCGCGCCTGGCTCGCCGCCCGCCCCGTCGGCAGCGCCGTCACCGAGCTCCTCGGCGCCGCGCGCGGTGAGGACGCCCTGCTGCGCGGCCTCGCCTTCGAGGCGCTGCGCGTGGTCGGCGCGCCCGCCGAGCCCGATGTCCGCGGCGTGCTGGAGGAGCCCACGCTCAGGCCCTACGGGCTGCTGTGGCTGGCCGAGCACGACGGCGCCGACCCCGAGGACGCCCACGAGGTCCTCACCCGTGAGGAGGCGACGTGGCTGTGGGTGGACACCGCGGCCGCCGTCGCCGACCACGGTGAGGCGCCGCTGCTGGTGCGCCACCTGGAGTCCGCGGTGCAGCCGACCGTCCCGATGCTCCTGGAGGAGGTACGCGCCGTGGGGCACCCGCGCACCGTGCAGGTCCTGGTCGCCCTCGCCGCCGCCCACCCCGACCCGGCCCTGGCCAAGGCGGTACGCCGGGCCGCCTTCCAGGTACACACCGGCGGCAGCTAGAGCCGCGGCCCGCCCCGCGGGACGTCAGCCCGCCGAAATCTCCGGCGCGTACGTCCCGAAGCTCCACACATTGCCCTCGAGGTCCCGGGCCAGGTACTCCCGCGAGCCGTAGTCCTGGTCCGTCGGGGGCATCAGCACCTCCACGCCGTGGGCGGCGGCGTGGCGGTGGTGCCCGTCCACGTCGTCCACCACCACGTACACCCCCGTGGTGCCCGCGTCCTTCATGGCGGCGTCGAACAGGCCGCCCCGGCCCTTGGTGCCGACCATCACCGCGCCGTTGCCCTGCGCCAGCTCCGCGTGCATCACCGAGCCGTCCTCGCCCTCGTACACCGACAGCTCGGTGAAGCCGAAGGCCTCCGTGAGCTGCCGGATCGCGGCTTTCGCGTCCGCGTACAGCAGTGTCGGACAGATGCTCGGACGCCCGCCGGACATGCCTGCCATGGCGATCACTTCCTCGTGTCTCGCGGGGATGTCCCACTCAGTGTTCCACCGGCCACCGGCAACGGCCCTCGTCCCGGCCGCCGGTGATCGAACACCCGCACACAGAAAAAGTGGTTGCACGTCCCCGTTAGACTGTCCCCCATGGCCATTCTCCTCGCGCATTAGACGGCGGGAACGCCCGCCCGTCGCCCGCCATCGCCCTTCCAACGGCGCGCTACGCGCGGCACCCCCTGATTCGCCCATCCCGCCCCCGTATCCGCCCTGGAGTCTGTCCGTGATCTCCGCCTCCGGTATCGAGCTGCGCGCCGGTGCCCGCGTCCTCATCGAAAACGCCTCGTTCCGCATCGCCAAGGGCGACCGCATCGGCCTCGTCGGCCGCAACGGCGCGGGAAAGACCACCCTCACCAAATGCCTGGCGGGCGAGGGCATGCCCGCCGGCGGCGCCATCACCCGCTCCGGCGAGGTCGGCTACCTCCCGCAGGACCCCCGCACCGGCGACCTGGACATCCTCGCCCGCGACCGCATCCTGTCCGCGCGCGGCCTGGACGTACTGATCCGCAAGATGCGCGACAACGAACAGCGCATCGCCAACGGCCAGGGCGCCACCCGCGACAAGGCGCTCAAGCAGTACGAGCGCCAGGAGACGGAGTTCCTCACCAAGGGCGGGTACGCCGCCGAGGCCGAGGCCGCCACCATCGCCGCCGCGCTCAACCTGCCCGACCGGGTGCTCGGCCAGCCGCTGCACACCCTCTCCGGCGGTCAGCGCCGCCGTATCGAGCTGGCCCGGATCCTCTTCTCCGACGCGGACACCCTGCTGCTCGACGAGCCCACCAACCACCTCGACGCCGACTCGATCGTCTGGCTGCGCGACTACCTCAAGACCTACCGCGGCGGCTTCATCGTGATCTCCCACGACGTCGACCTGGTCGAGACGGTCGTCAACAAGGTGTTCTACCTGGACGCCAACCGCGCCCAGATCGACATCTACAACATGGGCTGGAAGCTCTACCAGCAGCAGCGCGAGGCCGACGAGAAGCGCCGCAAGCGCGAGCGCCAGAACGCCGAGAAGAAGGCCTCCGCCCTGCACTCGCAGGCCGACAAGATGCGGGCCAAGGCCACCAAGACCGTCGCCGCGCAGAACATGGCCCGCCGGGCGGACAAGCTGCTGGCCGGCCTGGAGGCCGAGCGGAAGTCCGACAAGGTCGCCAAGCTGCGCTTCCCCGAGCCCTCCCCGTGCGGCAAGACCCCGCTCATGGCCGAGGGGCTGTCGAAGTCCTACGGCTCGCTGGAGATCTTCACCGACGTCGACCTGGCCATCGACAAGGGCTCCCGCGTCGTCATCCTCGGCCTCAACGGCGCGGGCAAGACGACCCTGCTGCGCCTGCTCGGCGGGGCCGAGAAGCCCGACACCGGCCAGGTCATCGAGGGACACGGCCTCAAGCTCGGCTACTACGCGCAGGAGCACGAGACCCTCGACCCGGACCGCACGGTCCTGGAGAACATGCGCTCGGCCGCCCCCGACCTGGACCTGGTGGACGTCCGCAAGACACTCGGCTCGTTCCTGTTCTCCGGCGACGACGTCGACAAGCCGGCCGGTGTCCTCTCCGGCGGCGAGAAGACCCGTCTCGCCCTGGCCACCCTCGTGGTGTCCTCGGCGAACGTGCTGCTCCTCGACGAGCCGACCAACAACCTCGACCCCGCCAGCCGCGAGGAGATCCTCGGCGCGCTGCGCACCTACAAGGGCGCGGTCGTCCTCGTCACGCACGACGAGGGGGCGGTCGAGGCGCTCCAGCCGGAGCGGATCATCCTGCTGCCCGACGGTGTCGAGGACCTGTGGGGCGCCGACTACGCGGATCTCGTCGCCCTCGCCTGACCGCCCGTCGCGTTCGCTCTGTTACCCGTCGCGTTCGCCCGATCGCGTGTCGCCGTTCGCTTGATCGAATGCGTGATCAACGGCGTATGGATCATTCGGCCTAGCGGTGATCCATCATCTGTGTGAGATCTCCTCGTATCGAGGTGTGTCCTACATCAATTTCGCGGCCGAGCCCCCGATTCTTCCGGGCTCGGCCGCGTCGCCTTTCTGACCTGGCCTTTTCGGGAAAGATCCGTTCGGTCGTACGGACGCCGCTCTTCGGAATTCGATATTCCGGATGTGGGGACGCGCTCCCGTCGTCACAACCTTGTCTCACGGACCTTGCCGAATGGGTGGCCATGAAGGCCCGGAGGGGTGATCATGAGGAGACCAGAGCGCACTTCCCATGAGGAGGCACGGGTGGCCGAGACTCTGAAGAAGGGCAGCCGGGTGACCGGCGCCGCGCGCGACAAGCTCGCGGCAGACCTGAAGAAGAAGTACGACGCCGGTGCGAGCATCCGGGCGTTGGCCGAGGAGACCGGCCGCTCGTATGGCTTTGTGCACCGCATGCTCAGTGAGTCGGGCGTCACGCTGCGAGGGCGTGGCGGGGCGACCCGGGGCAAAAAGGCCACGGCCTGACCCCGGGTGGCCCCTCGGCTTCGATGGTGGCCACCCGGTAGGTCGACTGATCGGCCGGGTGGTTACTGTGCAGTCACTTAAGTGTGGCCTGCCGCGGCGGTGAAGCCGTCGCGGGGCACGCAAGACGACCGCACTCATCGGAGGCGTCCCATGGCTTCGTCCGACCAGGACCTCGTTCCCGTACTCGACAAGGACGGCGTACGGCTCACCGTCGACGACGCGATCGCCACGGTGACGCTGACCAACCCGACCAAGCGCAACGCGCAGAGCCCCGCTCTGTGGCGGGCGCTGACCGAGGCCGGGCGGCAGCTGCCGGGCACTGTCCGTGTCGTGGTGCTGCGGGCCGAGGGCAAGTCCTTCTCGGCCGGGCTCGACCGGCAGGCGTTCACGCCCGAGGGCTTCGACGGCGAACCGTCGTTCGTCGACCTCGCGCGCGGCGCCGACGCCGAGTTGGACGCGACCATCGCCGAATACCAGGAGGCGTTCACCTGGTGGCGGCGCAGCGACATCGTCTCCGTCGCCGCTGTCCAGGGGCATGCCATCGGGGCGGGCTTCCAGCTCGCCCTCGCCTGCGACCTGCGCGTCGTCGCCGACGACGTGCAGTTCGCCATGCGCGAGACCAGCCTCGGACTCGTGCCCGACCTGACGGGCACGCATCCGCTGGTCGGACTCGTCGGTTACGCCCGCGCGCTGGAGATCTGCGTGACCGGGCGCTTCGTCGCGGCCGAGGAGGCCGTGAACACCGGTCTCGCGAACCTCGCCGTGCCCGCCGGGCAGCTCGACGACGCCGTACGCGACCTCGCGTCGGCCGTGCTCGCCGCGCCCCGCGACGCGGTCATCGAGACCAAGGCGCTGCTGCGCGGCGCCCAGGACCGCACGTACGAGGACCAGCGCACGGCCGAGCGCCAGTCCCAGGCCCGCCGCCTGCGCGACCTCGCCGGCGTCGGGGACTGAGGACCGCCGGTCCCGCCCGGGCGCGGTCAGCCGACCGCGCTCACCACGACCGCCACCGTCGGATGGTCCGGCAGCGTCCGCCTGACCGCCGTCCGGACCTCGCGGGCCACGTCCCTGGCCCGCCGGTCCGCGCCCACCGCCAGCTCCAGCCGGACATGGCGGTGGGGCAGCGCCGCGCCCTCGGGGAACAGCAGCTCGATGTGCACGGGGTGACCCAGCGTGCCGGTCAGATGGACGACACCCGGGACGCCGAGCGCGGCGGCGGCCACCCGGGCCTCGTCGTCGCCCTCGGCCCGCGCGGCAGCCGGGGGCCCGGGAAGGGCGACGGCGGGTCCGTCCTCCGCGGGCCCCTCCTCGTCCAGCAGCCCCGTCACCCGCAGGTCCACCTCCGTCACCGTCAGCCCGAGCCGCCGGTCCGCCGCGGTCGCCAGTGCCTCCCGCAGCACCGACGCCGTCGCCGGCAGGGGCCGCGCGGCCGTCGCGGCGATCTCCGCCGTCACCCGCAGCGGCCCGGGCGGCAGAGCGCTCGGCGGCGCCGGTACGGCCGGCTCCTCGATGTCCGCCGCGTCCGCGACCGCGACACGGAGCGCGTCGAGGCGCACGCCCGGCGCGTCGCACGCCGCACTCCGCAGCACCGCCTCGGCTGCCCGCTCCGCGATCCACGCGCCGTCCCGCGCGTCACCCAGAGGCAGAAGCCTGCCGATTCCCAGCTGATGTCTCACTGCCTGCGTCCATCGGTCGGCCGTCATTCCTCCAGCCTGCCGCATCAGAGGCGCGCTCCCACGCAACCGTGCTTACGGTGGTCCAAGGACGACGACCGAAAAGGACGTACGGCGATGACTGACATGACCGAGAACCGGGGCGGGGAGTCCGAGACGGCGGCGGCGCGCAGGAGTCCGCTGACCAAGCGCGGGGGAGGAGACCCGGGCTCCCGGGGCCGGACGACCATCGCGGACGGCGTCGTGGAGAAGATCGCCGGGCTCGCCGCACGCGACGTCGACGGCGTGCACGCCATGGGCAGCGGTCTGTCCCGCACCTTCGGCGCCGTGCGCGACCGGGTGCCCGGCGGCGCGAAGTCGGTGACGCGCGGGGTGAAGGCCGAGGTCGGCGAGGTGCAGGCCGCCCTCGATCTGGAGATCGTCGTGGAGTACGGCGTGTCGATCGCCGATGTGGCCCGGGGCGTGCGGGAGAACGTCATCAACGCCGTCGAGCGGATGACCGGTCTCGAGGTCGTCGAGGTCAACATCGCGGTGAGCGACGTGAAGCTGCCGGACGAGGAGGAAGAGGAACCGGAGCGCCGGATCCAGTGAGGTACGGGCCATCGGACACCACAGCGGCTGAGGAGCTGAGACGCGCATGAGCATGGCCGTGGTCGGCATGATCGCCGGCATGGCGCTGGCCTTCGCCGGATATTTCGGCGGATTCGGCGCCTTCGTGCTGGTGGCGGCATTGGGCGCCGTCGGCTTCGTCGTCGGCCGGTTCCTGGACGGGGACATGGACTTCGGCGAGTTCTTCCATGTCCGTGAACGGCGGCGGTGACGCCCGTGAGCACGGGGGCCGGTGAGCTCGACAGACCCGGGGCGGTCGTCCCGCCCGGCGAGCGCGGCGCGACCCGGATCGCCGACCGGGTCGTCGCGAAGATCGCCTCACAGGCGGCCCGCGAGGCCGTCGGCACGCTGCCGCCCGACGCCGACCGGCCGTCCGCGTCCGTCACCGTCCACCACGAGGTGGCCCACGTCCGGGTCCAGATCGACCTCGACTACCCCTGCGACGTCGGCGCCCGCTGCCGCACGGTACGGCAGCAAGTCGTCGAGCGGGTGGGCGACCTGGTGGGCATGCAGGTGCCGGAGGTCGTCGTCCACGTGGAGCGGCTGCACCTGACCGCGGCGCACGGCGCGGGACAGGGGAGGACGCGATGAGCGAACCCCGCGACGAGGAACAGCCCGCCGAGGGCGCCACGCAGCGGCTGCCCGTCCTCGACGAGCAGGAGACGGACCACACCGGCGGAGCCGACCGGTCCGAGTCCCCGGCCGCCCACGAACCACCCGGACCCGAGGGCGAGGGCGAACCCGAGGGCCGCTTCTGGTCGGCGCGGCGCGTCCCCGCCGGCATCGTCGCCCTGCTGCTCCTGGGCCTCACCGGGCTGTTCCTCTACGACATCGTCTCCGTGCGGGCCGGCCGGCCCGGCATGTACTGGCGCCGGGAACTGGCCGAGCAGCTCGCCGAACGGCCCCTGGACGACACCTGGGTGCTCGTCGGCGCCGGGGTCGCGGCGCTCCTCGGCCTCTGGCTGCTGATCCTGGCCGTCACACCCGGCCTGCGGGACGTGCTCCCGATGCGCCGCATCCACCCCGGCGTACGCGCCGGGCTGCACCGGGACGCCGCCGCCACCGCGGTACGGGACCGGGCCATGGAGGTGGCCGGCGTGCAGGCGGCGCGGGTACGGGTGCGCCGCAGGCGGGCCGACGTCCGTGCCGTGTCGCACTTCCGTGAACTGGACGACGTACACGCCGAGCTGGAGGAGGTGCTCGCCGACGCGGTCCGCGGACTGGGGCTGTCCCGGCCGCCCTCGCTGTCGGTGCGTGTCCGGCGGCCCGGCCGAAAGGGGTGACCACGGTGCTCGGCATCGTCAACCGCGTGTTCCTCGGCCTGGTGGGCCTGGTCCTGCTGGTGCTGGGCGGCTCCGTCCTGGCGGTCGGCCTCGGCGCCCCGGTGCCCTCGTGGTGGATCCACGACAGCAAGCACGACGTGCTGTTGAGCGAGGCCGAGCGCACCCGCTGGCGCGACGACGGCTGGTGGTGGCCGGTCGTCATCGCCGTGCTCGCGGTCCTGCTGCTGCTCGCCCTGTGGTGGCTCGTCGCGGTGCTGCGCCGGCGCCGCCTGGCCGAGGTCCTCGTCGACACCGGCGACGGCGAGGGCGCGCTCCTGCGCGGCCGGGCCCTGGAGAACGTCCTCACCCAGGACGCGGCCCTCATCGACGGCGTGGGCGGAGCACGGGCGCACCTCAAGGGCCGCCGCGGCGCCCCCGAGGCCCACGTACGCCTCGCACTGGAGCCGCACGTGGACCCGGTGACGGCACTGACCGACTTCACGACCGGCCCCCTCACCCATGCCAAGACGTCGGCGGGCCTCGCCTCACTTCCGGCGGAGGTGAGGCTCAAGGGCGTCAAGCACGGCGCGGAACGGGTGAGTTGAGGACCCGTGCGACCCCTCGCGCGGCCCGTCAGAACCCGTGCCGCGCTCCACCGTCGACCGGCACCATGACCCCGGTCACGTAGGAAGCCGCCGGAGACATCAGGAACGCCGCCACTCGCCCGAACTCCTGCGGAGTCCCGTAGCGTCGCAGCGGAATCCGCGACTCGGACGCCGCCCGGGTCGCCTCGGGGTCCGCCGACAGCGCGTCCAGCTGCCGCACCCGGTCGGTGTCGATCCGCCCGGGCAGGACACCGACCACCCGGATGCCGCGCGGCCCCAGCTCGACGGAGAGCGACTTGGCGAACCCGGCCAGCCCCGGCCGCAGCCCGTTGGAGATGGTCAGCCCCGGGATCGGCTCGTAGACCGACCCGGAGAGCACGAAGCCGATGACGCCCCCGGCCTCCATCTCGGCGGCGGCGGCGCGGGCCAGCCGTACCGCACCGAGGAACACCGACTCGAACGCCGCCTGCCACTGCTCGTCCGTGTTGTCCGCGACGAATCCGGCCGGCGGGCCGCCCACGCTGACGAGCACGCCGTTGAAGCGGCCGAAGTTCTCCCGCGCGGCCGCGATCAGCCGGGCCGCTGCCTCCGGGTCGGCGTTGTCGACGGCGACCCCGACCGCGTTCGGTCCCAGCTCGGCCGCCGCTTCGGCGACGGTCTTCTCGTCCCGCCCCGAGACGACCACCTTCGCCCCGTCCGCGACGAGCTCACGCGCGGTGGCGTTGCCGAGGCCCCGCGTGGCTCCGGTGACGACGTACACCCGGTCCTTCAGTCCAAGATCCATGGTCCCTATCCTGCCCCGTCCTCACCGAACAGGGCGAGGGCGGTGTTCACCAGCCCGATGTGGCTGAACGCCTGCGGGAAGTTGCCGAGGTGCCGGCCCGTCACCGGGTCGAACTCCTCGGACAGCAGCCCGACGTCGTTGGCGAGCCCCGCCAGCCGCTCGAACAGCTCGCGGGCCTCCTTCGTGCGACCTGTCATGTGCAGGGCGTCGGCGAGCCAGAACGAGCACACCAGGAAGGCGCCCTCGCCGCCGGGCAGTCCGTCGACGTGCCCGTCGTCGGTGCTGTAGCGGCGCAGGAAATCACCGCCGTGGGCCAGCTCCTCGCGGACCGCGTCGATCGTGCCGATCACCCGTGGATCGTCCGGGGGCAGGAATCCCACGCGCGGGATGAGCAGCAGCGCGGCGTCCAGTTCGCGCGAGCCGTAGGACTGCGTGAAGGTGTTGCGTTCGGCGTCATAGCCCTTCTCGCACACCTCCTCGTGCACCTCGTCGCGCAGCGCGCGCCAGCCGTCCAGGTCGCCGTCCAGCTCCGGGTGGCGCTCCAGGGTGCGCACGGCCCGGTCGGCGGCCACCCACACCATCACCTTGGAGTGCACGAACTGGCGCCGGCCGCCGCGCACCTCCCACAGCCCCTCGTCCGGCTGCTGCCAGCTGGTCCGCAGGAAGTCCATCAGGGCGGCCTGCAGCGCCCAGACGTCCGGCTGCGGGGACAGGCCCGACTCCCGGGCGAGGGACAGGGAGTCCATGACCTCGCCGTAGACGTCCAGCTGGAGCTGGTTCACGGCGTCGTTGCCGATGCGGACGGGGGCTGAACCGACGAATCCGGAGAGCCACGGCAGCTCGGACTCGGGCAGTCGTCGCTCGCCCGCCACGCCGTACATGATCTGCAGGTCCGCCGGGTCGCCGGCGACCGCGCGCAGCAGCCAGTTGCGCCAGGCCTCCGCCTCCTCCTGGTAGCCCGCGGCGAGCAGCGCGTTCAGGGTGAGGGTGGAGTCGCGCAGCCAGCAGTAGCGGTAGTCCCAGTTGCGCACCCCGCCCGGTTCCTCGGGCAGCGAGGTGGTGGGGGCGGCGACGATGCCGCCGGTCGGGGCGTAGGTGAGTGCCTTGAGGGTGATCAGGGAGCGGACGACGGCGTCCCGGTGCGGGCCGTCGTAGCGGCAGCGGGAGGCCCAGGCCCGCCAGTCCTCCACGCTGTGGCGCAGCGCGTCGTACGGGTCGACGAGCGGCGGGCGTGGCTCGTGGGAGGGGTGCCAGGTGAGGACGAAGGCGACTTTTTCGCCCTTCTTGACGGTGAACTCCGCGTGCGTGCCGTAGTCCTCGCCCCAGCTGGTCACCTCCGGCTCGCTGCGCAGCCAGGCCGAGTCCGGGCCGGCGACGGCGACGCGGTGGCCGTCGGCCCGGCGCACCCAGGGGATGATCGAGCCGTAGTCGAAGCGGAGCTTGAGGGCGCTGTGGAGCGTCACCTCGCCGTCGAGGCCCTCGACGACGCGTACGAGATCGGGGGCGCGGTCGCGTTGGGGCATCAGGTCGGTGACCCGGACGGACCCTTGCTCCGTCTCCCACTCGGTGTCCAGGACGAGGGTGTCGCGGCGGTATGCGCGCCGGGTGCAGCGGTCGGCGCCCACGGGGGCGATGCGCCAGTAGCCGTTGTCCTCGTCGCCGAGCATTCTGGCGAAGCAGGCGGCCGAGTCGAAGCGGGGCAGGCACAACCAGTCGACGGATCCGTCCGTACCGACCAGGGCCGCGGTCTGTTCGTCGCCGATGAGCGCGTAGTCCTCGATGCTGGGGTGCACGGAGTGCGGGTTCCCGGCAACTCGGCGTGGCAATCAGGGCGGGGGCCGGGGGAGTGACCGGCAGGGGCGGGTGTCGGCTCGTGCTCCCCGTGCGCTCCGGCCCCGGGGGCTACACCGCCGCCGGCTCGGCCTCCGTGGTGTCGGCCGCCTCGCCCGCCTTGCGGGCCCGGTCCCTGGCCTCGCGGCGGGCCAGGGCCGTCCATCCGACCGGGACGGCCGCGGCGAACAGCCACCACTGGACGGCGTACGCGTAGTTCAGCGCCGCGTCCTCCTTGCCCGGGTTGCCCATCAGCTCGGGGGTGTCCCCCTTGGGCTCGGGGGAGGTCTGGGCGATGTAGCCGCCGAGCACCCGCGCGTCCAGGCGCCGGGCCTGCTGCTCGCTGTTGATCAGCATGATCTGCCGGTCCGGCAGGCCCTGGAGGTTCTTGATGCCGCTCGCCGCGGTCGTCTCGTCGGGCATCAGGCGCCCCTCGACGGTGACCTCGCCGCCGGGCGGGGCGGGAACCTTCGGGAACGTGGTCTGGCTCGGGCCGTCGGAGGGGATCCAGCCGCGGTTGACCAGCAGCACCTTGCCGTCGTCGAGGACGAACGGGGTCAGCACGTGGTAGCCGACCTCGTCGCCGGAGTTGGTGCGGCGCCGGACGACGACCTCGTTCTCGGTGTCGAAGCGGCCCTTCGCCGTCACCGTGCGGTACCGCTCGGCGCTGGTCACGGTGTGCCCGGGCGCCGTCAGCCGCTCCACGGGCACCGGCTCGGCCGCCAGCGCGTCGGTGACCAGCTGGTTCCGGGCGGTGCGCTCCTCGTAGCGATGCATCTGCCAGATACCCAGCCTGATCATCGTGGGGATGAGGAGCAGGGCGATCAACGTGAGGATCACCCACTGCCGGGACATCAGGAAGCGGTACACCCCACGACCGTACAACTCGGTCGTGGGGTGCATTCAGTCGGGTACGGGTTCAGACCTTGTCGACAATTCCTGCCTTTCCCTCCGCGCGGGCGCAGTGGGCGCCGCAGTACCAGTGGCCATCGGCCTCGACACCCTGGCCGATGATCTGCACCCGGCAGTGCTCGCAGATGGGGGCCATGCGGTGGATCGCGCAGGAGAAGCAGTCGAAGACATGCACCGCGCCCTGCGCGTGCACCTCGAAGGTCATACCGTACTGATTGCCACATACCTCACAGGTCGCCATGCGCCACAGGGTGGGCCGTCGTCCCCGCGCGGGCGAGCGGGCGCCGGGCGAGTCGCCCGGCAATCACCCGTCCGTACGGTCACCCCTCCGACGCCGGCTCCACATCCGCGAGGAGCTGCCCGAACGCCGCCTCGTCGACGACCGGTGTGCCGAACTGCCGGGCCTTGACGACCTTGGACGTGCCCGAGTCCGGGTCGTTGGTGACGAGGAGGCTGGTCAGCCGGGACAGGCTCGTGGCCACATGCAGCCCGGCGTCGGTCGCGCGGTCCTCCAGCAGATCCCGCTCGGTGGAGGTGTCGCCGGAGAAGGCGACGCGCATGCCCTGCTTGAGCCGCCCGCCCGGCTCGTACCGCCCGGGGTTGGGGTAGGGGCAGGCGGGGCGCTTGCGGGACGGGCGCCAGCTGCTCGGCCGGTAGCCGCCGTAGCCCCCGGGGCCCGCCTGCTGCCCGATGCGGGGCGCGGCGGGGCGGTCCGTCCACTCGGTCAGCGGCCGGCACTCGTGCAGCGGCAGCCGTACGTTCTTCGCCGCCGCGGCCCGCAGGCTCGGGCGGAACGCCTCGGCCAGCACGCGCGCGTCGTCCAGCGCGTGGTGCGCCCGCTGCTGGACGACGCCGAAGTGCGCGGCGAGGGACTCCAGCTTGTGGTTGGGCAGCGGCAGCCCGAGCTCCTTGGAGAGCGCGATGGTGCACAGCCGCTGCCGCACCGGGGCCTCGCGCTCGGCGCGTGCGTACTCCCGGGCGATCATCTGCCAGTCGAAGACGGCGTTGTGCGCGACGAGGACCCGGTCCGCCAGCCGGGCGGTGAACTCCTCGGCGATGTCCGGGAAGAGCGGCGCACCCTCGAGCGCCTCGCTCGTCAGTCCGTGGATCCACACCGGTCCCGGGTCGCGCTCGGGGTTGACGGTCGTGTACCAGTGGTCCTCGACCTCGCCGCGCTCGTCCAGCCGGTAGACCGCCGCCGAGATGATGCGGTCGTCCCGGGCCAGGCCCGTGGTCTCCACGTCAACGACCGCGTACCCCTTGGGGTACGCGGCCGGCCACGGCGTGGCGGAGAACACTGCGGTCGTGAGGTCTTCCAGCATGGTTCCTGAGGATACGGGCCGCGACTGACAGCCCCGTCCGCCAGGTGCGTCCGCGCGGGTTTTCCGACGTCCCCTCAGGTGTGTTGTCCGGTCTGTCCCTTCACGGGGCGTACGTCTGATCGATACTCAGTCGATCAGACGTACGTCTCGCCCGCCGACGTCCTCTTCGTCCCGTATCGGATTGGCGGAGGCGGCCAAGAAGCAAGCGCGTTCCGTCGGTCATACTTGTGGGTAGCAACGTCTGGCCGAGGCGGGGCGCCGGTCCTACGGTGCTTGCATGCCGAACCTGCCCGATGTCGTGCTGTGGTCCATCCCCGCCTTCGTGCTGCTCGCCGTGGTCGAGATGGTGAGCTACCGCTTCCATCCGGACGAGGACGAGCAGGGCTACGAGGCGAAGGACGCCGCGACCAGCGTCGGCATGGGCCTGGGCAGCCTCTTCTTCGACTTCCTCTGGAAGATCCCGACCCTGGCGATCTACACGGCCCTGTACGAACTCACCCCGCTGCGCGTGCCCGTGCTGTGGTGGACCGTCCCGCTGATGCTGCTCGGGCAGGACTTCTTCTACTACTGGTCCCACCGCGGCCACCACGTCGTCCGCATCCTGTGGGCCAGTCACGTCGTCCACCACTCCAGCCGGAGGTTCAACCTCACCACCGCGCTGCGCCAGCCCTGGACGTCCCTGACCGTGTGGCCGTTCTACGTGCCCCTCGTCGTCGCCGGCGTCCACCCCGCCGCGCTGGCGTTCTGCTCCTCCGCGAGCCTCGTCTACCAGTTCTGGATCCACACCGAACGCATCGACAGGATGCCCCGCTGGTTCGAGTTCGTCCTCAACACCCCCTCCCACCACCGCGTCCACCACGCCTCCCAGGGCGGCTATCTGGACCGCAACTTCGGCGGCATCCTCATCGTCTGGGACCGGCTGTTCGGGACGTTCGTCGCGGAGACCGAGCGGCCCCGCTACGGACTGACCAAGAACATCGACACGTACAACCTGCTCAAGGTCGCCACCCATGAGTACGTCTCCATCGCCAAGGACCTGAGGGCGGCGCGTGGTTGGCGCGAGCGGGCGGGACGCGTGTTCCGGGGGCCGGGGTGGGGCCCGGGGACGGCCCCTGCCGCAGCGGCTCCGTCGCCGGCCGCCGTACCTGCTCCGTCACCTGCCGCCGTACCGCCGCCGTCGCCCGCCGCCGCGCCCGGACCCGCCGCCGGGACCGCCCCGGCCTCGGAGAGCGCGTCGGCGTGAATGCCCGTCGCCGGGTACAGCGTCCTGCTCACCGCCATGGCGTACCGGTCCGCCACCCGGCTCGGTCTCTTCGCCGGGTGCGGCGGGGCGTGGTTCCTGCTGTCCGACACCCTCATCGCGACCGGAGTCGCCGACTGGCCCCAGCTGCCGGGGCCGGACTTCTGGTTCATGCTCACCTGCATCGCCGGGCAGGCCCTGCTGGCCGGCGGCACCGTCGGGGCGCTCGACGCGCGCAGGGCACCGGCCGTGACGTACGGAGCGATGCGGGTCGCCCGAGGCGCGCCGGAGTCACCAGCGGATGGGCACCGGAAGCACCGTCAGCAGTCCGGACGCCGCGACCGCCAGACCCAGGGCGGCGACCTCGGCCCGGGCCGGCGCGCAGGCGGTCAGCGGGTCGGCCGCCCGGCGCAGCCGCCGCCGGGCCCACACGGCGAGGGCGGCGACGACCACCACGAGGAGCACCTTGGCGAGCAGCGCCCGCCCGTACGCCGTCCCCGTCAGCTGCTCCAGGACCGTCTCCGGCGGCATCCGGCGCAGCGAACTGCACACGCCCGTCGCGGTGATGGCGGCGAGCAGCACGACCGCCACGCGCGCGTAGAGACCCAGCAGGGCCGCACCGGCCGACGTGTCGTCCCGGCCGGACCAGAGCCGCAGGACACGCAACGCGTGGAGGAGGCCCCCCGCCCACAGTGCCGCGCAGGTCAGATGGACGAGCGTCAGCCCGGAGCCCGTCAGCGGGCTGTGCTCGGTCGTGGGGTGGGCGCGCAGGGCCTCGGCGACGACCACGGCGGCCAGCGGCCACACCTGGGTGCCCGGCCGGCGCGACACGGCGCACAGCCCCGCCACGAGGAACGCGTTGACCTCCAGCAGGGCCAGCTTGCCGTCCCGGGAGGCGTGGAGTCCGCCGACGTCGATGTCCGCCATCTCGTCCGGCACGAGATTGCCGGTGGCCACGAGCGCCGCGAGCCCGAGGGCGGCGCCGAAACCGGCGGCGGCCGCGATGGGGGACCAACTGCGGGGCAGGGCAAGGGATCCGGCCTGCGAACCGGGCAGCGAACGCGCCAGCCGGTTCACGAACAGTTCACCGACGGGTATGCACAGCGCCGCGAACAGCACCGTGCGCAGCAGGGCCATGCCGCCGGCGCCGGGCACCTCGGCCTCGCCGGTGCCGTGCAGCGCGGCGGACGGGCCGAGCAGCGGAATCGCCGCGGCCAGGGCCACCAGCACCAGGACGGCCACGGCCCGGCCCGCGCCGGTGGGCCGCAGCGGGCCGCGCGCATCGGTCACAGCGGGTATCGGTCTTGGCGAAGTCACCCCAGGATCTTCACCAACCTCCACACGGCCGGGCAAGTCGGCCGTACTCAATCAACCCGGGACGCGGCCGCCCACCACAGCCGCACCTCCTTGTTCTCGTCCGTCGGCCGCAGCTCCCATCCCTGCGCGAGCGCGACTTCGGCGACGTACCACCCGCCGACCCCCCGGTAATGCCGCAGGGGTATCGCGCACTCCACGGGCGGCCGCGGCTTCTTCGGCTCGATCGGCTGGGAGGCCCGGGCGGTCCACTCGCCCACCACCTTCTCCACGCGCGCCCTGTAGTACGCGACGTCGCCCTCATGACGCAGCTCCGGCCAGGACACGCACCAGGAGGCCAGGCGCCCGACGCGGTCCAGCGCCCCGCCCATCGCGTCGAGGTAGCCGCGTTCGAGGGTCTTGCTGAAGGTCGTGACCACCTCCGCGAACATGCCGACGACGAAGAACACGGCCAGCACCGCCGCCCACAGCACACACACGACCGGGAACCACACCACACTGCCGGCGAACCGCAGGGCCAACTGCCACCGCGGCCGCGCGGGCCGGGCCGTCCAGGTCACCGGATCCTCGTACACGTCCATGACGTCCATGACGGGGAATCCTGCCGCAGGCATGACACGGGCCGGACGGATACCCCCGCCCGGCCCGGATCACCTTCACACGAGCTCTACTTGGTCACCGCGTCCAGCGCGTCCGCGATGCCCCAGCCGTAGAAGCCGTTGCGGTTCTTGGAGCCCTCGCACACCGCGTCGATCTTGCCGTCGCCGTTGATGTCGTACGGGTCCGTGCACGGCGTGGCGTCGGCCTCCGCGTACAGCAGGGCCTTCACCAGCGCCGGAGAGGCGTACGGGTGCGTCGACTTGATGAGCGCGGCGACGCCCGCGACGTGCGGGGAAGCCATCGACGTACCGGCCATGTAGCCCCACTTGCCGCCCGGCAGCGTGCCCAGGATGAGGCCGCTCGTGGCCGGCGCGTCCGGCTTCTGGTAGGCGGTCGAGTCGCCGCCCGGAGCGGCTATGTCGACGACGCCCAGCCCGTGGTTGGAGAAGGACGACTTGATGCCCTTCGCACCCGTCGAGGCCACCGTGACGACACCCGGCAGCTGCGTCGGGATGTCCAGGCACTCCGACGGGTCGACGACCCGGTCGCCCGGCGTCGTGTCGTTCGGGGACGACGGGTCGGTGATCTCGTCGGAGGCGAGGTCGTAGTTCTCGTTGCCCGCCGCGGCGACGTTGACCGCGCCCTTCTTCTCCGCGTACCGCGAGGCCCGGCCGACGGCCTCCACCAGCGCCTTCTGGTCCGGGTCGTTCTTGCAGTTGAAGTACCAGGGGTCCGTGTAATAGCTGTTGTTCGTCACGTCGACCCCGTGCTCGGCCGCCCACACGAAGCCGCAGACCACGGCCTCGGTGTAGAAGAAGCCGGCCGTGGTGGACACCTTGATGCCCGAGACCTTCACCCCGGGCGCGACACCCGTCATGCCGACGCCGTTCTTGGCGGCGGCGATCTCACCGGCGACATGGGTGCCGTGCGGGCTCTCCGCGGCGCTCGGCCGCCAGGCCCCGTCGGCCGTGTCCGGCTTGCCCGACACACAGTTGACCGACGCCTCGCGGTCGAAGTTGGGCGCGATGTCGGGATGGGTGTCGTCGACCCCGGTGTCGATCACGGCGACCGTGACCTTCTTGCTGCCCAGCGTCTTCTCGTGCGCCTTGTCCGCCTTGATGGCCGGCAGGTCCCACTGCTGGGGCTGGAGCGGGTCCTGCCCGGCGGGGGCGTCCGCCGCGGCGACCTCGGCCGCGCTCAGCACCTTCGGCGCGCCCAGGTCACCGGTCGACGCCGACGGGAGCGGCGCCGTGCGGGTGGCGCCCGCCGACTGCACGCCGCGCACCGTGCGGACGGTCTTGGCGAAGTCGGGGTTCGAGGAGTGGACGACGATCACGCCGATCTGGTCGTACGACGTCACGATCGTGCCGCCGGCCTTCACGACGGCCTTCTTCACGTACGCCGAAGTGCCGTGCCCCGGCTTGACGTTGACGACGTAGCTGAGCGGGGTCGCGTCGGCCTGGGCGGCCGCGGGGGCCGGGGCGTCCTCGGCGGCCGTGGCCGCGGTGTTCGGCAGGAACGCGAGGGCCGTGGCCATGGCCATCCCGGCCGGGATCGCGGCGGCGCGACGGTAGCGCGCGTACGGCGCAGTCATGGTGTCTCCAGTTCGTTCACGGTACGAGCTGATCTTGCGAGGGGTCCCGGTGAGCGGTCGGGTCACTTCACCGCGCGCAGCGCGTTGACGATGCCGTGCCCGTAGAAGCCGTTGAGGTGCTTGCCGCCCTGGCAGACCGCGTCCTGGGTGCCGTCGCCGTCCTGGTCGTAGGAGGTGGGGCAGGCGGTCTCGTCGGCCTGTGCCTTCAGCAGCGCCTGGAGCTGGGCCGGAGACGCCCAGGGGTGCTTGGACTTCAGCAGCGCGGCGACCCCGGAGGCGTGCGGCGAGGCCATCGAGGTGCCCTGCAGGAAGCCCCATGTGCCGCCCGGCAGGGTGGACAGGATGCGGCCGTCCTTCGAGGGCGTGTCCGGGATCTGGTAACGGCGGTCGCCACCCGGCGCGGCGACGTCCACGACGCCCTTGCCGTACGTCGAGAAGTACGACTTGACGCTGTCGACACCCGTCGAGCTCACCGTGACGACACCCGGCAGCTGGGTCGGCACGTCGAAGCACTCGTGCGGGTCGATGGTGCGCTCCACCGCGGTGGAGTCGTCGGGGCTGGAGTCGTCGACGATCGCGTCCGAGTCCAGGTCGTGGTTGGAGTTGCCCGCGGCGGCGACGTTGAGCGTGCCCTTCTTCTGGGCGTACAGCTGCGCCCGGTTGACCGCGTCGACGATGGCCCGCTGGTCCGGGTCGTCCATGCAGTTGTACAGCCACGGGTCGACGTAGTAGCTGTTGTTCGTGATCTCGACGCCGTGGTCGGCGGCGAACACGAACGCGCACACGACGCTCTCCGGGTAGAAGAGCCCGTTCGCCCGGTCGGTCACATTGATGCTGGACACCTTCACACCGGGAGCGACGCCCGCGACGCCCACGCCGTTGCGGGCGGCGGCTATCTCACCCGCGACGTGCGTGCCGTGGTAGTCCCCGGGGGTGTACGGACGCCAGGCGCCCTCGCTGGTGTCGGGCTTGCCGCCGGCGCAGTTGGCGGACTGGGACGCGGAGAAGTTCGGGGCGATGTCGGGGTGGGTGTCGTCCACGCCGGTGTCGATCACGGCGACGGTCACCTTGCGGCTGCCCGGGTTGATCTGCGCGGCCTTGGCGGCGCCGATCGCGCGCAGGTCCCACTGGTCCGCCTCGAGGGGCTCGCTCTCGGGCGTCTTCGCCGAGGCGGCCTCGGTGCGCTTCGCCTGGGCGCCCGTCAGATACTCGACCGCGCCCTCCTCCTTGGTCCCCGCGGCCGTCAGCGGCGTCGTCCGCGTGGCCCCCGCCGACTGCACGCCGCGCGCCGTGCGGATGGTCTCGGCGAAGCCGGCCTTCGAGGAGTGGACGACGATGACGCCGATCCGCTCGTACGTGGTCACGACCGAGCCGTCGGCCTTCGCAATCGCCTTCTTCACCGACGCGATCGTGTGGCGGTCCGCCTTGGTGTTGACGACGTAGGCCAGGTTCGGCGCGTCCGCCGTCCGGGTGGCCGGCTCCGCCTGCGGTGCCGCGGACGCGGCGGCCGGCAGAAAGCCCAGCGAGGCCGTCAGGGACAGTACGACGGGCACGGCGAGAGCGAGCCGGGGTCTGGAACGCAAGTGAGACATGGGGTCTCCACATCCTCCGGAAACGAAACCGGCCCGAGGCACAGGTGGTGCTCGGGCAGGTACATGACGTGGTGGTGCAGGGCGAAGCTATCCCGGCCTCTCGCTGGCCAGCAACGCTTTGTCGAAACGACTTCGGAAAGAACGCCGGGCGTTTGAACCGGTTCTCGCGTGCCGCCGTGACGTTGAACAAGGAGCGCGAGGACACTCGCCTCCGCCCCCGTTCACAACCGCTTCCGTCCCTGCGAGGAGACTCCGTGGCCGCCGACGCACCGCCCCCCTCGAAAGAACAACGCACACTCCCCTCACCCGAGGAGTTCACCGAGGTGCAGGAGAGCGCGGAGTTCGGTGAACTGCGCCGCTCCTACCGCTCCTTCGCCTTCCCGCTGACCGTCGGCTTCATCGCCTGGTACCTGCTGTACGTCCTGCTCTCGAACTACGCGGGCGGCTTCATGGGCACGAAGCTCTTCGGCAACATCAACGTCGCCTTCGTCCTCGGCGTCGCCCAGTTCATCACCACGTTCCTCATCGCCTGGTGGTACTCACGGCACGCCGCCGCGAAGCTCGACCCCAAGGCCGAGGCCATCAAGACCCGGATGGAGAGCGGCGCATGAGCCCCGTACAGCACACCTTCCTCGCCGCGAACGAGGCCAGCGAGCACCGCCCGCTGATCATCACCCTGTTCGCGCTGTTCGTCCTCGCGACCCTGGGCATCACCATCTGGGCGGGCCGCCAGACCAAGGACGCCGCCGACTTCTACGCCGGCGGCCGCCAGTTCAGCGCCTTCCAGAACGGTCTCGCCGTCTCCGGCGACTACATGTCCGCCGCCTCGTTCCTCGGCATCGCGGGCGCCATCGCCATCTTCGGCTACGACGGCTTCCTCTACTCCATCGGCTTCCTGGTCGCCTGGCTGGTCGCCCTGCTCCTGGTGGCCGAGCCGCTGAGGAACTCCGGCCGCTACACCATGGGCGACGTCCTCGCGTACCGCATGCGCCAGCGCCCGGTCCGCACCGCCGCCGGCACCTCCACCATCGTGGTGTCGATCTTCTACCTGCTGGCCCAGATGGCCGGCGCGGGCGTCCTCGTCTCGCTGCTGCTCGGCATCACCTCCGACGCCGGCAAGATCCTCATCGTCGCCCTCGTCGGCGTCCTGATGATCGTCTACGTCTCCATCGGCGGCATGAAGGGCACCACCTGGGTGCAGATGGTCAAGGCCGTGCTGCTCATCGGCGGCACCATCCTGATCACCTTCCTGGTGCTGCTGAAGTTCAACTTCAACATCTCCGACCTGCTCGGCCAGGCCGCCGAGAACAGCGGCAAGGGCGCCGCCTTCCTCGAGCCCGGCCTGCAGTACGGCGCGACCGGCACCTCCAAGCTGGACTTCATCTCCCTCGGCATCGCCCTGGTCCTCGGCACCGCCGGCCTGCCGCACATCCTCATCCGCTTCTACACGGTGCCCGACGCCAAGGCCGCCCGTAAGTCCGTGAACTGGGCCATCGGCATCATCGGCGGCTTCTACCTGATGACCATCGCCCTCGGCTTCGGCGCCGCCGCACTGATCTCCCAGGACGAGATCATCGCGTCCAACCCGTCCGGGAACACGGCCGCGCCCCTGCTCGCCCTGCATCTGGGCGGTGTCGACTCGACCTGGGGCGCGATCCTGCTCGCCACGATCTCGGCGGTGGCCTTCGCGACGATCCTCGCCGTCGTCGCCGGCCTCACCCTCGCCTCGTCGTCGTCCTTCGCGCACGACATCTACGCCAACGTCATCCGCAAGGGGAAGGCCTCCGGCGCCGAGGAGGTCCGCGCGGCCCGCTGGGCGACGCTGTTCATCGGCGTCGTCTCCATCGGCCTCGGCGCCCTCGCCCGCGACCTGAACGTGGCCGGCCTGGTCGCCCTCGCCTTCGCGGTCGCCGCCTCCGCCAACCTCCCGACGATCCTCTACAGCCTGTTCTGGAAGCGCTTCACCACCCAGGGCGCGCTGTGGTCGATCTACGGCGGTCTGATCGTCGCCGTCGGCCTGGTGCTGTTCTCGCCCGTCGTCTCCGGCGACCCCAAGGCGATGTTCCCCGAGGTCGACTTCGCCTGGTTCCCGCTGAAGAACCCGGGCATCATCTCCATCCCCTTCGGCTTCCTGATGGGCTGGCTCGGCACGATCCTGTCCAAGGAGGAGCCGGACGCCAAGAAGTACGCGGAGCTGGAGGTCCGGTCCCTGACCGGCACCGGAGCCCACTGAGCACGATCCCTCCCGCGCGGCCGTGTCGTAGGAACCTCCAGGTCCCTGCGGCCCGGCCGCGTTCCACGTCGTGGGATCGGGTCTGTGGTGTTGTCGGTGGGGTCACGTAGGCTCGCACATGGCGGAGAAGCAGTGCCGCACGCGTGATCCGCGACGAGGGAGGGGGCCCACGTGCTCATCGACACCTACGGCCGGGTGGCCACCGACCTGAGGGTCTCACTGACCGACCGGTGCAACCTGCGCTGTACGTACTGCATGCCCGAGGAGGGCCTGCAGTGGCTGGCCAAGCCGGATCTGCTCAACGACGACGAGATCGTCCGCCTGATCGACATCGCGGTCACGTCCCTCGGCATCGAGGAGGTCCGCTTCACCGGCGGCGAGCCGCTGCTGCGCCCGGGCCTGGTCGGCATCGTCGAGCGCGTGGCGGCGCTGGCCCCCCGCCCCCAGATGTCGCTGACGACCAACGGCATCGGCCTCAAGCGCACGGCCGCGGCCCTCAAGGAGGCGGGCCTGGACCGGGTCAACGTCTCCCTGGACACGCTCCGCCCTGACGTCTTCAAGACCCTCACCCGCCGCGACCGCCACAAGGACGTCCTCGAGGGCCTGCACGCCGCCCGCGACGTGGGCCTGACCCCGGTCAAGGTCAACTCCGTCCTGATGCCGGGGCTCAACGACGACGAGGCCCCCGACCTCCTCGCCTGGGCCGTGGAGCACGACTACGAGCTGCGCTTCATCGAGCAGATGCCCCTGGACGCCCAGCACGGCTGGAAGCGCGACGGCATGATCACGGCCGGGGACATCCTCGCCTCCCTGCGCACCCGCTTCGAACTGACCGCCGAGGGCGAGGAGAAGCGCGGCTCGGCACCGGCGGAGCGCTGGCTCGTCGACGGCGGCCCGCATGTCGTCGGCGTCATCGCCTCCGTCACCCGCCCCTTCTGCGCGGCCTGCGACCGCACCCGCCTCACGGCCGACGGCCAGGTCCGCACCTGCCTGTTCGCCCAGGAGGAGACCGACCTGCGCGCCGCGCTGCGCTCGGGCGCCGCGGACGAGGAGATCGCCCGCATCTGGCGTCTGGCGATGTGGGGTAAGAAGGCGGGAGCGGGCCTGGACGACCCGACATTCGTGCAGCCGACCAGGCCCATGTCGGCGATCGGTGGGTAGAGACACTCAGGGGCGCGTCAGGGGCGCGGGGCTGCAACCATGTGCGGCTCCGCCGCGTGAGCGCGACAAGCCACGACGCACCCGGAAGTGTCACACGTCCCGCGCTTCCCATTCCTTCAGAAGGACCACGTCCTTCAGGAACCCCCGCACCCCGAGGAACTGCGACAGATGCTCGCGATGCTCCTCACAGGCCAGCCACGTCTTGCGCCGCTCCGGCGTATGGATCTTCGGGTTGTTCCACGCCAGCACCCACACGGCATCGGCGCGGCAGCCCTTCGCGGAACAGATGGGCGTCTCGTCACTCACGGCTTCGTCTCACCACTGCACATCATCACGGCACAAAAGGCGACGCCGAGCAGCCACGGGGGGAGCTGCCCGGCGTCGGTCCGTCGCTCCGACGGGGGATGCGGAGCGCGTACGAAGTATGTCACGGGTAACCCCGAGCCCGGCACTGGAACAACATGATTGATCTGAGCTTTTCATGAGCTTGGCGGGAAGACGGCTTCCCTTCGCGAGACCTCGTGATCTCCCCGCGGGCGCCCCTACCGCTCGTGCGATTCGCTCCCCGCACCCGGCACCGGCCCGGACGCGGCCTCTTCCGGGACGGAATCCGCCGGCCCGTCACCGGAACCCGACGGCGGGATCATCGGACGCGGCTGCGACACGACGTACGTCGACGGCAGAGACGGCGCGTTCTCGCGCCCCGCGTTCGCGATCACCACCGCGATGTACGGCAGCACCAGCCCGAGCACCAACGCCACGATGGCGACGTGCCGTTCGACGTTCCACAACGTGGCCGCGAGGATCACGGAGATCGTGCGGACCGTCATCGAGATCACGTACCGGCGCTGCCGCCCGCGTACGTCCTCCTGGAGTCCCGTCCGGGCGCCGGTGATCCGGAATACCTGGACGTTGCCGCCGCCATGCCGCTTCCGCATCGCATTCCACCATCCGCCCGTATCGGACTGTCCCCGCCCCGTAGCCGTCCTCGGCCGGCCCGGGGAACCCGACCAGGACAGTTCCCACGGTACGCCGCGCCTGCGCCCGCTACGAGACCGGGTGGCGCACCACCAGGCCGAACGGTCCGCGTCGTCCCCCCGACGGCCCGCGTCGGCATGCGGCGTACGGTTCCCGGGCCGAGACTGGCCGTAGTGCTCACGTCGAGCCGCACGAGGAGGCAGTGATGGGCTGGTTGTGGGCGATCATCGTAGGACTGGTACTCGGCCTGATCGCCAAGGCGATCATTCCGGGCAAGCAACACCTTCCCCTGTGGCTGACCGTGATCCTGGGCATGATCGGCGGCATCGCCGGCAACGCCATCGCCCGGGCGGCCGGCGTCGACGCCACATCGGGGATCGACTGGTGGCGGCACGTCTTCCAGCTGGTGATGGCGATCATCCTGGTCGGTCTGGGCGACCGGGCCTGGGCGGCGGCCAGGACAGGCAGACGCAGTGCGTAACGGGGTGCACGGCGAAGGGGGCGGCCTCCACAACGGAGACCGCCCCCTTCCTCGTGCTCTCAGCCGCCCGTGACCTCGACCGCGGCCAGGTTCTTCTTGCCCCGGCGCAGCACCAGCCAGCGGCCGTGCAGCAGGTCCTCCTTGGCGGGGACGGCGTCCTCGCCGGCGACCTTGACGTTGTTCACGTAGGCGCCGCCCTCCTTGACCGTGCGCCGCGCGGCCGACTTGCTGGCCACCAGGCCGACCTCGGCGAAGAGGTCCACGGCCGGGCCGAGCTCGGCGACCTGGATGTGCGGCACCTCCGACAGGGCCGCGGCCAGCGTCCGCTCGTCCAGCTCCGCCAGCTCGCCCTGGCCGAAGAGGGCCTTGGACGCGGCGATCACGGCGGCCGTCTGGTCGGCGCCGTGCACCAGCGTCGTCAGCTCCTCGGCCAGCGCGCGCTGCGCGGCCCTGGCCTGCGGACGCTCCTCGGTCTGCCGCTCCAGCTCCTCCAGCTCCTCCCGGGAGCGGAAGGACAGGATGCGCATGTAGCGGGAGACGTCCCGGTCGTCCACGTTCAGCCAGAACTGGTAGAACGCGTACGGCGTCGTCATCTCCGGATCCAGCCAGACGGCGCCGCCCTCGGTCTTGCCGAACTTGGTGCCGTCCGCCTTCGTCATCAGCGGCGTCGCCAGCGCGTGCACGGTGGCGTCCGGCTCCAGGCGGTGGATCAGGTCCAGGCCCGCCGTGAGGTTGCCCCACTGGTCGCTGCCGCCCTGCTGCAGCGTGCAGCCGTAGCGCCGGTACAGCTGGAGGAAGTCCATGCCCTGCAGCAGCTGGTAGCTGAACTCCGTGTAGCTGATGCCCTCGGAGGACTCCAGGCGCCGGGCCACGGAGTCCTTCGTCAGCATCTTGTTGACGCGGAAGTGCTTGCCGATGTCACGGAGGAACTCGATCGCGGAGAGGTTCTCCGTCCAGTCGAGGTTGTTGACCATGACGGCCGCGTTCTCGCCCTCGAAGTCCAGGAACGGCTCGATCTGGGCGCGCAGCTTGGCGACCCAGCCGGTGACCGTCTCCGGGTCGTTCAGCGTGCGCTCCGCGGTCGGGCGGGGGTCGCCGATCAGGCCCGTGGCACCGCCGACCAGCGCCAGCGGCCGGTGACCGGCCTGCTGGAGCCGGCGCACGGTGAGCACCTGCACCAGGTGCCCCACGTGCAGCGACGGCGCCGTCGGGTCGAAACCGCAATAGAACGTGACGGGACCGTCCGCGAGCGCCTTGCGCAAAGCGTCCTCGTCAGTGGACAGGGCGAACAGCCCGCGCCACTTCAGCTCGTCGACGATGTCCGTCACGGTTCTCGTATCTCCTTGAGTGGGCTCGTAATCAGGTACGAGGTTATACGCCCTGGCTGACAGAGCTCATATTGAAGTCGGGCACCCGCAGGGCCGGCATCGCGGCCCTGGTGAACCAGTCGCTCCATTCCCGCGGCAGCGTCTTCTCGGTCCGCCCCGCCTCCGTGGCCCGGCCCAGCACCCCGACCGGCGACTCGTTGAACCGGAAGTTGTTCACCTCACCCGTCACCTCGCCGTTCTCGACCAGGTAGACGCCGTCCCGGGTCAGACCGGTGAGCAGCAGCGACGCCGGGTCGACCTCGCGGATGTACCACAGGCAGGTCAGCAGCAGCCCCCGCTCGGTACGCGCGACCATCTCCTCCAGGGAGCGGTCCTCACCCCCGTCCAGGATGATGTTGTCGATCCCCGGGGCCACCGGCAGGCCGGTCAGGGCCGCGCTGTGCCTGCTGGTCGTCAGATGCCGCAGCTCGCCCTCGCGCATCCACTCGGTGGCCGCCAGCGGCAGTCCGTTGTCGAACACCGACTGGTCGCCCCCGGAGGAGTGCGCGATCACGAAGGGCGCCGACTCCAGGCCCGGCTCGTTCGGGTCGCTGCGCAGGGTCAGCGGCAGGTCGGTCAGCTTCTCGCCGACCCGCGTGCCCCCGCCCGGCTTGGAGAACACCGTGCGGCCCTCGACCGCGTCCCGGCCCGACGCCGACCACATCAGGTAGATCAGCAGGTCCGCCACGGCCGTCGGCGGCAGCAGCGTCTCGTACCGCCCCGCGGGCAGCTCCACCCGCCGCTCGGCCCACCCCAGGCGCACGGCCAGCTCCGCGTCCAGGGCCGCCGGGTCGACGTCCTTGAAGTCCCGGGTGGAGCGCCCGGCCCACGCGGACCGGGTCCGGTCCGGTGACTTGGCGTTCAGCTCCAGCGTCCCGTTCGGCTGGTCGTGCCGCAGCCGCAGCCCGGTGGACGTGCCGACGTACGTGGACACCAGCTCGTGGTTGGCGAAGCCGTACAGCTCGCGGCCGCCCGCACGCGCGCGTGCGAAGGCCTCGCCGAGGGCGGGAGCGAAGTCCGCGAACACGGCGGAGGAGGTCTCGACGGGCGCCTCCGTGAACTCCGGCGCCTGCGGCACGCCCGTGACCAGCGGCTGCGCGTCCTCGGCGGGCCCGGCGCCGCGCGCGGCGGCCTCGGCGGCCCGCACCAGCGGCTCCAGCTCGTCGGCGGTCACGGCGGACCGCGACACGACCCCCGAGGCCGTGCCCTCCTTGCCGTCGACCGTGGCGACGACGGTGAGCGTGCGCCCACGGGTGACGCCGTTCGTGGTCAGCGCGTTGCCCGCCCAGCGCAGGTTCGCGGTGGACTGCTCGTCGGCGATGACGACACAGCCGTCGGCCCGGGACAGTTCGAGGGCCCGCTCGACGACCTCGTGCGGCTTGCTGGAACGCGCGCTCATCGACCGGCCTCCTGGGTCGTGTTCAGAATGTTGACGCCCTTGAACAGGGCCGACGGGCAGCCGTGCGAGACGGCCGCGACCTGCCCCGGCTGGGCCTTGCCGCAGTTGAAGGCGCCGCCGAGCACATAGGTCTGCGGCCCGCCCACCGCGGACATCGAGCCCCAGAAGTCGGTGGTCGTCGCCTGGTAGGCGACATCGCGCAGCTGACCGGCGAGCCGCCCGTTCTCGATGCGGTAGAAGCGCTGACCGGTGAACTGGAAGTTGTAGCGCTGCATGTCGATCGACCAGGACCGGTCGCCGACGACATAGATGCCGCGCTCCACGCCCCCGATCAGGTCCTCGGTCGACATCCCGGCCGGGTCCGGCCGCAACGACACGTTCGCCATGCGCTGCACCGGCACGTGCCCGGGGGAGTCGGCGTAGGCGCAGCCGTTGGACCGCTCGAAGCCGGTCAGCTTCGCGATCCGCCGGTCCAGCTGGTAGCCGACGAGCGTGCCGTCCTTGACCAGGTCCCAGGACTGGCCCTGGACGCCCTCGTCGTCGTAGCCGATGGTGGCCAGGCCGTGCTCGGCGGTGCGGTCGCCGGTGACGTTCATCAGCTCCGAGCCGTAGCGCAGCTTGCCGAGCTGGTCGAAGGTGGCGAAGGAGGTGCCGGCGTACGCGGCCTCGTAGCCGAGCGCCCGGTCGAGCTCGGTGGCGTGCCCGATGGACTCGTGGATGGTCAGCCACAGGTTGGACGGGTCGACGACCAGGTCGTACAGGCCCGGCTCCACGCTCGGCGCCCGCATCTTCTCGGCGAGCAGCTCCGGGATCCGCTCCAGCTCGCCCGCCCAGTCCCAGCCGGTGCCCGTCAGGTACTCCCAGCCGCGTCCCACCGGCGGCGCGAGGGTGCGCATGGAGTCGAACTCGCCGCTCGACTCGTCCACCGACACGGCGTTGAACACCGGGTGCAGCCGCACCCGCTGCTGGGTGGTCACCGTCCCCGCGGTGTCGGCGTAGAACTTGTTCTCGTGGACCGTGAGCAGGGAGGAGTCGACGTGGTCGACGCCGTCGGCCGCCAGCAGCCGGGCGCTCCACTCCGCGATCAGCCCGGCCTTCTCCTCGTCGGGCACGGAGAAGGGGTCGGTCTCGTACGACGAGATCCAGGTCTTCTCGGCGTGCACCGGCTCGTCGGCCAGCTCCACCCTCCCCCACTGCCCGAAAGGCGTGGGAGGTGCCCCCACGTCCGACCCGGCCGCCCTGATCACCTGGGCGGACAGCTTGGCCATCGCCACGGCCTGCCCGGCGACCCGGGCGGCGGCGTCCATGGTGAGGTCGACGCCGGACGCGAAACCCCACGTACCGCCGTGCACCACCCGCACCGCGTACCCGAGGTCGGTGGTGTCCGACGACCCGGCGGGCTTGGCGTCCCGGAACCGCCAGGAGGCGCCCCGCACCCGCTCGAACCGGAAGTCCGCGTGCTCGGCGCCCAGCGCACGCGCGCGTGCGAGGGCCGCGTCGGCGAGGGCGCGTAGGGGGAGGGCCGTGAAGGCCTCGTCGATGGTATGAGGCACCGCCGTCTCTTTCTGTCGAGGTGACCGTGGTTGCCGTACGTCGTGACTGCTCCGATCATGTCGTCCATCCCGCGCGCGGGCCACGAGTTTCCGGAGCGGGGCCGGCGGGTTTCTGTAGGGACCCGACAGTGAGTCCCGTACGCCACTGTCGGTGCCCGATTGTCCGCGGGCGTGCCCGGACCGATAGGTTTTCGAGGAAGCCGCCTGTCATCACCGCCTGTCGTCCAGGCCGCCGGGCGGGTATCTGACCGCTATCGAAAGGGTGATCCGTTGAGCCGCTCGGTTCTCGTCACCGGAGGCAACCGGGGCATCGGCCTCGCCATCGCCCGCGCTTTCGCCGATGCCGGCGACAAGGTCGCCATCACGTACCGCTCGGGTGAGCCGCCGGCCGGCTTCTTGGCCGTCAAGTGCGACATCACCGACACCGAGCAGGTGGAGCAGGCCTACAAGGAGATCGAGGAGGCCCACGGCCCCGTCGAGGTCCTCGTCGCCAACGCCGGCATCACCAAGGACCAGCTCCTGATGCGCATGTCCGAGGAGGACTTCACCTCGGTCATCGACACCAACCTCACCGGCACCTTCCGCGTCGTCAAGCGCGCCAACCGCGGCATGCTGCGCGCCAAGAAGGGCCGCGTGGTGCTCATCTCGTCGGTCGTCGGTCTGTACGGCGGCCCCGGCCAGTCGAACTACGCCGCCTCCAAGGCCGCCCTGGTCGGCTTCGCGCGCTCCCTCGCCCGTGAGCTGGGCTCGCGCAACCTCACCTTCAACGTCGTCGCGCCCGGCTTCGTCGACACCGACATGACCAAGGCGCTCACCGACGAGCAGCGCGAGAACATCGTGAAGCAGGTCCCGCTCGGCCGGTACGCGCAGCCGGAGGAGATCGCCGCGACGGTGCGGTTCCTCGCCTCGGACGACGCCTCGTACATCACTGGAGCCGTCATCCCCGTTGACGGCGGACTGGGAATGGGTCACTGATCACCATGAGCGGAATTCTCGAGGGCAAGCGCATCCTGATCACGGGTGTGCTGACGGAGTCCTCCATCGCCTTCCACACCGCCAAGCTGGCCCAGGAGCAGGGCGCCGAGATCATCCTCACGGCGTTCCCGCGGCCCACACTGACCGAGCGCATCGCCAAGAAGCTCCCGAAGCCCACCAAGGTCATCGAGCTGGACGTCACCAACGACGAGCACCTCGGGCGGCTCGCCGACATCGTCGGCGAGGAGCTCGGCGGCCTCGACGGCGTCGTGCACTCCATCGGCTTCGCCCCGCAGGACGCGCTGGGCGGCAACTTCCTCAACACGCCGTTCGAGTCGGTCGCCACGGCCATGCACGTCTCGGCGTACTCCCTGAAGTCGCTCACCATGGCCTGCCTGCCGCTGATGCAGAACGGCGGCTCCGTCGTCGGTCTGACGTTCGACGCGCAGTTCGCCTGGCCGCAGTACGACTGGATGGGCCCGGCCAAGGCCGCCCTGGAGGCCACCAGCCGCTACATGGCCCGCGACCTGGGCAAGCAGAACATCCGCTGCAACCTGGTCTCGGCCGGTCCGCTCGGCTCCATGGCCGCCAAGTCCATCCCGGGCTTCAGCGAGCTGGCCTCCGTGTGGGACGACCGCTCCCCGCTGGAGTGGGACCTGAAGGACCCCGAGCCGGCCGGGCGCGGTGTCGTCGCCCTGCTGAGCGACTGGTTCCCCAAGACCACGGGCGAGATCGTCCATGTGGACGGCGGTCTGCACGCCATCGGAGCCTGATCTCCCGTACGTCCTCGACGCCCCGTTTCCCGCCGCGCGCGGGGAGCGGGGCGTCACCCGTTCGGCTCAGCCGACCGGGCGGGGGAGGCCCACAACTGGGCACTCTGGAGTAGGCGTTCACCATCCGAGTCCCTCCCCAGCACGGCCGAGGAGGTCCCCTTGTGCGCTTGTCCCGCCGAACGGCCTCAGTGTCCCTCGCCGTCGCGCTCGTGCTGACCCTGGCGTACGAGGCGGTGCCGCACGCGCGCGTGCCCGCCGGTTCCGGCGAACGGGAGTCCGCCGATCCCTTCGGGGCCGCGTGCCGGATCCGCGTGACCGGCTCCAAGGTGACCGCGTACTGCCACAACCCCTACCCGGAGCCCGACCATGTGAGCCTGCACGTCGAGTGCGCCCGCTGGTGGGACATCGACACCGACAGCTCACCGATCGAGGCCGGGCCCGCGCAGACCGTGCGGCTGACGGGACGGTGCTGGAAAGAGGTCGGCGACGTGTGGGTCAGCCACCGGCGGGAGAGCTGAGCCGGGGGGCGGTGTCAGTCAGTGTCGGTCACGGGTGGGGGAGGTGAGCCCGGCGGCTGGTGTCAGTCGTCGGTGGGGGAGGTGACGCCGCCCAGCCGGCACAGGAACGGGTAGCGGGCCGCCTCCGCCGCGGCCATGTCCGCCTCGCCCGCGCGGACCGCCTCCAGCAGCCGCCCGTGGTCCATGTGCGTCTCCGGCGTCAGCTCCTCGCCGACGTCCTCGCGCAGCCAGTCCCGCAGCACCTCGCCCAGGTCCGCGTACATGGCCGTCATCACGTCGTTGTGGGACGCGGAGACCACGGCCAGGTGGAACGTCGCGTCCGCGGTCACGAACGCCTCCTTGTCGCCCGACTCCCAGGCCTCCTCGCGCCGCAGCAGCAGCGCGTCGAGCTGCTTGAGGTCCTTCTCCGTACGCCGCTCGGCGGCCAGCCGTGCGGCGGCCGACTCCAGCGTGGAGCGCAGCTCGGCGATGTGCCGGGGGTCGGCCTCGGCGAACCGCCGCTGCATCACGCCGGCCAGCTCGCTCGTCGCCACGACGTACGTGCCGGAACCCTGGCGGATGTCCAGCAGGCCGTTGTGTGACAGGGCACGGACGGCCTCACGGACCGTGTTGCGGGCGACGCCCAGCTGCTCGACCAGTTCCGGCTCGGTCGGGATCCGGGAGCCGACCGGCCACTCGCCCGAGGTGATCTGGGCCCGCAGCGCGGCGATGACCTGCTCGGACAGGGCCGAGCGGCGGGGATGGCTCAAGGGCATGGCACACCTTCGCACGAACGGGCCGCCCGGGGGCAGCCGAGGAGTGGACCGTCAATCATCCTATGATTCTATGATGGGCCTCATGCCGAGTGAGGAAATCCGGACGATGACGCCCCCGACCGTACGCAGCTCGGCCGCGCACGACGCCGGGAAAGCCGGCGGCGCGTCCACGCGCGCGTGGACGATGCGAATGCTCGTCCTCGGGATCGTGCTGTCCGCGCTGAACCTCCGCCCCGCCATCACCAGCCTCGGCGCCCTCCTGGAGGAGGTCCGCGACGGGCTCGGCATGAGCGGCAGCGTGGCCGGGCTGCTCACCTCCGTGCCGCCGCTGTGCTTCGCCGTCTTCGGCGTCATGGCCCCGCGGCTCGCCCGCCGGTTCGGGGCCGGCGCGGTGGTGTGCGCCGGCATGGTCGCCATCGCCACCGGCCTCTTGATACGGCCGTACGCGGGCGGCACGGCCGGCTTCCTGGCGGGCAGCGCCCTGGCCCTCATGGGCATCGCGGTCAGCAACGTGCTGATGCCGGTCATCGTCAAGCACTGGTTCCCCGACCGCGTGGGGTCCATGACCGGCCTGTACTCCATGGCCCTCGCCCTCGGCACGTCCCTCGCGGCCGCGGTGACGGTCCCCCTGACCGACGCCCTCGGCGGCAGCTGGCAGACGGGCCTGGCCCTGTGGGCGGGGATCGCCGTGGCGGCCGTGCTGCCGTGGCTGCCCTTCGTCCGGGGACGCGTCACGCCCCCCGGGGCGGGGGAGCAGGCCGCGGACGCCGCCACCGGCGGTGACGCCTCTGCCGGTGACCCGTCCGCACGGGACCGGGACGAGGTGGCGGCACGGACGCAGGGCTCCACCCCCGCGGAGCACGCGCGCGTGGAGGTGCCCCGGCTGCGCATGGCCCGCAGCCGCACCGCCTGGGCCCTGGCCGTCTTCTTCGGCCTCCAGGCCACCGCCGCCTACATCACGATGGGCTGGATGGCACAGATCTTCCGGGACGCCGGTGTCCCCGCCGGCACCGCGGGCCTGCTGCTGGCGGTCACCATGGTGATGGGCGTGCCCCTGGCCTTCGTCATACCCCGCCTGGCCACCCGGCTGCCCCACCAGGGCCCGATCGTGCTCGCCCTGGGCGTCTGCGGCCTCGTCGGCTACGCCGGGCTGTACCTCGCACCCGCCGCCGGCGCCTGGGCCTGGGCCGTGCTGCTCGGCGTCGCCAACTGCGCCTTCCCGCTCGCCCTGACCATGGTCGGCATGCGGGCCAGGACCGGCCCCGGGGTCGCCCAGCTGTCGGCGTTCGCGCAGAGCACCGGCTACCTCATCTCCATCCCCGGCCCGCTCCTGGTGGGCGTCCTCTACCAGCACAGCGGCGGCTGGGGCCTGCCGATCGCGCTGATGAGCGCCCTGATGATCCCGCAGATGGTCGTCGGCTTCCTGGCCGGACGCGACCGCACCGTGGAGGACGAGGCCGCCCGCTGAGCCCTTGCCCCGGGCAGCGGTTCCCACCCCGGGGCGCCCCGCCGGTACGGGGGGTGGGAGACTGGCGCCATGCCAGTGCTCGACCCGAACCCCCAGCACGGTCAGAAGAAGATGCTGCTCGTCTTCGGCGCCTTCTTCGCGATCTTCATCGTCATCGCCGTCATCGCGACCATCGCCTCCCCATGACCCGCGCTCGCGCGGCCCGTGGTGGGGCTGGCCCCCCTGTCCCCTAGGGGGTGAGGGTCAGGGTCAAGTGGGTGGATCACCGGATGGGTTGGCAGCCGTGGATTCCGTAGCTTCGAGTGTGTGACCGCGAGCCGGTCACCGACCACTCGAAGAGCGGAGGCACCCATGTCGGCCCCTACGCACACGCGGCCCCACCCGGCGACCCGGGCCGGTGCCGCCGGCCGGCTGCCCTGGTGGGCTCTCGCCCTGCCCGTGCCGGCCTTCATCGCACTGCTCGCCCTGATCCTGAACCCGTCCGACGCCCACGCCGCCACGGGCGACCCCGCGATCACCCGGCTCTTCGAGTACGTGCAGCAGCTGATGACCCGCTGATCACGGACGAACACCGTGGTCAACTCCCTGCGCCCTGTGGCGTGTTTCATGCGAAGCTGGATCTCATGAGCGTCGCAGAATCCCGCACGATTGTCCTCTTCCGCCATGCGAAAGCCGACTGGCCACAGGTCACGGATCACGAGCGTCCGCTCGCCGACCGGGGCCGAATGGACGCGGCGGAGGCCGGGCGTAGGCTGGCCGACACCGGTATCGCCTTCGACCTGGCCCTGTGCTCCACCGCGGTCCGGACCCGGGAGACCTGGAAGCTCGCAGTCCAGGAGTTCCCGCAGCGGCCGAAAACCGTCTATGAGGAGCGGATCTACGAGGCCTCGCCGGGCGAGCTGATCGCCCTGCTCAACGAGACCCCCGACGAGGTGCGGAACATCCTCATGATCGGGCACAACCCGGGCATCCAGGGCCTCGCCGAGGTCCTGGCGGGCTCGGGCGAGGAGGAGGCCCGCGAGCGGATGACCCGCCGCGGCTTCCCGGCCGCCGCCTTCGCCGTGCTGTCGTTCGGCGGCCCGTGGAAGAGCCTGGAGCCGCGCGTGGCCGAGCTGCGGGACTACTGGGCCCCGGCCGAGTGACGATCTCCGCGTGAACAGGGCCCGGCGCCGGTGCGGCGCCGGCCCGTTCCCGACCGACCGGTTCAGTCGATGTCGAGGGTGTCCGCCGCCTCGACCTCTTCGCGCGTGACGCCCAGCAGGTACAGGACCGTGTCGAGGAAGGGGAAGTTCACCGCGGCGTGCGCGGCCTCGCGCACCACCGGCTTGGCGTTGAAGGCGACACCCAGACCGGCCGCGTTCAGCATGTCCAGGTCGTTGGCACCGTCACCGATCGCCACGGTCTGCGACAGCGGCACCCCCGCCTCCGCGGCGAACCGGCGCAGCAGCCGGGCCTTGCCCGCGCGGTCGACGATCTCGCCGGTGACCTTGCCCGTCAGCCTGCCGTCGACGATCTCCAAGGTGTTGGCGTGGGCGAAGTCCAGCCCCAGGCGCTCCTTCAGATCGTCCGTGACCTGGGTGAACCCGCCCGAGACGACACCGACTTGGTAGCCGAGCCGCTTCAGCGTACGGATCAGGGTGCGGGCGCCGGGCGTCAGCCGCACCTCGCTGCGCACCTTGTCCACGACCGAGGCGTCCAGCCCCTCCAGCAGGGCCACGCGGGCGTGCAGGGACTGCTCGAAGTCCAGCTCCCCGCGCATCGCGGCCGCCGTCACCTCGGCGACCTTGTCCTCGCAGCCGGCGTGCGCGGCGAACAGCTCGATGACCTCGTCCTGGATCAGCGTCGAGTCGACGTCCATGACGACCAGGCGCTGCGCACGCCGGTACAGGCCGGCGGCGACCACCGCCACGTCGATGCCGAGCCGCGCGGCGTCCGTCACCAGGGCGGTGCGCAGCGGTTCGGTCTCCACGCCGGAGACGGCGAACTCCACGGCGGTCACGGGGTACTTGGCGAGCCGGAAGATACGGTCGATGTTGCCGCCGGTCTTCGTGATCCGGGCGGCGATCGCGGCCGTCGCCTCGGCGGTGAGCGGGTGCCCGAGCACGGTGACCAGGGAGCGGCCCAGCCCGCGCGGGCGGTTGTCGCCGAGGCCGGAGATGATCTCCGCCTGCATCTTCATCGACTCGGCCCAGCTGTGGACCGTCGACCGCAGATCTCCCTCCAGCCCGGGAGGCGGCTCGGTCACGAGCGCGCACAGCACCATCCGGCCACGGGTGACGACCTGCTCGATGTCGACGACGTCGACGGAGTAGGCGGCGAGGGTGTCGAAGAGCCCGGCGGTGATGCCCGGCCTGTCCTTGCCGAAGATCTTCACAAGGAGGGTGGGGACGTCGGCAGGGACGTCGGAAGACGAGGTCTGCGAAGCGCTCATGGTGGTTCCACCGTATCCGGCGGGCGGGGCATACCGCCCCCGAGGTCCGTCTGGCGGACAGCGAACACTGCATGTCGCGCGAATGGCGCGAACCTTACGCACGGGTACGCCGTCACGCACCTCCGCCCCGTCCTGCGCCCTCGCTGATCATTCACCCCCGCGCGGCTTCCGTGGTGGCGGCGGGGGAGGAGGCGGTGGGGGCGGCGGCCCGTTCCCGTTCCTCGGCCCGGGCGCCTGCCGGGGACCACGCGGCGGCGGCCCGACCGGCCGTACGACGGTGGGGGCGCCGTAGACGTCGCCGGGGGCCGGGGGTTCGTCGTCGTCCGCCGGCGCGTCGGTGCCGGGCCCGGGCGGGGGCCCCGAGGGCCGTTCTGGCACGGCATCGCAGGGCCGTTCCGCCCCGGGAGGCCGTGCGTCCTCGTCATGCAGGGGTCCCGAGGGCCGTTCTGGCACGGCATCGGAGGGCCGTTCCACCCCGGGAGGCCGTGCGTCCTCCGGCTCCCGCAGCTCGTCCGGCACCCGGAGGTACGGGTTGGTCCCCGGGTTGGGCGGGCGGTACGGCGTACCCGGCGTGTAGGGCCCGGCCTCCTCCCCGCTCGACGCCCACCCGTCTCGTCCCTCACGCCCGGCCCCGACGCCACCCCGGGCGTCCGTACCGACCCCTGACCGTTCGACACCGCCCCCGGCCTGCCCGGGCCCGCGGCCTTCGCGGTACCCGGCCTGCCCGGGCCCGCTGTTCTGGCTGTGCCCCGTCGGTCCCGGTTCGCCCGAGGTCCCGGCGTGCCTGGTGTCGGCACCGCCTCGGGGCAGCCCGGCACCGGCCTCCGGCCAAGCCCCCGGCCCGCGGCCTTCGCCGCCGTACCCCGCCGCCCCAGCCCCCGGCAGCCCCCCGGCCCCGCCGTGCCCGCCGTACCCGGACCCCCCGGCACCCACCAGGCCCCCCGCCCCACCCGCCCCCGCGGACAGCTCGCCCACCCCCGCCGACACCCCATCCCCCCGCGCCAACGCCGTAGCCCGGCGTCCCGCCGCCCCGCACCCCCACGCGAGCAGTGCTCCCAGGGCGCCGGCCGTCGCGCCCCACGCCGCGCCCAGCAGCAGGGCCATGCCGAGGTGGCCGTGCAGGTCGATGCCCGCGTCGAAGGCGTCGAAGCCGAGGACGGACAGGGACGCGGTGACGGAGACGTCCGTGAGCCAGGCCAGCAGGGGCAGGGTGAGCGCGGTGGCGACCCCCAGCCGCAGCGCGCACCGGCCCGCGAAGCGCAGCGCGCCGGGGCCCTCTCCCACCGCCCCGACCGGTGTCCGGACGCCCGCCAGCACCCCCGCCAGCAGCATCATCGACACCGCCGCCACCCCCAGCAGCCACACCCGCCCGTCCAGCTCGGCCAGCCGGCCCAGCGTCACCGGCCGGTCGGTCCCGGAGCCGATCAGGTCGTCCAGCGGGTCCGGCAGGAAACGGGTCAGTTCGCCCGTAGCCCGCCCGTCCCAGGGCACGAACAGGCCGAGCGGCACACCCAGCCACACCCCGTTCGGCGCCCCGAGCAGCGCCGCGCCGGCGATGCGCCGGGGATGGTCGTCACCGATCGCCGCGTACACCGCCGCCGCGCACCCCGCCGCCACCGCCACCAGCAGCACGGTCACCACCGCCGACACGGCCGGCCGCACGACCCGGTGGGCGGCCTCCCAGCCCCGCGGCAGCGGCGTACGGCGCGAGGCCAGGAGCGCGATGACGAGGATGCCGGTCGACCAGCCGAACCCGCCGAGCAGTGTCGGCGCCGTGTCGACGGTGAAGCCGACCGCGGCCTGCGCGTCGACCAGGTCGCCGAGCCGGTCCGGCAGCAGCCCCCCGATGTCCCCGAGCCCCGGGATGTCCACGCCCCCGCTCCCGCCGGTCACGTCGTCGAGCCCCAGCGAGCCCCCGTCGATCGTGATGACGTCGTGCCCCGCCCAGGCCAGCCCGCCCAGCATCGCCACGAACAACACCACCACCGACCCCGCCCGCGCGAGCAGTTCGGCCGGTGAGATCACAACTCCCGCCGCCCGCAAGGACCGCAGGAAGAACCACGCCAGCAGCACCGCTCCGACCAGGCTCACTCCCAGTGGCGTGATCTCGATGGCCGTGTCCGCCTCCGCACCCGTGAGGCCGAACGCCGACACATCGCCGGACGGCGTGACCGAACCACCCGCCCCGAGTGCCACCACCGCCGCGGTCATCGGCCCCAACGAGCCCGCCGTGTCCGCCTCCAGCAGCCGCAGGCCCAGCGCGGCCGTCCCCGCCATCCCGATCAACGCCCAGCTCACCGCGGCCACGGCGGACATCAGTACGTCCCCCCACGGCACGCGCCCGTCGTCCCTCGCCGTCCCGACCCCTGCGCCAGCACGCATGGCAGACCCCCCGATCCAATGCGCGACGGGAACACCAGGCATGTCCCCCTCGCGTCGAAATACCACTCTCCGGCCCGGTTTCAACCCCGTCAACGGAATCGGCCGATGCGCCCGAACGCGGTCTTCGCAAGGCCCGGCTTTCGGTCAGGGGGCCGCTCCTGAAATAGTTCCCCCCGATGTTCGACATCCCTAGACTCCCCATGTCGGGGGTAACTCGGGGGACAACTCAGTGGGGCATGGAGTGCCGGAACTCGTACTGGAATCAAACGGACGTACCTGGACGCTCGATCCGTCCAGGGCATACACCCTCGGACGTGATCCGCAGGGGGACGTCGTCTTCGACGACGCCAGGGTCTCCTGGCGTCACGCCACGGTCAGCTTCAACGGCCGCAGTTGGGTCATCGAGGACCACGGCAGCACCAACGGCACGTTCGTGCAGGGGCAACGCATCCATCAGATGGAGCTCGGCCCCGGTTCGGCCGTCAACCTGGGCAACGCGACCGACGGTCCGCGCCTGAACCTGTCCGGCGCCGCGGCCTCCGTCGCCACGCCGCAGGCCCAGCCCCAGCAGCAGCCGTACGCGGCGCAGGGCGCGAACCCCGGCTGGGGCCAGCAGGCTCCGGCCCAGCAGCAGCCGCAGCAGCAGGCCCCCCAGGCCGGCTGGCAGCAGCCGCAGCAGGCCGCGGCGCACATCCCGCAGCAGCAGGGCCCCGGCGGTGTCGCGGGGGCGCCGCCGGTCTACGGCGACCGCAGCCCGACCACGTTCCACCAGTTCTCCCTCGGCCGCGTGATGCGCATCGGCCGTGCCCTGGAGAACGAACTGGTCGTCTCGGACCTCCAGGTCTCCCGGCACCATGCCGAGTTCCACGCCACGCCCGACGGCCGCATGGAGATCCGCGACCTCGGCTCGCACAACGGCACGTACGTCAACGGCCAGCCCATCACCAAGGGCGGCACACAAGTACTCGGCCCGACCGACGTCGTCGGCGTCGGCCACTCGACGTTCCGCATCGTCGGCGACCGGCTCGAGGAGTTCGTCGACACCGGTGAGGTGTCCTTCTCCGCCCGCCATCTGACCGTCACGGTCGACGGCGGCAAGCAGATCCTCAAGGACGTCTCCTTCGGCGTCCCGGAGAAGTCGCTGATCGCGGTCATCGGCCCGTCCGGCTCCGGCAAGTCGACCCTGCTCAAGGCGCTCACGGGCTACCGCCCCGCCAACCAGGGCGAGGTGCTCTACGACAACCGCAACCTGTACAAGCAGTTCGCCGAGCTGCGCCAGCGCATCGGTCTGGTCCCGCAGGACGACATCCTGCACAAGGAGCTGACCGTCAAGAAGGCCCTCAAGTACGCGGCCAAGCTGCGCTTCCCCGCCGACACCACCGGCGCCGAGCGCGAGTCCCGCATCGACGAGGTGCTGCGCGAGCTCAAGCTCGACATCCACAAGGACAAGAAGGTCACGTCCCTCTCCGGCGGCCAGCGCAAGCGCGTCTCGGTCGCCCTGGAGCTGCTCACCAAGCCGTCGCTGATCTTCCTGGACGAGCCCACCTCCGGCCTCGACCCGGGCATGGACCGCGACGTCATGCAGCTCCTGCGCGGCCTCGCCGACGACGGCCGCACCGTCCTCGTCGTCACCCACTCGGTGGCCGAGCTGGCGATCTGCGACAAGCTGCTGGTGATGGCGCCGGGCGGCTCGGTCGCCTACTTCGGCCCGCCCGAGGAGGCGCTGAACTTCTTCGGCTACGACACCTGGGCCGATGTCTTCTCCGCCTTCGAGAACTACCGCGACTACGACTGGGCGGGCCGCTGGAAGGGCTCGCAGCACTACCAGATGTACGCCGCGGACATCGACGCCGTTGCGCCGCAGTCCGTACAGGTTCCGCAGATGCAGGCCATGAAGCCGCCGAAGCCGCAGGGCTGGATGTCCCAGTTCGTCACGCTTGTCCGGCGGTATGTCTCGGTGATCGCCTCGGACAAGGGCTTCCTCGCCCTGATGGTGATCCTGCCGGCCGTGCTCGGCGCGGTCAGCCTGCTCATCGACGCCGACAAGGGCCTGCTGCCCAACCCGGCCAACCCGCAGACCGGCCGCATCATCCCGAACGGCACGGCCACCACGGTCCTGCTGATCCTGGCGGTCGGCGCCTGCTTCGCCGGCGCGGCGAACTCGGTCCGGGAGCTGATCAAGGAACGCGTCATCTACGAGCGGGAGCGCGCCACCGGCCTGTCGCGCTCGGCGTACCTGATGTCCAAGGTGTTCGTGCTCGGCATGATCACCGTGCTCCAGGGCCTGCTGGTCGGCGTCATCGGCTTCTCCAGCCGGGAGATCCCCGAGGAGGGCCTGGTCTTCGGCAGCGCCACCCTCGTCGAGCTGTCCGTGCCGATCATGGCGCTGGGCTTCACGTCGATGATGTTCGGCCTGATCATCTCCTCGCTGGTGAAGACCGCCGAGAAGACCATGCCGCTGCTGGTGATGTTCGCCATCATCCAGGTCGTGTTCACGGGCTGCCTGTTCACGCTGCACGGCTCGATCGGCGTCAACCAGTTCTCGTTCCTGATGCCGTCGCGCTGGGCGGTCGCCGCCTCCGGTGCCACACTGGACTTCAACAAGATCGCCCCGCCGGAGACCGCCGGCGACACCGACCCGCTGTGGGAGCACACGGTCGGGGCCTGGATGATGGACATGGGCGCGCTCCTCGTCCTCGGCGTGATCTGCGGCTTCTTCGTGGCCCGCTTCCTGCGCCGCCACGAGCCCGAGGTCATGCGCAAGTAGTCACCGCGCCACGACACGACGTCCGAAGGGCGGCACCCCGTCAGGAGGGTGCCGCCCTTCGGCGTGCCTACAGCTGTCTCAGAGGTCCGCGCCGACCTCAGTACGCGCTGTCGACGTTGTCCATGGAGCCGTACTTGTCGGCCGCGTAGTTGCAGGCGGCGGTGATGTTGGCTACCGGGTCGTAGATGTCCCAGGAGGTACCGGGGACGTGCCAGGTCTTGAAGGTCGGCGGGATGACCTGGAGCAGGCCCTTCGACGGGATGCCGTTGATGGCGTTGATGTCCCAGTTGTTGATCGCCTTCGGGTTACCCGAGGACTCCCGCATGATGTTGCGGTGGATGCCGTCGTAGGACGCCGGGATGTCGTGCTTCTTCAGGATGGCGAGCGACTCGCGGATCCAGCCGTCGAGGTTGTTCGGGTAGCTGACGGCCTTCTTGGCCTCGGCGCGCTTGGCGGCGCGGCTCGCGGCCTCCTTGGCCTGGCGCGCGGCCTCGGCCTTCTTCTTCGCCGCCTCGGCGGCGGCCTTCTTCTTGGCGGCGGCTGCGGCGTCGGCCTTCTTCTTCGCCGCGATCTGCTCGGCCTTCAGGCTGGCGCCGGCCATCTGGTCCGTGACGCTCGCCTTGACGTCCTTGATCTGCTGCGTGCTGTACGCCACCGCAACCGGCTGAGCGGCCTCGGTCGTGGTCTTGGTCGAGGCACCGCTCGGCACCGCGGAGAACCCGATGGCGGCGGCACCGAGGGTGGCGACACCCGCCATGGCGATCTTGTGGTGACGGGTCAGGCTACGACTCTGAACACGACTGAAGATGTTCTTGGGCATGCTGAGTGGACCTCTTCGAATAGCGCGGGAGTCGCTCGGCGTCCGGCGTTGGACTCGGTGTGTTTCCGACACAAACGCCGCGGAGGTGAACCCACGGCGCTGAGCGACGTCGCCAATTCTTAGCGGCCGCAAAATGGCGTGGCAAAGGTGTGACGTACGAAGGAAGATAGTGGATCATGACGGGCATATCGGTACAGGTTGGACTAACTGTGCCGCTCAAAAGGGCCGACTTTGTCTCCTACGTCCCTTCGTACGTGACGTGGGTCCTATGCGAGGGCTCACACCGCCCCTAGATCAATTTCACGGGCAGTTGCACACGCGATGCTCTGCGTGAGGCCCCCTTCAGGGCGTCCTCAAGGCAGGAGGAGGTGCATGTCCCCGAACTCGTGCCACAGGTAGCGCCCTTGCAGCGCGGCCTCGTACCCGCGCTCGAGCGCCGGCCGCCCCGCGACCGCCTCCAGCATCAGCAGATGCGAGGCCTCCGGTTCGTGCAGCCCGGTCAGCAGCCCGTCCACCACCCGCACCCCGCGCTCCGGCGTGACGACGAGGTCCGTCCACCCCGCACGCGCGCGTACGGCCCCGCCGGCGCCCACCGCCGACTCCACGGCCCGCACCGCCGTCGTCCCCACCGCCACCACCCGGCCCCCACCGGCCCTCGCGGCCTCGATCAGCCGCGCCGACGCCCCCGGCACCGCGAAACGCTCCGGATACGGCGGCTCGTGCGCCTCCGCCGAGGCCACCCCCGTGTGCAGCGTGACCGGCGCGAACAGCACCCCCCGGCTCACCAGCTCCACCACCAGCCGCGCCGTGAAGGGCCGCGCCGCGCTCGGCATCTCCGCACTGCCCGTCCCGTCGGGCGACGGCAGCGCGAACACCGTCTGGTAGACGGACAGCGGCTGGTCCCGCTCCGTATAGGCGTAGCGAATCGGCCGCCCGTACTCCCGCAGCAGCCCCGGCACCCCCGCCCCCGACACCCGCGCCCACCACAGCCGCTCACCCCGCCCGCTCAGCGGCTCCTCCAGAACCAGCCCCACACCCCCCGGCAGGCACACCTCCCTCCCCGCGGGCCCACCCGCACGCGCGCGCGTGGTGCCCCGCCCGTCGGGCTCCCGCAGCTCCACCGCCCAGCGGCCGTCGTCCCCGCGCGTCGAGAAGTGCACCACCACGCGCGCGTGCCCGGTCCAGCCGTCCACGGCCGCCGCCAGCGTGGCCGAGGTGTTGACCACGAGCAGATCCCCGGCCCGCAGCAGCAGCGGCAGCTCCCGGAACGTGTGATGCGCCACCTCCGCACCCCGCGACACCAGCATCCGTACGGCGTCCCGCTCCAGCCCCGGCCCCCGCTGCTCGACGGGCACCCGGGCCGACAGCTCCTCCGGCACGCGCACGGCCAGGGTCATCGGGCTCCGTCCAGCAGCGCCGGCGCCCCGTACCGCCCGCTCGCCGGCCGCTCGTCCAGCAGCCGCAGGAACCCCGGCACGACGGCCGCCGGCTCCGGCCGCGGCTCCCGGTCCTCCGGTACGGCCGCCGCGTACAGGTCCGTGGCCATGTCCCCGGGATCGACCGCCCAGACCCGCAGCCCCGGCTCCTCCACGGCGAGCACGGCCACCAGCTGGTCCAGAGCCGCCTTGGACGCCCCGTAGCCGCCCCAGGTCTCGTACGCCTCGGCCGCCGCGTCCGAGCTGACCGCGACGACGGCGCCCGCCCGCGAGGCGCGCAGCAACGGCAGCGCCTCCTGGACCAGGCCCAGCGCCGCCACCAGGTTCACCTCCAGCGCCCGGCGCAGCCCGTCCAGGGGCAGCTCCTCCAGCCTGACCAGCGGCTCGGCACCCAGCGCGCTCGCGTTGTGCACCAGCAGGTCGACGCCGCCCAGCCGCCAGGCCGCCGCCACCAGCTCCGCCCGGTGCGCGGCGTCCGTGACGTCCCCGGGCAGGGCGGACACCCGCGTCCCCTGCGCGGACACGGCCTCCGCCGTCTCCGCCAGCGCCTTCGCGCCCCTGGCGTCGAGCACCAGGTCCCAGCCCCGCCCGGCCAGGGCCCGGGCAAGCGCCCGCCCCAGCCCCTTAGAGGCCCCGGTGATGATCGCAACCGGCATGATCCGCTCCCTCGTCGTGATCGCGTGCCCTCAACGTAGGAACGGGGCGGTGCGGGCCGCCTCGGACGCGGGCCGCAATCCGCCGGGTCCCTTAGCCCTACGCCATGGGCCCGGCGCCCCCGGCCGTAGGCCCCACCGCCCTGCCGCCTCGGCTCCGGCCGTAGGACCCACCGCCCTGCCGCCTCGGCTCCGGCCGTAGGACCCACCGCCCTGCCGCCTCGGCCCCGGGACCTAGGCCCACCGACCGGCCACCCGGCCGCCACCGGTCCGATCCGCCCTGTCACAGCCCGCCGGTACCGTGAGGTCATGAGTCACGGTCCCCGGTCCGGCCTCGCCGCGGTGAGCTCCGCGTTGCTGGCCATGAGCAGGCATCTCGAGGTGCGCGACGTCCTCAAGACGATCGTCGCCTCGGCCCGCGAGCTGCTCGACGCCGAGTACGCCGCGCTCGGCGTCCCGGACGACCACGGCGGCTTCGCCCAGTTCGTGGTCGACGGCGTCAGCGAGGAGCAGTGGAAGGCCATCGGTCCCCTCCCGCGCCAGCACGGCATCCTCGCCGCGATGCTGCACGAGGCCAGGGCCGAGCGGCTCGCCGACGTCCGCAAGGACCCCCGCTTCGAAGGCTGGCCGAAGGCCCACCCCGACCTGGTCGACTTCCTGGGCCTGCCGATCCGTGACGGCGACGAGGTCATCGGCGCCCTGTTCCTCGCCAACAAACTGCGTCCCGAGGCGGGACACGCTTCGAGCCCCGAGCCGGAAGGCGGCTGCGGCTTCACCCAGGACGACGAGGAACTGCTCGGCATCCTCGCCCAGCACGCCGCGATCGCCCTCACCAACGCCCGCCTCTACGAGCGCAGCCGCGAACTGACCATCGCCGAGGAGCGCTCCCGCCTCGCCCACGAACTGCACGACGCGGTCAGCCAGAAGCTGTTCTCCCTGCGCCTGACCGCCCAGGCCGCGGCCCGCCTGGTGGACCGCGACCCCTCCCGCGCCAAGGGCGAACTCCATCAGGTCGCCGTCCTGGCCGCCGAAGCCGCCGACGAACTGCGCGCGGCGGTCGTCGAGTTGCGCCCCGCAGCCCTCGACGAGGACGGCCTCGTCGCGACCCTCCGGACGCAGATCCAGGTCCTCGACCGGGCCCACAACGCCCGCGTCACCTTCGCCGGCCACGGAGTGAAGGCCCTGCCCGCCTCCCAGGAGGAAGCCCTCCTGCGGGTCGCCCAGGAAGCCCTGCACAACGCCCTGCGCCACTCCGGCGCCGACCACGTCGACGTGACCCTGGACCGCCGCGGCGCCGGAGCCGTCCTCAGGGTCACGGACGACGGCAGCGGCTTCGACACGACGGCGGTCCGGCACGCGGGACGCCACCTCGGCCTGGTCTCGATGCGGGACCGGGCGAGCGGGGCCGGCGGCACGCTGACCGTGGAATCGGTGCCCGGCAAGGGCACCGTGATCGAGATGGAGGTCCCCGGTGGCTGACGCGATCAAGGTGCTGCTCGTCGACGACCACCAGGTCGTCCGCCGGGGCCTGCGCACCTTCCTCGAAGTACAGGACGACATCGAGGTCGTCGGCGAGGCCGCGGACGGCGCCGAAGGAGTCGACCGTGCCGAGGAGTTGAGGCCCGACGTCATCCTCATGGACGTCAAGATGCCGGGCATGGACGGCGTCGACGCCCTGCGCCGGCTCCGCGAGCTGGACAACCCCGCGCGCGTGCTGGTCGTCACCAGCTTCACCGAGCAGCGGACGGTGGTCCCCGCCCTGCGCGCCGGCGCCGCCGGGTACGTCTACAAGGACGTGGACCCCGACGCCCTCGCCGGAGCCATCCGCTCCGTCCACGCCGGGCACATCCTCCTCCAGCCGGAGGTCGCCGGTGCCCTGCTGGCACAGGAGGAGTCCAACTCGGGCACGGGCAGGCCCGGTTCCCTCACCGAGCGGGAGCGCGAGGTGCTCGGCCTCATAGCGGACGGCCGCTCCAACCGGGAGATCGCCCGCGCGCTCGTCCTCTCCGAGAAGACCGTCAAGACCCACGTCTCGAACATCCTGATGAAACTCGACCTGGCCGACCGGACGCAGGCCGCCCTGTGGGCCGTTCGCCATGGCGTGACCGGCTGACCCGCCCGCCCCTCGGCAACACGGAAGGTTGCGTTCCGGACCGAGATTCATACTGTCGTGGGAACGTCCCTCGGATGGCGCAACCTCGGTGGATCTCCGACGTTCTCCAGTGCGTGCTGCGGCGCCTGCCGCGGCAATCGCAAGGAGGGCTCAGAAGTGAAGAACCTGAAGAAGGCAGCGGCCGTGACGATGGTGACGGGTGGCCTGCTGGCCGCCGGCGCGGGCATGGCCTCCGCCACCAGCGCCCACGCCGACGGCCAGGCCGTGGGCTCCCCGGGCGTCGGCTCGGGCAACGTCGTCCAGGCCCCGGTGCACGTCCCGGTCAACGTGTCCGGCAACAGCGTGAACGTCGTGGGCGTCCTGAACCCGGCCTTCGGCAACCTCGCCGTCAACCACTGACGCCCCACCTCCGTCTCCGAGCCGGAGGTAACCGGCCTCCCGGCCCTACCCGGGAGGCCGTCCGGCATACATGCACCCCAGCTGCGGGCATGCGTGCCGCGGGGGGCGGCACGGGTGGGCGCAGCGGCACCCCGCGACGCCGGGCTGCGGACCCACCGGCCCCCAGCACGAACGCCGCGCACCCCGCCATGCCGGGCTGCGAACCCACCGGCCCCCAGCACGAACGCCGCGCACCCCGCCATGCCGGGCTGCGGACCCACCGGCCCCCAGCGCGAACGCCGCGCACCCCCGCTACGCCGGGCTGCGGACCCACCCGCCCCCAGCACCAACGCCACGCACCCCGCTACGGAAGGGCTGCGAAACCCCCACCCCAGCCCCCACACCGAGCACCACACCAAGAACCGTCACCGCACCCCCCGCTCCCGCTCCTCCACAACGGAGTTGTACGCCGCGACCTGCGCCCGCCGAGCCGTCCGCTCCACCGGCCGCAACGCCTCCCGCCGCGCAGAGATCTCCGACGAGCTCACGGCACCCCCGTGCCCACTCCCACTCTCCGTCGCCACCGCGATCAGCGTCCCCACCCGCTGCGCCAGCTCCAGCACCCGCACCGCCCGCGGCGGATACCCCGGCGCCAGCACCTCCCGCCCCCGCTCGGCCCGCGCCCGGTACGCATCGATCGCCGCCTCCGCCACCGGCCCCGACCCGGCCACGTCCAGCCGCGTCAGCAGCTCGGTCGCCTCCCGCAGGGCCTCCGCCAGCTCCCGCTCCGCCTCACCCAGCGACGGCACATCCGCCGGCGGCGCCTCCCGCACGGGCAGCACCTGCCACACGACCTCCACGTGCACATCACCCCGGGGTCCGGCCTCGTGAACCTCCGGCACCATCCCCAGCGCGGCGCCGTAACACAGCACCGCCTGCTCGGCGTCCAGCGCCCGCGCGTTGAACTCCGGCGGCCCGCTCAGTCCCAGCGGATGCCCCGGCGCGGGCAGCGCGACCCGCAGCCCCGTCACCCCGAGCGCACGCAGCCGCCCGAGCGCGAGAGTGAGCCCCACGGGCGCCGACTCCCCGGGCAGCCCCTCCACCCGGTGCACCGCGTCCTCGCCGACGACGGCGAGGACAGCGTCGTCCGGTGAGACATGTCCGGCCAAAAGGGCATTTCCCCATGCTGCGAGACGTCCAGCGCGTGGTTCCGAGAGCATGCCTCCACCCTAGGACCCTCCAAGGACCGGACCGAGGGAATCCCAGGGCGACCCGGTGGCGTAGATTTCATGGAGGGCTGCGCCCACCGGCGCGGCGGACCGAGCCACAGGCTTACGCGACAGCCGAGACCGGCCACACTGCAAGGGGAGACAACGCGCTCATGAGCGATGTTCTGGAGCTTCAGGACGTATCCGTGGTCCGTGAGGGCCGGGCTCTGGTGGACCAGGTCTCCTGGTCGGTCAAGGAGGGCGAGCGCTGGGTCATCCTCGGCCCGAACGGCGCCGGCAAGACCACCCTCCTCAACCTCGCTTCCACCTACCTCTACCCCAGCTCGGGCACCACCACCATCCTCGGCGAGACCCTCGGCCGCCCCGGCACGGACGTCTTCGAGCTGCGCCCCCGCATCGGCGTGGCCGGCATCGCCATGACCGAGAAGCTCCCCAAGCGCCAGACGGTTCTGGAGACGGTCCTGACCGCCGCGTACGGCATGACCGCCACCTGGCACGAGGACTACGAGGAGATCGACGAGCAGCGCGCCCGCGCCTTCCTCGACCGCCTCGGCATGAGCGACTACCTGGGGCGCCGGTTCGGCACGCTCTCCGAGGGCGAGCGCAAGCGCACCCTGATCGCCCGCGCCCTGATGACCGACCCCGAGCTGCTCCTCCTCGACGAGCCCGCCGCCGGCCTCGACCTCGGCGGCCGCGAGGACCTCGTCCGCCGCCTCGGCCGTCTCGCCCAGGACCCGATCGCCCCCTCGATGCTCATGGTCACCCACCACGTCGAGGAGATCCCCCCGGGCTTCACCCACGTCCTCATGATCCGCCAGGGCAAGGTCCTCGCCGCCGGCCCGCTGGAGCTCGAGCTCACCTCCCGCAACCTCTCCCTCTGCTTCGGCCTCCCGCTCGTCGTCGAACAGTCGGGCGAGCGCTGGACCGCACAGGGCCTCCCGCTCTCCTGAACCGAACCCCACCCCACAAATCCCAGAGCGGGAACGGGATTTCACACCACGGGTGCCCTGTCGGCGACAGGGCTCGCGGACCTACCATGACCATGTGGAAATCGACGCATGGCTGTGGTGGCTGATCGGCGCGGCAGCGCTCGGCATCGCGCTCGTGGTCACCGCGATGCCCGAACTCGGCATGCTGGCGGTGGGAGCCATCGCCGCGGCGGTGGTCACCGGCGTCTTCGGCGGCGGAGCCGTCGCCCAGGTCGCCGTCTTCGCCGTCATCTCGACCGCGGGCATCGCCGTCGTACGGCCCATCGCGAAACGCCATCGCGCCCAGCGACCCCAATTCGCCTCCGGCGTTGACGCGTTGAAGGGCAGACAAGCCGTCGTCCTGGAACGGGTCGACGCCTCCGGCGGCCGGATCAAGCTGGCCGGCGAGATCTGGTCCGCCCGCGCCCTCGACACCGGCCACGCCTACGAAGTGGGCCAGGAAGTGGATGTCGTGGACATCGAGGGAGCCACCGCGATCGTCATGTGACCTCGCGAGACGTAACTGGAGTGAACTCCTCGCCAGCCGCACGACGGTCTGTCAGACTCGACCAGCAAGATCTTCGACAACCATAAGATCTGCCGAAGGCGCCGAAGCGGAGAAGGGACACGGGGAACGACGATGGAACCGGTCATCATCGTCCTGATCATTCTGGTGGTGTTGGTCTTCATCGCCCTGATCAAGACGATCCAAGTCATCCCACAGGCCAGCGCGGCCATCGTCGAGCGCTTCGGGCGCTACACACGGACACTCAACGCGGGCCTCAACATCGTCGTCCCGTTCATCGACACCATCCGCAACCGCATCGACCTGCGTGAACAGGTCGTGCCCTTCCCGCCGCAGCCGGTGATCACCCAGGACAACCTGGTCGTCAACATCGACACCGTCATCTACTACCAGGTGACCGACGCGCGGGCCGCGACGTACGAGGTCGCCAGCTACATCCAGGCGATCGAGCAGCTCACCGTCACCACGCTCCGCAACATCATCGGTGGCATGGACCTGGAGCGGACCCTCACCTCCCGTGAGGAGATCAACGCGGCCCTGCGCGGCGTCCTCGACGAGGCCACCGGCAAGTGGGGCATCCGCGTCAACCGCGTCGAGCTCAAGGCGATCGAGCCGCCCACCTCCATCCAGGACTCGATGGAGAAGCAGATGCGCGCCGACCGCGACAAGCGCGCCGCGATCCTCCAGGCCGAGGGTGTCCGGCAGTCCGAGATCCTGCGCGCCGAGGGTGAGAAGCAGTCCCAGATCCTGCGCGCCGAAGGTGAGGCCAAGGCCGCCGCCCTGCGCGCCGAGGGCGAGGCCCAGGCCGTCCGTACGGTCTTCGAGGCCATTCACGCCGGCGACCCGGACCAGAAGCTGCTCTCCTACCAGTACCTCCAGATGCTCCCGAAGATCGCCGAGGGCGACGCCAACAAGCTCTGGATCGTCCCCAGCGAGATCGGCGACGCCCTCAAGGGCCTCTCCGGCGCCATGGGCAACTTCGGCGGCATCGGCGGCGGTTCCGGAGGCAACGGCGGCTCGACCGGAGCCGGCGTCCCCGCCCAGGAGCGCCGCGAGAAGCCGTCCATCGACTGACAGCACCCACAACGCAAGTTCCCCGCACCCCTTCAAGGGGCGCGGGGAACTGCGCGATCAACCAAGACGAACCCGCAGCCGAAGAGCCACCCAAGGCCCCACGGCACCCGCTTCACGCCGCGTCCAGCACCAGCCAATCCGGCAGCGCCGCGAAGTCCTCCTGCGCCAGCGTCAGCAACATCGCATCCGCCGGAGTCGGCTCGAACGGCCGCCGCAGCAGCGGCATCCCCGCCTCCTCAGGAGTCCGGTTCGCCTTGCGGTGATTGTCCTGCGCGCACGAGGCCACCGTGTTCAGCCAGGTGTCCTGCCCACCCTGCGACCGCGGCACCACGTGGTCCACGGTCGTCGCCCGCCTCCCGCAGTACGCGCACCGGTGCCGGTCCCTGACCAGCACGCCCCGCCTCGACCACGGCGCTTGTCTTCGGAACGGCACCCGTACGTACTGGCAGAGCCTGATCACCCGGGGCGCCGGTATGTCGACCGCGGCTCCCCGCATCCGCAGCTCGGGGTGGGCCTGCTCGACGACGGCCTTGTCCTGAAGCACCAGAACGACGGCTCGATTCAACGTCACCGTCGACAGCGGCTCGAAGCTCGCGTTCAGTACCAGCGTGTCCCGCATACCAGCCCACCTCCCGTGTGCACCGGCCCACCCCCTGGCGGGCTGGGATCAACTCTGGCCGGGCACGCCGAGATGGACAACGCAATATCTGCTGCTCCCACAGGGGGCGACCCCCGCGACCCCCGGCAACAAAAATGCCCGCTCCTGATCAATTCCAAGACCAGGAGCGGGCAAACGTTCCGTGAACGCCGGGATTGCGGGCGACCCGCTCAGCCTTCGGCGGGCACCTCGTACTCGCCGATCAGCTGGGCCCGCCCGATCGTGTGGAACCGCAGGTTGAAGCCCACGGCCGCAGGAGACGCGTCCGAGTCCGGACCGAGCTTCTCCTGGTCCACGGCGTACACCGTGAACACATACCGGTGCGGCCCGTCCCCGGGAGGCGGCGCGGCCCCACCGAACTCCTTGCCGCCGTAGTCGTTGCGAGCGTGGACCGCGCCTTCCGGCAGGCCCTCGAACGTGCCGCTGCCCGCACCCACGGGCAGTTCGGTCACCGACGCCGGAATGTCGAACAGCACCCAGTGCCAGAAGCCGCTGCCCGTCGGGGCATCGGGGTCGTAGCAGGTCACGGCGAAACTCTTGGTCTCGGGCGGGAAGCCCTCCCACCGCAGCTGCGGCGAGGTGTTGCCGGCCGCGTGGACTTGAGCGTCCTTGAGCGTCGCGCCTTCCTCGACGTCCTCGCTCGTCACCTTGAACGACGGAACGGGCGGATGGAAGTCGTGGGGGAGCGGCCGGCGCTTGAGCTCGGTCACCTCGGTACCTCCTGATCGTTTCGTGCAGTGACCCCCGAGCCTAGAACCAGTTGCGCTTGCTGCCGACCTCCGACAGCCACTGGTTGAGGTACGCGGTCCAGTCCGTCCCCTGGTAGTCGTTCAGACCGACCTGGAAGGAGCGGAAGGTGTCGCTGCCCTCGCTGAACAGCCCCGGCTTCTTGTCCATCTCGAGTACTACGTCCATGGCGTTCTGGTCGGCGACGAAGCTCAGCTCGACCTGGTTCAGCCCGCGGTACTGCTGCGGCGGGTGGAACTCGATCTCCTGGTAGAACGGCAGCCGCTGGCGCGTGCCCCGGATCACACCGCGCTCCATGTCCGCGTTCTTGAACCGGAAGCCCAGCTGGATGAAGGCGTCGAGGATCGCCTTCTGCGCCGGCAGCGGGTGCACGTTGACCGGGTCCAGGTCACCGGAGTCCACCGCACGCGCGATCTCGAGCTCGGTCGACACCCCGATGTTCATGCCGCGCAGGGGCTGACCGTCGATCATCGTGATCGGCGTCTCCCACGGGATCTCCAGCCCGAACTGCACCGCGTGCACCGCGTTCGCCTGCAGCTCGAACGCCCCGCCCAGCCGCGACTTCGTGAACTCGATGTCCTGCTTGTACTCCTGGTCGCCGCTCTCCACCTCGACCTTGGCCTGCAGCCCGACCGAGAGCCCCTCGATCTGCTGGTTGACGGACCCGCCCTGGATACGCACCTCACCCTGGACGACACCGCCCGGGACGACGTTGACCTCGTGCAGCACCGTCTCGACCGAAGCCCCGCCGGCCCCCAGGCTCGCGAGCAGCTTCTTGAACGCCATGTCTCTCCCTCTCGCCCACTACGGGTGGATCCTTGATCCATACAAACGCGATCCGGCCGTGGCCGGTTCCCCGCCCCAGCCTGGCAAGGCGGGTGCCGGACGGCCACCCCCCGGCACCACTCGTCTCCAGTACCCTCGGACGGCATGATCGCGACCCCCGACCGTACGCCCCTGTCCAGGGAGTTCTTCGACCGGCCCGTCCTCGATGTCGCCCCCGACCTGCTCGGCCGCATCCTGGTACGCAGCACCCCGGACGGTCCGATCGCCCTCCGCCTCACCGAGGTCGAGGCCTACGACGGCGCCGACGACCCCGGCTCCCACGCCTATCGCGGCCGTACGGCCCGCAACGACGTGATGTTCGGTCCGCCCGGTCATGTGTACGTCTACTTCACCTATGGCATGTGGTTCTGCATGAACCTGGTCTGCGGCCCGGAGGGAAAGGCGAGCGCGGTCCTGCTCCGGGCCGGAGAGATCATCGAGGGCGCCGAGCTGGCCCGGACCCGTCGACTCTCGGCCCGCAATGACAAGGAACTGGCCAAAGGCCCGGCCCGGCTGGCCACGGCCCTGAACGTGGACCGCTCCCTGGACGGCACGGACGCGTGCACCTCCGAGGACACCCCGCTCCGCATGCTGACGGGCACTCCCGTGCCGTCCGACCAGGTACTCAACGGCCCCCGCACCGGTGTGGGGGGCGACGGGGCCGTGCACCCCTGGCGCTTCTGGGTCGCCAATGATCCGACGGTGAGCCCCTACCGAGCCCATGTCCCGAGGCGCCGCCGAAGTTGACGTGCCCTGCCGGAGTGCGTAATGTAGCCCGAGCCGCTGTTCCAGGTAGGGCACTCGCCCCGCAGTCGGAAGCGGCCAAACCACTACCCAGCGACTCCCCCCAGCAGGGGCGAATTCGACGTGCTCGCATGCCTGAATTCGACGCCGACAGACTCGATTATGAGTTGGACGGGGAATCCGCTAACGTAGTGAATGTCGAAAGGCCGACGAGCGAAAGCCCGGGCCGGAAGGCAAATCCCGCCGACAGGGAATCGGATCGAAAAGGATCTGATAGAGTCGGAAACGCAAGACCGAAGGGAAGCCCGGAGGAAAGCCCGAGAGGGTGAGTACAAAGGAAGCGACCGTTCCTTGAGAACTCAACAGCGTGCCAAAAGTCAACGCCAGATATGTTGATACCCCGTCCATCGGACAACCGATGGTCGAGGTTCCTTTGAAGAAAACACAGCGAGGACGCTGTGAACGGTCGGGCCTATTCCGCCTGACTGTTCCGCTCTCGTGCGTGTCATCCCGATCACGGGAAAACATTCACGGAGAGTTTGATCCTGGCTCAGGACGAACGCTGGCGGCGTGCTTAACACATGCAAGTCGAACGATGAACCACTTCGGTGGGGATTAGTGGCGAACGGGTGAGTAACACGTGGGCAATCTGCCCTGCACTCTGGGACAAGCCCTGGAAACGGGGTCTAATACCGGATACTGACCATCGCAGGCATCTGTGAGGGTCGAAAGCTCCGGCGGTGCAGGATGAGCCCGCGGCCTATCAGCTTGTTGGTGAGGTAATGGCTCACCAAGGCGACGACGGGTAGCCGGCCTGAGAGGGCGACCGGCCACACTGGGACTGAGACACGGCCCAGACTCCTACGGGAGGCAGCAGTGGGGAATATTGCACAATGGGCGAAAGCCTGATGCAGCGACGCCGCGTGAGGGATGACGGCCTTCGGGTTGTAAACCTCTTTCAGCAGGGAAGAAGCGAAAGTGACGGTACCTGCAGAAGAAGCGCCGGCTAACTACGTGCCAGCAGCCGCGGTAATACGTAGGGCGCGAGCGTTGTCCGGAATTATTGGGCGTAAAGAGCTCGTAGGCGGCTTGTCACGTCGGTTGTGAAAGCCCGGGGCTTAACCCCGGGTCTGCAGTCGATACGGGCAGGCTAGAGTTCGGTAGGGGAGATCGGAATTCCTGGTGTAGCGGTGAAATGCGCAGATATCAGGAGGAACACCGGTGGCGAAGGCGGATCTCTGGGCCGATACTGACGCTGAGGAGCGAAAGCGTGGGGAGCGAACAGGATTAGATACCCTGGTAGTCCACGCCGTAAACGGTGGGCACTAGGTGTGGGCAACATTCCACGTTGTCCGTGCCGCAGCTAACGCATTAAGTGCCCCGCCTGGGGAGTACGGCCGCAAGGCTAAAACTCAAAGGAATTGACGGGGGCCCGCACAAGCGGCGGAGCATGTGGCTTAATTCGACGCAACGCGAAGAACCTTACCAAGGCTTGACATACACCGGAAAACCCTGGAGACAGGGTCCCCCTTGTGGTCGGTGTACAGGTGGTGCATGGCTGTCGTCAGCTCGTGTCGTGAGATGTTGGGTTAAGTCCCGCAACGAGCGCAACCCTTGTCCCGTGTTGCCAGCAGGCCCTTGTGGTGCTGGGGACTCACGGGAGACCGCCGGGGTCAACTCGGAGGAAGGTGGGGACGACGTCAAGTCATCATGCCCCTTATGTCTTGGGCTGCACACGTGCTACAATGGCCGGTACAATGAGCTGCGATACCGCGAGGTGGAGCGAATCTCAAAAAGCCGGTCTCAGTTCGGATTGGGGTCTGCAACTCGACCCCATGAAGTCGGAGTCGCTAGTAATCGCAGATCAGCATTGCTGCGGTGAATACGTTCCCGGGCCTTGTACACACCGCCCGTCACGTCACGAAAGTCGGTAACACCCGAAGCCGGTGGCCCAACCCCTTGTGGGAGGGAGCCGTCGAAGGTGGGACTGGCGATTGGGACGAAGTCGTAACAAGGTAGCCGTACCGGAAGGTGCGGCTGGATCACCTCCTTTCTAAGGAGCACTTCTTACCGAGTCCTTCGGGATGAGGTCAGAGGCCAGCATGCGAGCGAACGTCTCGCACTGGTTGCTCATGGGTGGAACGTTGACTACTCGGCACACTTGATCGTCTTCTCCTTCTAGTACTGCTCTTCGGAGCGTGGAACGTTGAGGGAAGCGGGGAGTGTGTCGGGCACGCTGTTGGGTGTCTGAAGGTACGGCCGATTCGGCTGCCTTCAGCGCCGGCCCCGGTGAAGCATCGCGTGAGTGGTGTGTGACGGGTGGCTGGTCGTTGTTTGAGAACTGCACAGTGGACGCGAGCATCTGTGGCCAAGTTTTTAAGGGCGCACGGTGGATGCCTTGGCACCAGGAACCGATGAAGGACGTGGGAGGCCACGATAGTCCCCGGGGAGTCGTCAACCAGGCTTTGATCCGGGGGTTTCCGAATGGGGAAACCCGGCAGTCGTCATGGGCTGTCACCCATGCCTGAACACATAGGGCATGTGGAGGGAACGCGGGGAAGTGAAACATCTCAGTACCCGCAGGAAGAGAAAACAACCGTGATTCCGGGAGTAGTGGCGAGCGAAACCGGATGAGGCTAAACCGTATACGTGTGAGACCCGGCAGGGGTTGCGTATGCGGGGTTGTGGGATCTCTCTTTCACGGTCTGCCGGCCGTGGGACGAGTCAGAAACCGTTGATGTAGGCGAAGGACATGCGAAAGGTCCGGCGTAGAGGGTAAGACCCCCGTAGTCGAAACGTCAGCGGCTCGTTTGAGAGACACCCAAGTAGCACGGGGCCCGAGAAATCCCGTGTGAATCTGGCGGGACCACCCGCTAAGCCTAAATATTCCCTGGTGACCGATAGCGGATAGTACCGTGAGGGAATGGTGAAAAGTACCCCGGGAGGGGAGTGAAATAGTACCTGAAACCGTGTGCCTACAAGCCGTGGGAGCGTCGGATGGAAGCTTGCTTCCATCTCGTGACTGCGTGCCTTTTGAAGAATGAGCCTGCGAGTTTGCGGTGTGTTGCGAGGTTAACCCGTGTGGGGAAGCCGTAGCGAAAGCGAGTCCGAATAGGGCGACTGAGTAGCACGCTCAAGACCCGAAGCGGAGTGATCTAGCCATGGGCAGGTTGAAGCGGAGGTAAGACTTCGTGGAGGACCGAACCCACCAGGGTTGAAAACCTGGGGGATGACCTGTGGTTAGGGGTGAAAGGCCAATCAAACTCCGTGATAGCTGGTTCTCCCCGAAATGCATTTAGGTGCAGCGTCGTGTGTTTCTTGCCGGAGGTAGAGCACTGGATAGGCGATGGGCCCTACCGGGTTACTGACCTTAGCCAAACTCCGAATGCCGGTAAGTGAGAGCGCGGCAGTGAGACTGTGGGGGATAAGCTCCATGGTCGAGAGGGAAACAGCCCAGAGCATCGACTAAGGCCCCTAAGCGTACGCTAAGTGGGAAAGGATGTGGAGTCGCAGAGACAACCAGGAGGTTGGCTTAGAAGCAGCCACCCTTGAAAGAGTGCGTAATAGCTCACTGGTCTAGTGATTCCGCGCCGACAATGTAGCGGGGCTCAAGCGTACCGCCGAAGTCGTGTCATTCACACATGAGGGCCAACGCCTGTGTGGATGGGTAGGGGAGCGTCGTGTGCCGGGTGAAGCAGCCGCGGAAGCGAGTTGTGGACGGTTCACGAGTGAGAATGCAGGCATGAGTAGCGATTCACACGTGAGAAACGTGTGCGCCGATTGACTAAGGGTTCCTGGGTCAAGCTGATCTGCCCAGGGTAAGTCGGGACCTAAGGCGAGGCCGACAGGCGTAGTCGATGGATAACCGGTTGATATTCCGGTACCCGCTGTGAAGCGTCAAACATCGAGCATCGTGATGCTAAGGCCGTGAAGCCGCCCCGGAGCCTTCGGGCAAAGGGGAGTGGTGGAGCCGCCGAACCAAGCGGTTAGTAGGTGAGTGATGGGGTGACGCAGGAAGGTAGTCCATCCCGGGCGGTGGTTGTCCCGGGGTAAGGGTGTAGGCCGTGCGATAGGCAAATCCGTCGCACATAAGGCTGAGACCTGATGCCGAGCCGATTGTGGTGAAGTGGATGATCCTATGCTGTCGAGAAAAGCCTCTAGCGAGTTTCATGGCGGCCCGTACCCTAAACCGACTCAGGTGGTCAGGTAGAGAATACCGAGGCGTTCGGGTGAACTATGGTTAAGGAACTCGGCAAAATGCCCCCGTAACTTCGGGAGAAGGGGGGCCACACCTGGTGATCCGTTTTGCACGGTGAGCTGGGGGTGGCCGCAGAGACCAGCGAGAAGCGACTGTTTACTAAAAACACAGGTCCGTGCGAAGCCGTAAGGCGATGTATACGGACTGACGCCTGCCCGGTGCTGGAACGTTAAGGGGACCGGTTAGCTCCATTTCGGTGGGGCGAAGCTGAGAACTTAAGCGCCAGTAAACGGCGGTGGTAACTATAACCATCCTAAGGTAGCGAAATTCCTTGTCGGGTAAGTTCCGACCTGCACGAATGGCGTAACGACTTCTCGACTGTCTCAACCATAGGCCCGGTGAAATTGCACTACGAGTAAAGATGCTCGTTTCGCGCAGCAGGACGGAAAGACCCCGGGACCTTTACTACAGTTTGATATTGGTGTTCGGTTCGGCTTGTGTAGGATAGCTGGGAGACTGTGAACTCTGGACGCCAGTTCAGGGGGAGTCGTCGTTGAAATACCAGTCTGGTCGTGCTGGATGTCTAACCTGGGTCCGTGATCCGGATCAGGGACAGTGTCTGATGGGTAGTTTAACTGGGGCGGTTGCCTCCTAAAGAGTAACGGAGGCGCCCAAAGGTTCCCTCAGCCTGGTTGGCAATCAGGTGTTGAGTGTAAGTGCACAAGGGAGCTTGACTGTGAGACCGACGGGTCGAGCAGGGACGAAAGTCGGGACTAGTGATCCGGCGGTGGCTTGTGGAAGCGCCGTCGCTCAACGGATAAAAGGTACCCCGGGGATAACAGGCTGATCTTCCCCAAGAGTCCATATCGACGGGATGGTTTGGCACCTCGATGTCGGCTCGTCGCATCCTGGGGCTGGAGTCGGTCCCAAGGGTTGGGCTGTTCGCCCATTAAAGCGGTACGCGAGCTGGGTTTAGAACGTCGTGAGACAGTTCGGTCCCTATCCGCTGTGCGCGTAGGAATATTGAGAAGGGCTGTCCCTAGTACGAGAGGACCGGGACGGACGAACCTCTGGTGTGCCAGTTGTTCTGCCAAGGGCATGGCTGGTTGGCTACGTTCGGGAGGGATAACCGCTGAAAGCATCTAAGCGGGAAGCCTGCTTCGAGATGAGTATTCCCACCTCCTTGAGAGGGTAAGGCTCCCAGTAGACGACTGGGTTGATAGGCCGGATATGGAAGCACGGTAACGTGTGGAGTTGACCGGTACTAATAAGCCGAGGGCTTGTCCTCAGTTGCTCGCGTCCACTGTGTTAGTTCTGAGACAACGAACAGTTGTCGGCTTTTGAGCAGAACAAACAATTGAAGAGTGTGCTTGTTCGCTCGAAACCATTAGGGTTTCGGTGGTTATAGCGTAGGGGAAACGCCCGGTTACATTCCGAACCCGGAAGCTAAGCCTTACAGCGCCGATGGTACTGCAGGGGGGACCCTGTGGGAGAGTAGGACGCCGCCGAACAATCTTTGGAAGGACCCTTGGTCCCAGCGTTCAGCTGGGACCAAGGGTCCTTTTTGTTTTTGCAGTGCGCGCTGGGCACCCGGCTGCGCGAGAATGACTTGCGGTACCGAAGACAGGAGTCACCATGTCCACCAACTCTCCCGACGACCGACCGGAGCGCGACCAGCGACGGGAGGGGGACCGGGGCGACCGCAACGACCGCGGCGGTCAGCGCGGGGGCCGCGGGGACCGTGGCGGCTTCCGTCGCGATGACCGTGGCGATCGTGGCGGCTTCCGTCGTGATGACAGCCGTAGTGGTGACAGCCGTAGTGGTGACAGCCGTGGCGGTGACAGCCGTGGTGGTGGGTACGGTCGGCGTGATGACCGGGACCGTGGACCGCGCAGGGACGACCGCGACCGCGGCGGCTTCCGCGGCCGTGACGACCGAGGCGAGCGTCCGCCCTTCCGGCGTGACGACCGCGACGGCCGTGGTGAGCGTCGCGACGACCGGGACCGTGGTGGTTACCGCCGTGACGACAGCCGTGGTGGTGACAGCCGTGGTGGTGGGTACGGCCGGCGTGATGACCGGGACCGTGGACCGCGCAGGGACGACCGCGACCGCGGCGGCTTCCGCGGCCGTGACGACCGCGGTGACCGCCCCGCCTTCCGGCGTGACGACCGAGGCGATCGCCCCGCCTTCCGACGCGACGACCGTCGGGATGACAGGCGGGACGACCGGCGTGATGACCGGCGTGGCGAGAGGCGTGACGGCGATCGCGGTGGGTTCCCCCGCCGCGACGACCGCCGCGACGACCGCCGTGACGACCGTGGTGGCTTCCGTCGCGACGACAACCGCGACCGTGGCTTCCGTAGCGACGACCGGGATCGCTCCAGGGACGGTGACCGCGGCTTCCGGCGTGACGACCGCGGTGGTTTCCGCGGCCGTGACGACCGCCGTGATGACCGACGCGACGAGCGCCGTGGCGATGACCGCGGGGAGCGCGGCGGTTTCCGGCGCGACGACGCGGGGCGCGGCGGGCGCCCCGGCTTCCGCCGTGACGACGGGCCTCGCAGCGACCGTGGAGACTTCCGGCGGGACGACAACCGCGGCGACCGCGGTGACCGTGGTGGTTTCCGCGGGCGTGACGACCGCCGTGACGACCGCGGCGGACGCGGTCCCCGACGGGACGACCGGGGCGACCGCGGCTTCCGGCGTGAAGGCGACCGGCGTGAAGGCGACCGAGGTGGCTTCCGGGGCCGGGACGACCGGCGTGGTCCCGGCCGGTTCCGTGAGGAGCGGGAGCGGGACAGGGAGCCCATCAAGCGGCTGCCGATCCCCGAGGACGTCACGGGCGACGAGATCGACAAGGACGTACGGCAGGAGCTGCAGAGCCTGCCCAAGACGCTCGCCGAGGACGTCGCCAGGAACCTGGTGATGGTCGCGCGGCTCCTCGACGAGGACCCCGAGGGCGCGTACGGCTACTCGAGGGTGGCGCTGCGACTGGCGTCGCGTGTCGCCGCCGTACGGGAGGCCGCCGGGTTCGCCGCGTACGCCAACCAGAAGTACGGCGAGGCGCTGGCCGAGTTCCGGGCCGCGAAGCGGATGACCGGGAACATCGACCTGTGGCCCGTCATGGCCGACTGCGAGCGTGGGCTCGATCGGCCGGAGAAGGCGCTCGACATGGCCGGGGCGCCCGAGGTGCACAAGCTCGACAAGGCGGGGCAGGTCGAGATGCGGCTCGTCGCGGCCGGTGCGCGGCGGGACCTGGGGCAGCTGGACGCGGCCATCGTGACGCTGCAGAGCCCTGAGCTGGCCGCCAACTCCGTGCAGCCGTGGACCGCGCGCCTGCGGTACGCCTACGCCGACGCGCTGCTCGCCGCCGGGCGGGAGAGCGAGGCGCGTGAGTGGTTCGCCAAGGCCGTCGAGGCCGACCGCGACGGCAGCACCGACGCCTCGGACCGGCTCGCCGAGCTCGACGGCGTGGAGTTCGTGGACGCCATGGCCGGCGACGCGGACGCGGACGACCAGGTCCAGGCACCGGCCGCGCCGAAGGCGGACGAGGCCGACGTCGAGGGCGAGAACGACGTCGAGGGCGAGAACCACAAGGACTGACGTCCAGGACGAAGGGGCGGGATCCCGGCTGTGAGGCCTGGGGATCCCGCCCCTTCGTCGTGTCGGCGCCGAATCTCGTCCTGTCAGAGGTCCAGCGCCCGCAGGACCAGACCCGTCGCCGGTTTCGGGCCGAACGACGTCGACTTGCGGGGCATCGTGACCCCCTGACGGGCCAGGTCGCGGACGACCTCCTCGCGGACCGGGTGCATCAGGACGGCCGTGCCACCGTCGCGTTCCGCCTTCTCCACCGTGGCCGCCGTGTCGTGGATGTAGGCGATGTGGGCAGGGGAGTCCTCGGAGATGTGCCAGACGTGCTCGAGGAGCGTGGCGTGCAGGACCGTCGCGTCCAGGGTGCGCCAGGCGGCGGGACGGTCGGCGGGGATCGTACGGGCCAGCAGGCCCGGGTCCGGCCGGTCGACCAGGTGGAAGGCACCGTCGCCGGCCAGCAGGAAGGCGTTGCCGGAGCAGGCCGCGTCGGCGAGCGTGTCGCGGGCCTCGGCCAGCGGGACGTCGAGGCGGCGCACGCGGAAGTGTCCTTCCAGGGCGGCCACGGCGTCGGCGACCGGCAGGCCGTGCAGGAGGCGGTGGATGGCGCGGACCCGCAGGGGGTAGCGGGCCGTGTCGACGAGGAGGACCAGGCCGTGGTCCCACGGGCTGGGCGAGGGGTGCTCGCTGCGGAGGCGGCGGTAGGTCGCCCAGCGGTGGTGGCCGTCGGCGATGAGGGCCTGGTGCCGCGCCAGGTCCGACTGGATCGCGGCCAGGTCGTCGGGGGCGGTGACCGACCACAGACGATGGCTGAAACCGTCCTCCGTGGTGGTCGCGAGGAGCGGGGGCCGGCCGGCGGTGCGCTCGATCAGGTCCGCCGTGGTCGTCGTCGAGCTGTCGCCCCGGTACGTGAGCAGCAGGGGTTCGAGGTTGGCCGACGTGGCGCGCATCAGGGCGGCGCGGTCGGCGACGATGTGCGGCATGACGTCCTCGTGCGGCAGCACCACCTGCTCGGCGGGGTCCGAGACGCGCAGGGCGCCGATGATGCCGCGTTGCAGCATGCCGTTGCCGTCCTGCTGCTCGTAGACGTAGAGGCCGGGTTCCGGGTCGGTGGTCAGGACGCCCTCGGACAGCCAGCGGCGCAGGGTGTCGGCGGCCCGTTCGTTGCGGGCGCTGGGCGTCGCGGCCTGGGGGAGGATCAGGCGGACGATGTTGTGCGGGTCGGCGGACTCGAGGTGGTGCAGGCCGTCGGGGCGCACCACGACGTCGTAGGGCGGGGATGTGACGGCGGCAAGGCTGCCGACCCGGTCGGGGTCGTAACGAAGGCCTCGGAACGGGGTGAGTTCCAGGCCTCGGTGCGCCGTTGCCTCCGGGTGACCTGCTGTCTTCATCAGGGCATCGTACGGCTGTCAGCGGCATGGGGGATGATCGGGGGAAAGCCGTCGAACGAGGAGCGATGCGGGATGAGCCGGAGCGTCAGGACGAGGCCCGAGGGCAGTGGCCAGGCCCTGAGCGAGGCGTACGACACGGCCCTGCTCGATCTGGACGGAGTGGTGTACGCGGGCGGGAACGCGATCGCGCACGCGGTCGAGTCGCTGGCCACGGCCCGGGAGGGCGGTATGCGCCTGGCGTACGTGACGAACAACGCGCTGCGGACCCCGGACACCGTGGCCGGGCATCTGACGGAGCTGGGGATACCGACGGGTGCGGAGGACGTCATCACCTCGGCGCAGGCGGTCGCGCGGCTGATCAGCGAGCAGGTGCCGCAGGGTGCCCGCGTGCTGGTCATCGGCGGTGAGGGGCTGCGGGTCGCGTTGCGCGAGCGCGGGCTGGTGCCCGTGGAGTCGGCGGACGACGATCCGGCGGCGGTGGTGCAGGGATTCGGCGGGCCCGATCTGCCGTGGGGCCGGTTCGCCGAGGCGTCCTACGCGGTGGCGCGCGGTGTGCCGTGGTTCGCCTCCAACACCGACCTGACGATCCCGAGCGGGCGCGGGATCGCGCCGGGCAACGGAGCCGCGGTGGAGGTCGTGCGGATCGCCACGGGCGCGGAGCCGCAGGTCGCGGGCAAGCCGCTGCCGCCGATGCACCGCGAGACCATTCTGCGCACCGGTGCGCAGCGGCCGCTGGTGGTCGGGGACCGGCTGGACACGGACATCGAGGGCGCGTTCAACGGGGAGGTCGACTCGCTGCTGGTCCTGACCGGCGTGACCGACGGCGCGCAGCTGCTGGCCGCTCCGCCGCAGCACCGGCCGACGTATGTGGACGCCGATCTGCGCGGGTTGCTCGGCGGTCAGCCGGACGTCGTCGAGACCGGCGAGGGCGGGTTCCGGTGCGGCGGCTGGACGGCGACGGCCGGGGCGGACCGGCTGGAGCTCGACGGAGAGGGTGAGGCTCTGGACGGGCTGCGCGCGCTGTGTGCCGTGGCGTGGACGGCGGCCGGTGAGGGTGTGTGCGAGCTGGACGGGGGGAAGGCGCTGGCGCGGCTCGGTCTCTGAGGGCCTGTCAGTGCCGGGTGGCGGGTCGGAGGCGGGGGCAGGCCTCCTAGGCGGGAAGTTCGGAGGCAGGCGAAGGTCCCGCGGCGGCCGGGTCGGAGGCCGGGGTAGGCCTCCCAGGCGGGCGGTCGGGGCAGGGGTAGACCTCCGCGGTGGGAAGTTCGGAGGCAGGGAAGGGCCTTCGCGGCGGGCGGGTCGGAGGCGCGGGCAGGCCTCCGGATCTTGCTCGGATGCGAGGGTAGGCTAACCTAACTGCGTGTTGGTCGAGAGTCCCCCCGAACCGCGCGCGGAGACCGCCCCCGCGCCCCCGACCCGACGGGTGGTCCGAGCCTTCGGGCTCCTGCTGTCCGTGGCGATCCTGGTGCTCGTCGCGCTGACGAGTATCGCGATCGGAGCGAAAGAGCTGTCGCTCGGCCAGGTCTGGCACGGCCTGTTCGAGGACTCGGGGACCTACGGCGACGTCGTCGTGGCGGAGCGGCTGTCGCGGACGCTGCTCGGGCTGCTCGCCGGCGCCGCTCTCGGCCTGGCCGGGGCGGTCCTGCAAGCGCTCACGCGCAACCCGCTGGCTGACCCCGGGCTGCTCGGCATCAACGCGGGAGCGTCCGCCGCGGTCGTCACGGCCATCACGTACTTCGGGGTCACCTCGCTCAGCGGCTACGTCTGGTTCGCGTTCTTCGGCGCGGCCGCGGTCGGCGCGCTGGTCTGGTTCCTCGGTGGCAGCCGGGGTGCGACGCCGGTGCGGCTCGCGCTCGCCGGTACGGCCATCAGCGCCGCGCTGTACGGCTACCTCCAGGCCGTGATGATCATGGACGAGGCGGCGCTCGGCAAGATGCGCTTCTGGACGGTCGGTTCGCTGGCCTCGGCCACGAACTCGACCATCACACAGGTCCTGCCGTTCCTGCTGGCCGGCACGGTCCTGGCCCTGGCCTTGGCCCGGCCGCTCAACGCCATGGCCATGGGCGACGACACCGCCAAGGCCCTCGGAGCCAATCTCAACCGCACGCGGGCGCTGTCCATGCTGGCCGCGACCGTGCTGTGCGGGGCCGCGACCGCGGCCTGCGGGCCGATCGTGTTCGTCGGGCTGATGGTGCCGCACGTCGTGCGCTCCTTCACCGGGCCCGACCTGCGCTGGATCCTGCCGTACGCGGCGATCCTGTCGCCCGTGCTGCTGCTCGGCGCCGACGTCCTCGGGCGGATCGTGGCCCGGCCCTCGGAGCTCCAGGTGGGCATCGTCACCGCGATCCTCGGCGGGCCGGTGTTCATCTTTCTCGTACGACGGCGGAGGACGGCGCAGCTGTGAAGACCACCAACCGTGCCGTACGGACCCCGGGCGGGCTCTCGATACGCGTGGACGTGCGGGCCGTCACCGTCGTGCTCCTGCTGCTCGTCGCGGCGCTCGCGGCGAGTGTCGTGCTCATCGGCACCGGCGACTTCCCGATCCCGGCCGCCGACGTGCTGCGCACGCTGGTCGGCGAGGGCAACCCGGGCCAGGAGTTCATCGTCAACGAGCTGCGGCTGCCAAGGGTTCTGGTCGGGCTGCTGGTCGGCGCCTCGCTGGGCCTCGGCGGCGCGCTGTTCCAGGCCATCTCCCGTAACCCGCTGGGCAGTCCGGACGTGCTCGGCCTCGGGCAGGGGGCGACGGCCGGTGCCCTCGCGGTGATCGTGCTGACCTCCGGCAGCGCCAACCAGGTCGCCGCCGGGGCGCTGGTGGGCGGCCTGGTGACCGGCCTCGCCATCTACGTGCTGGCCTGGAAGCGGGGGGTGCACGGCTACCGGCTGGTCCTGGTCGGAATCGGTGTCTCCGCGATCGTCACGGCCGTCAACGGCTACCTGCTGACCATGTCCGACATCGTGGAGGCGGCCCGCGCGGTCGTGTGGATGACCGGCTCTCTCGACGGCCGGGACTGGGAGCAGGTGTGGCCGCTGCTCGCCCTGACCGCCGTGCTGGTGCCGCTCGTCCTCGTCAACGCGCGCGGGCTGCGGATGATGGAGATGGGCGACGACGTGTCGTACGCCCTCGGGGTGCGGGTCGAGCGGGTGCGGCTGCTGCTGATGGTGGCGGCCGTGCTGCTCACCGCGTCGGCCACCGCCGCGGCCGGTCCCGTCAGCTTCGTCGCGCTCACCGCGCCGCAGCTGGCCCGGCGCCTGACCCGCTCGCCCGGGCCGAACCTGCTGCCCTCGCTGTGCATGGGCGCCACCCTGCTGGTCGTCGCCGACTGGGTCTCGCAGCGGGCGTTCGGCGCCGAGCAGCTGCCCGTGGGCGTGGTCACCGGCGTACTCGGCGGGGTCTACCTGCTGTGGCTGCTGGTCAGCGAGCGCAGGGCGGGCCGGATATGAGGGCCGGCAAGAGCGCCGAGAGCAGCACCAGCCGCGGACTGAACAACCGAAGGAGCCCCGTGAACCGCCTGTCCGCCGAGAACGTCACCCTCGCCTACGACCAGCGGGTCATCGCCGAGCAACTGTCGGTGGAGATACCCGACCAGTCGTTCACGGTGATCGTCGGTCCCAACGCCTGCGGCAAGTCGACGCTGCTGCGGGCGCTGTCGCGGATGCTCAAGCCGAGCGAGGGCCGGGTGCTGCTGGACGGCAACGTCATCCAGTCCATGCCCGCCAAGAAGGTCGCGCGGACCCTCGGGCTGCTGCCCCAGTCGTCCGTCGCACCCGACGGCATCACGGTCGCCGACCTCGTCGGCCGGGGCCGCTACCCGCACCAGGGCATCCTGCGCCAGTGGTCGACGGAGGACGAGCGGGTGGTCCAGGAGTCCATGCGGCAGACGGGCGTCGCCGAACTCGGCGACCGCTACGTCGACGAGCTCTCGGGCGGTCAGCGCCAGCGCGTGTGGATCGCCATGGCCCTCGCCCAGCAGACGCCGCTGCTGCTGCTCGACGAGCCGACGACGTACCTGGACATCCAGCACCAGATCGACGTCCTGGACCTGTGCGCCGAGCTGCACGAGGAGCAGGGGCGCACGCTCGTCGCCGTATTGCACGACCTGAACCACGCCGCCCGCTACGCCACCCACCTCATCGCCCTGCGCGAGGGCCGGGTGATCGCCGAGGGCGCACCGAAGGACATCGTCACGGCCGGACTCGTCGAGGAGGTCTTCGGGCTGCGCTGCCAGGTCATCGACGACCCGGAGACGGGGACACCGCTGGTCGTTCCCGCGGCCCGCAAGGCCCGGGCCGGGTCCGCGGTCGGGAAGGCAGCGGCTACAGAAGCTTCCTGAGCTGGAGCAGGTCGCGCACGCCCGCGTGCAGCTTCACCCGGCCCGAGCCCCAGGCCTTGGCGAAGTGCAGCTCGCCGCCGACCAGGGCCACCAGGTCGTCACCCGTCATGGCGAGTCTGATCTCGGCCCTGCCGGGCGGCGGCCCCTGCACCGTGTCGTGCACCTCGATCCGACCGCCGCGCATCCGGCCGACGAAGGTGACGTCGAGGTCCGTGATGTGGCAGCTCACCGAGCGGTCCAGGGCCGCGGCGTCGCGGACGTCTCCTTCGGCGCGCTGCATGTTGTCCGAAAGCTTGTCGAGTGCGCTGCGGCACTCCTCGATCGTGGCCATCGCGGTCGACGGTACCGCAGCGGTTCGCGGTAGCGTCGGGGCATGGACGACGCAGTTCCCGAGGCCCCTCCGGCGGCGGAGGAGGAGCCGGCGCACGACCCCGCCGCCCCCGCTCCCCTGAACGTGCCCCGCACGCCCACCGGCGACGCCGATGTGGACGCCGCCCTGGGCCGGCTCGGCGACGCGGACCACCTCGCCACGGACGGGCACATGGACGTGTACGAGGATGTACACCGGGGGCTGCGCGACGCGCTCACCGCGCTCGACGCCCGCCCGGGACCTCCGGTGCCCCCGCGGCCGTACGAGCACAGGAGCTGAACCGAACGTGGCAGGAGTCGCACGTCGCCGTCTGGACGCGGAGCTGGTCCGCCGGAAGCTCGCGCGCTCGCGTGAGCACGCCGCGCAGCTGATCGCCGCGGGGCGGGTCTCCGTCGGCAAGACCGTCGCGACCAAACCCGCCACCCAGGTGGAGACCGCTGCCGCCATCGTGGTGGCCCAGGACGACAGCGACCCGGACTACGTCTCGCGCGGCGGTCACAAGCTGGCCGGCGCGCTCGAGGTGTTCGGCCCGCAGGGGCTGCCCGTCGAGGGGCGCAGGGCGCTCGACGCGGGCGCCTCCACCGGCGGTTTCACCGACGTCCTGCTGCGGGCGGGCGCCGCCCACGTCGTCGCCGTGGACGTCGGATACGGACAACTCGCGTGGTCCCTCCAGAAGGATGAACGCGTCACCGTCAAGGACCGTACGAACGTACGCGAGTTGACGCTTGAAGCGATCGATGGGGAGCCAGTGGATCTTGTCGTGGGGGATCTGTCCTTCATCCCGCTCGGGCTGGTCCTGCCCGCCCTGGTGCGGTGCGTGAAGCCGGACGCCGACCTGGTGATGATGGTCAAGCCGCAGTTCGAGGTGGGGAAGGAGCGTCTCGGCAGCGGGGGAGTGGTACGCAGCACCCAGCTGCGGGCCGAAGCGGTACGGGGGGTGGCCGAGAAGGCCTGGGGACTGGGGCTCGGGGTGAAGGGTGTGACGGCCAGTCCGCTGCCCGGGCCGTCGGGGAATGTCGAATACTTCTTGTGGCTGAGGTCCGGGGCACCGGCGCTGGACCCGGCCGACGCAGACCGTGCAGTGGCGGAGGGGCCGCGTTGACCGAGAACCGAGCTCGTACTGTTTTCCTGCTCGCCCACACGGGCCGGCCCGCGGCCGTGCGCAGTGCCGAGCTGGTGGTGAAGGGGCTGCTGCGCTCCGGCCTCGGCGTGCGCGTCCTGGAGGCCGAGGCGCGCGACCTGCCCCTGCCGGCGGAGGTGGAGCTGGTCAAGGAGGCCACTCCGCAGTGCCTCGACGGGTGCGAGCTGCTCATCGTGCTGGGCGGCGACGGCACGCTGCTGCGCGGCGCCGAGTTCGCGCGGGCGTCGGGCGTGCCGATGCTCGGCGTCAACCTCGGGCGCGTCGGGTTCCTCGCGGAGGCCGAGCGCGACGACCTCGACAAGGTCGTCGACCGGGTGGTGACCAAGGCGTACGAGGTCGAGGAACGGATGACCGTCGACGTCGTCGTGCACCGCAACGGGGACATCGTGCACACGGACTGGGCGCTGAACGAGGCGGCCGTGCAGAAGGTGTCCGCCGAGCGGATGCTGGAGGTCGTCCTGGAGATCGACGGGCGGCCGGTGACGGGGTTCGGCTGCGACGGGATCGTCTGCGCGACGCCCACGGGGTCGACGGCGTACGCCTTCTCGGCGGGCGGGCCGGTGGTGTGGCCGGAGGTCGAGGCCCTGCTGATGGTGCCGATCTCCGCGCACGCGCTGTTCGCCAAGCCGCTCGTGACATCGCCGGATTCCGTGTTGGCTGTGGAGGTTCTGCCCCACGTTCCGCCGGGTGTGCTGTGGTGTGACGGGCGGCGGACGGTGGAGTTGCCGCCCGGGGCGAGGGTCGAGGTGCGGCGGGGTGCCGTGCCGGTGCGGTTGGCGCGGCTGCATCACGCGTCCTTCACGGACCGGCTGGTGGCCAAGTTCGCGCTGCCTGTTTCCGGGTGGAGGGGCGCACCTCATTAGGGGTGGATGCTCGTCGTCCGCGGGTGCGGGTGCTCTGTGGCTTGTCGCGCCTACGTGGCGGAGCCGCACATCGGTACAGCCCCGCGCCCCCAGGGGCCGATCACCACTCTCGTGGGTGACAGGGGCGGGCCGGTCGCACTCGCCCGCCCGGACCTCGTAAGGTCGTGTCCGTGTTGGAGGAGATGCGGATACGGTCGCTGGGCGTGATTGACGACGCCGTGGTCGAGCTGTCGCCCGGGTTCACCGCGGTCACCGGTGAGACGGGTGCGGGCAAGACCATGGTGGTCACCAGCCTGGGGTTGCTGCTGGGTGGGCGGGCCGACCCCGCGCTCGTGCGGATCGGGGCCGGCAAGGCCGTCGTGGAGGGGCGGATCACCGTCCCCCGCGACGCCACGGCCGCGGTACGCGCCGAGGAGGCCGGGGCCGAGCTCGACGACGGGGCCCTGCTGATCAGCCGTACCGTTTCCGCCGAGGGGCGCTCGCGGGCGCACCTGGGCGGGCGGAGCGTGCCCGTGGGCGTACTGGCCGAGCTCGCCGACGAGCTGGTGGCCGTGCACGGGCAGACCGACCAGCAGGGGCTGCTCAAGCTGTCCCGGCAGCGGCAGGCGCTCGACCGGTACGCGGGCGACGCGGTCGGCGGGCCGCTGGCCAAGTACGGCGAGGCGTACAAGCGGCTGCGGGCCGTCTCCGCCGAACTCGACGAGATCACCACCCGGGCGCGTGAACGGGCCCAGGAGGCCGACCTGCTGCGCTTCGGGCTCGACGAGATCGCCGCCGTCGAACCCCGCGCCGGTGAGGACGTGGAGCTCGCCGAGGAGGCCGAGCGGCTCGGGCACGCCGAGGCGCTGGCGTCCGCCGCCGCGGCCGCGCACGCCGCCCTCGCGGGCAACCCCGAGGACCCCGAGGGCGTCGACGCCGGGACGCTCGTCGCGGGCGCCCAGCGGGCCCTGGACGCCGTACGGTCGCACGATCCGGCACTGGCCGCGCTCGCGGACCGCATCGGAGAGATCGGGATCCTGCTGCGCGACGCGGCGGGGGACCTGGCCGGGTACGCCGACGACCTGGACGCCGATCCGCTGCGGCTGGCGGCCGTCGAGGAGCGGCGGGCCGCGCTCACCGGGCTGATGCGCAAGTACGGCGAGGACATCGCCACCGTGCTGGCGTGGGCCGAGCGGAGTGCCGCCCGGCTGACCGAACTCGACGGCGACGACGAGCGGATCGGGGAGCTGACCGCCGAACGGGACGCCCTGCGGTCGGAGCTGGGCGGGCTGGCGCAGGCGTTGACGGACGCCCGGACGGAGGCCGCCGAGCGGTTCGCCGCCGCGGTGACCGCCGAGCTGGCCTCGCTCGCCATGCCGCACGCGCGCGTGTCCTTCGACATCCGGCAGACCGAGGACCCCGAGGGCGTCGAGGTCGGCGGCCGTCCGGTCGCCTACGGCCCCGCCGGCGCCGACGAGGTCGAGCTGCTGCTCGCCCCGCACCCGGGCGCGCCGCCCCGGCCGATCGCCAAGGGCGCGTCCGGCGGTGAACTGTCGCGCGTGATGCTGGCCGTGGAGGTCGTGTTCGCGGGGACGGATCCCGTGCCGACGTACCTCTTCGACGAGGTCGACGCAGGGGTCGGCGGCAAGGCGGCGGTCGAGATCGGCCGGCGGCTCGCACGGCTGGCGAAGAGCGCACAGGTCGTGGTCGTGACGCACCTGCCCCAGGTGGCCGCCTTCGCCGACCGGCAGCTGCTGGTCGAGAAGACCAACGACGGGTCCGTGACCCGCTCGGGCGTCAAGGTCCTCGAGGGCGAGGACCGGGTGCGGGAGCTGTCCCGCATGCTCGCCGGCCAGGAGGACTCCGAGACGGCCCGCGCGCACGCGGAGGAGCTGCTCGCGGCGGCCCGGGCGGACGGCTAGCAGGAAGCCGCGCACCGGCGGCGGTGCGCCAAGGCCGGGCGGGTCGCCCGATTTCACTCGTGTGGGTGACCCGGCCCGGCGCATTCCCCCGCTGCCGCGCCTCGCTGTCGCGCTGCGGGGGTCCGGGCGTTCCCGGAACGCCCGTGTGTCCTGGCATCCTTGGCGGAGTACGCGTCGTGACCGCCCGACCCGAACCAGGAGCCCGGCCACGTGACCCCCGTGAGCAGCCCCTCACCGCACGGCCAGTTGCCGCTGCGCACCGTGCAGGTGCTGGGCGGAGGCAATGCCGCCAGCAGTGCGCATGTGCGCTCGCTGGCCGCGGGGCTCGTCGCACGGGGCGTGAAAGTCACGGTGTGCGCCCCCTATGAGGCCGACCGCGCCTATGACTTCAGCGGTGTCGGGGCCGACCATGTGCATGTGCCGCGCAGCAGCGACCCGGTGTCCGTGGCGGCCCTGCGGGCGGCCTGCGCCAACGCCGACCTGGTGCACGCGCACGGACTGCACGCCTCCTTCCGCACCGTGATGGCCCTCAGCGGACGGCGGGTGCGCACCCCGCTGGTCGTGACGTGGCACGACCGGGCGCATGCCGACGGGGCGCGTGCCCACATGCTGCGGGTCCTGGAGCGCAGGGTGGTGAAGGCGGCCACCGTCGTGCTGGGCACGACCTCGCCGCTCGTGGACCGGGCCCGGCTCACCGGCGCACGGGACGCCCGGCTCGCGGCCGTCGCGCTGCCCGGCCCCCGAAGGCCCCTGGAGCCCGACGACCCGGACCGGCTGCGGCCCAAGGTGCGCGCCGAACTCGGCGCCATCGGACGGCCCTTGCTGGTCGCCGTCGGCTCCCTGGAACGGCACCGCGGCTACGACGTGCTGCTGGACGCCGCGCGCGCCTGGCGCCGGCTCGATCCCGTGCCCCTGGTGGTGATCGCGGGGGAGGGGTCGCTGCGCGGTGAACTCCAGGGGCGCATCGAGGAGGAGGGGCTGCCGGTCCGGCTCATCGGGCGGCGCGACGACGTCACCGACCTGCTCGCCGCCGCCGACCTCGCCCTGCTGCCGAGCCGCTGGGAGGCGCGCTCCGTCCTCGCCCAGGAAGCCCTCCACGCGCGCGTGCCGCTCGTCGCGACGAACGTCGGCGGCATCCCCGAACTCGTCGGCGACGCGGCCGAACTCGTCCCGTACGGGGACGCGAAGGCCCTCGCCGAATCCGTCGTACGGCTGCTCGGCGACCGGACCCGCCGGGACACGCTGACCGCCAAAGGCGCCCGGCAGGCGGCCGGCTGGCCGACCGAGGACGAGACGGTCGCCCAAGTGCTCAGCGTGTACGACGAGTTGACCCAGCCCCTGCCCCTGCCCTAGCAGTCCTACGGGACGTGTCTGCGGGCCCGCAGAGCCAGGCTCAGGGCCAGGACCGTCTGCGGGTCGTCGAGGTCCGTGCCCAGCAACTCCCCGATGCGCGCCAGCCGGTTGTACAGCGTCTGCCGGTTCAGATGCAGCTCCCGGGCCGTCTCCGCCTTGCGCCCCGCGTGGGCGAGGTAAGTCGTCAGCGTGGGCAGCAGCGGCGGCCGGGAGCGGCGGTCGTGCTCCAGGAGCGGACCGAGGGCCCGGTCGACGAAGGCCGCCAGGTCCGGATGGTCGCGCAACCGCCACAGCAGCAGGTCGATGTCGAGGCGGCGGGCGTCGTACCAGGGCCGGTCCGGCAGGCCCTGTGCCGCCGTGGCCGTCTCGGCCGCGTGCCGCAGACCCGAGGCCGCGGCCGGCCAGCCCCCGGCCGTCCCCACGACCACCACGGGCGGCTGCCCGCCCGGCCGCGGCATCCCGGCCCGGCCCACACCGGCCCGCAGCGCCGCCGCGACCCGGTCCGCGACCGCCGCCCGCTCCGACTCCGCCCGCAGCCCGAGCAGCACCAGCACCCGGCCCTCCACCGGCCGTACGCCGAGCAGCACCGGCACCCCCACCGCCGCCAGCTCCTCCGAGATCGCCCGGGCCAGCACCGCCCAGCCGCCGCCCGAGGACAGGGTGTCCCCGAGCCGCATCACGACCGGCAGCAGCGGCCCTTCACCCGGCCGGAAGCCCAGTACGCGTGCCTGCGCCGGGGCGTCCTCGGCCGTCACCCGGCCCTCGGCGAGGTCGGTGAGGAAGTCGCCCCGCCCGCGCGCCGCCAGCTCCTCCTCCTGGCGGGCCTGCATCAGCACCACGGCCAGGATGCCCGCGGCCCGCTCGGCCGCCATCCGGTGCACTGGAGCCGGCGAAGTGCGCACGGGCAGCAGGACCAGACGTGCCCGGACGCCCCCGCTGCCGGGCCCGCCGCCCGGCACGTCCACCAGCACCGAACCCGCGAGCGGCGGCTCGTCCTTGTGCTGGCCGCGCAGCCCCTCCCACACCTGGAGCGGGTCCGCGCCCTCGGGACCGGCCCCGGCCGCGTACAGCAACTGCCCGTCCGCCGTCTCCAGGAACACCGGGTTTCCGGCGAAGTCGGCCAGGATGCCGAGCACTTGGGGCACACCGCCGCCGCCCAGCACGGCCTGCGTGCAGCGCCGGTGCACCTCCTCGGCCCGCTGGAGCAGGGCGTAGTGGCCGTTGACGATCTCGGTGTGGACCTCTTCCGTGACCGTGACGAAGGCGACCTCGCGGTGCAGTTGGACCAGCGGCAGCCCGGCCGCCCGTGCCGTGTCGACGAGGGCCGCGGGCAGCCGGGTGAAGCGCGGACCGAGCTCCACGACCAGGGCCGCGATGCCGCGCTCGGCCAGGGTGCGCACGAACGCCCGCTGCTCGGCGGGGCGGGTGCCCAGGCCGTAGCCCGTGGTCAGCAGGAGTTCGCCGCCCTTGAGCAGGGAGGCGATGTGCGGCACCTCGCCGGCGTGCACCCAGCGCACGGTCCGTCCCAGCCGCTCGGTGCCCGCCAGGACCTCGGGCAGCCCGCTGCGCAGCCCCGGCAGCTCCAGCGCCCGCTGCACGGTGATCCCGGCGCCCTGAGTGTCGTAACCGCTGTCCGTCCCGCTGTCCATGTGCCGGACGCTACCCGCGCGGGTGCCCCCCGGACATCTCCGGACCGGCACCGGGACGATCACCTCCCGGATCCCGCCGTGGATCTCCCCGGATTACGGGGTGTGCGACCGGGTACGGGCGCCCCCATGGACATGAGCGTGGTCGCGGTGGGGCGGGAGGACGACGGTCCGGTCGAGGAGCCGTTGCGGGTCGCGCGGCTCGCCGACCGGCTCGGCTACCGGGAGGTGTGGGCGGGCGAGTGACCCACGTGGGACTCGTTCGTCCTGGCGACGGCCATCGGCGCCGCCACCGAGCAGGTCGCGCTGACCGCCGGACCCGTGCCGGTGTCGGTGCGCGACCCGCTCACCATCGTCCGGGGTGCCGCCTCCACCGCGGCCGTCACCGGCCGGCCCGTCGGCGTGGCCCTGGGCACCTCCAGCAAGCGCGTCGTCGAGGGTGTGCACGGCCGGCCGCGCACCCGGCCCGCCGCCGCCCTCGCGGAGTCGGCGGCGGCCGTCCGGGCGCTGATGCACAGCCTGCCCGGTGAGCCGATCGTGCCCGGCAGCGGCTTCCCGCGCCGGCTGCCGCCGCCCGGTGGCACCGTCACCGTCGCGGCCTTCGGGGAGCGGGCGGTCGCCGCGGCCGTCGCGCACGCCGACCGGATGCTGCTCGACCTCGTCTCGCCCGGGCAGGTCCGGATGCTGCGGGCCCGGATGCTCGCCGCCGCCGAGAGGGCGGGCCGTACGCCACCGCGGCTGGCCGCCTGGCTGCCCGCCGCCGTGGACCCGGAGCCGGAGTCGCTCACCCAGGTCCTGCGCAGCGTCGTCGGCTATCTCGCCGTGCCGGGCTACAGCGACATGTTCGTCGACGCCGGGTTCGCCGACGTCGTCGAGCTGGCCGCCAAGGGCGCCGACCCGGACACGCTGCTGCGGGCCCTGCCGCCCGAGGCCGCCGGCACGGTCGCCCTCGTCGGCGACCCGGACACCGTCCGCGCCCGCGTCGCCGCCTACGCCGAGGCCGGACTCGACGAGATAGCCCTCGTCCCGGCCACGGCAGGCGACCCGGCGGGAGAACGCACACTGACGGCCCTCAGGCCGGAGTGAGGCCGGGCGAAGGCAGCGGTCGGCGAGGGCGGGAGTGGCACACCGCGAGAGCCAGGGCGAGGCCCCCGCGAAGGCAGCTGTGAGGCCCCCGCCGGGGCAGCGGTGTGACCCCCCAGGAGCGCCGGGGCGAGGCCTCGTGCAGGCCGCGGTGGGCCCCCGCGAAGGCCGTACGGTGGGTCCCCGCGAGGGCCGGGATGAGGCTCGCTCAAGCTCGCGGCCCCCGCGAACGTGGGCGTGGCACACCCGGGAGGGCTGGGGCGAAGCCCCCTCGGGACGCTCTCGGTCAGCCGCCGTACGCGCCGGAGGCCGTCAGACGCAGTGCCGTGTCGATGAGCGGCACGTGGCTGAAGGCCTGCGGGAAGTTGCCCACCTGACGCTGCAGGCGCGGGTCCCACTCCTCGGCCAGGAGACCGAGGTCGTTGCGCAGGGACAGCAGCTTCTCGAACAGCTTGCGGGCCTCGTCCACGCGGCCGATCATCGCCAGGTCGTCGGCCATCCAGAACGAGCAGGCCAGGAACGCGCCCTCGTCGCCGGGCAGACCGTCGACGTTCTCGTCGCCGCTGGTGGTCGGGTAGCGCAGGATGAACCCGTCCGACGTGGACAGCTCACGCTGGATCGCCTCGATCGTGCCGATGACCCGCTTGTCGTCCGGCGGCAGGAAGCCCATCTGCGGGATCAGCAGCAAGGAGGCGTCCAGCTCCTTCGAGCCGTACGACTGCGTGAAGGTGTTGCGCTCCTTGTCGTAGCCCCGCTCGCACACGTCCCGGTGGATGTCGTCGCGCAGCTCGCGCCAGCGCTCCAGCGGGCCGTCCGCGTCACCGGATTCGATCAGCTTGATCGTGCGGTCGACCGCGACCCAGGCCATCACCTTGGAGTGCACGAAGTGGCGGCGCGGGCCGCGCACCTCCCAGATGCCCTCGTCCGGCTCCTGCCAGTGGTCCTCCAGGTAGCGGATCAGCTTCAGCTGGAGCAGCGAGGCGTAGTCGTTGCGCGCGAGGCCCGTCATGTGGGCCAGGTGCAGGGCCTCGGTGACCTCGCCGTACACGTCCAGCTGGAGCTGGTGGGCCGCGCCGTTGCCGACCCGGACCGGGCCGGAGTTCTCATAGCCCGGCAGCCAGTCCAGCTCCGCCTCGCCGAGCTCGCGCTCGCCGGCGATGCCGTACATGATCTGGAGGTTCTCCGGATCGCCCGCCACCGCCCGCAGCAGCCACTCGCGCCAGGCGCGGGCCTCCTCGCGGTAGCCGGTGCGCAGCAGCGAGGACAGGGTGATCGCCGCGTCGCGCAGCCAGGTGTAGCGGTAGTCCCAGTTGCGGACGCCGCCGATGTCCTCCGGCAGGGAGGTGGTAGGCGCTGCGACGATGCCGCCGGTCGGGGCGTACGTCAGGGCCTTGAGCGTGATCAGCGAGCGGACCACGGCCTCCCGGTAGGGGCCGTGGTACGTACAGTGGTCGACCCACTCGCGCCAGAAGTCCTCCGTCGCCTCCAGCGACTGCTCCGGCTCGGGCAGCGGCGGCGGCTCCTTGTGCGAGGGCTGCCAGGAGATCGTGAACGCGATCCGGTCACCCGGAGCGACGGTGAAGTCCGCGTAGGTCGTCAGCGACTTGCCGTAGGTCTCCGCGGATGTGTCGAACCACACCGAGTCGGGGCCCGCCACGGCCACCGTGCGCCCCTCGTGCTTGTGCACCCACGGCACCACCCGCCCGTAGGAGAACCGCATCCTGAGCGCCGAGCGCATCGGCACCCGGCCCGAGACGCCCTCCACGATCCGGATCAGCTGCGGGGCGCCGTCACGCGGCGGCATGAAGTCCGTGACCCGGACCGTGCCGCGCTGGGTGTCCCACTCGGACTCCAGGATCAGCGAGTCGCCCCGGTAGCTGCGCCGCGCGGCGGTCGGCGGCTCCTGGTCGGAGGCGTACGCGGGACCCAGCCGCCAGAAGCCGTGCTCCTCGGTGCCCAGCAGGCCGGCGAAGATGGCGTGCGAGTCGAAGCGGGGCAGGCACAGCCAGTCGACTGTGCCGTCCCGGCAGACCAGAGCGGCGGTCTGCATGTCTCCGATGAGTGCGTAGTCTTCGATGCGCCCGGCCACGTGCAACTCCAGTCGAACGGCCACGTCACCCCACAAGGGGGCTGTCGCTAGTGCGGTCAAGGGGGGATTTCAGCAGGTCTTGCGTTGCGTCATTGAGCGATGAAGCAAAACAGGTCACTTCGCCGTGATGCAAAGCGCCAATTGTTGCTCAACGAACTGACGAGCTCACGTTGTTCCGGTGCTTACGGGCGGGGGGTGGTGCCGTTGGGCCGGACGGGCTCGGCAGCGAGTGTCCGAGCAGGATACGACGCATGCAGATGATCCGGGTGCCCGTCCGGGCAAGCCGGGTACGCCGAACGAGTGAGCAGCGGGTGAGGGGCCGGTGGGGGTGATCGCCTCCGTGTCGGAATGTGTGCGGAGCGTGGCCGGAAGCCATCGCCCCGCGGCGCTGATACGCTGGTAGCCCGTGGACCGGTGGGCCCCTTCCCGACAGGGAACCCCCGAACCGCAGCGACGGCGCCCCGGAGTTCTCCGGCAGGCAGCCGCACCGCACCCCCAGACCGCGACCACGGGAGCCCCGTCTTGGCCATGCCGCCCGCCGCTTTTCGTAATTCGACGACCAAGCACATCTTCGTCACCGGGGGTGTCGCCTCCTCGCTCGGCAAGGGCCTGACGGCCTCCAGCCTCGGCATGCTGCTCAAGGCCCGCGGTCTGCGCGTCGTGATGCAGAAGCTCGACCCGTATCTGAACGTCGACCCCGGCACGATGAACCCCTTCCAGCACGGTGAGGTGTTCGTCACGAACGACGGCGCCGAGACCGACCTGGACATCGGCCACTACGAGCGTTTCCTCGACCGCGACCTCGACGGCTCCGCCAACGTCACCACGGGTCAGGTGTACAACACCGTGATCGCCAAGGAGCGGCGCGGCGAGTACCTGGGTGACACCGTGCAGGTCATCCCGCACATCACCAACGAGATCAAGCACCGCATCCGCCGCATGGCGACGGACGAGGTCGACGTCGTGATCACCGAGGTCGGCGGCACGGTCGGCGACATCGAGTCGCTGCCGTTCCTGGAGACCGTCCGTCAGGTCCGTCACGAGGTCGGCCGTGACAACGTCTTCGTCGTCCATATCTCGCTCCTGCCGTACATCGGCCCCTCGGGTGAGCTGAAGACGAAGCCCACCCAGCACTCGGTTGCGGCCCTGCGCAACATCGGTATCCAGCCTGACGCGATCGTGCTGCGCTGCGACCGCGAGGTGCCCACCGCGATCAAGCGGAAGATCTCGCTGATGTGCGACGTCGACGAGGCCGCCGTGGTGGCCTGCCCCGACGCCCGCTCGATCTACGACATCCCGAAGACCGTGCACGGCGAGGGTCTGGACGCCTACGTCGTCCGCAAGCTGGACCTGCCCTTCCGTGACGTGGACTGGACGACCTGGGACGACCTGCTCGACCGCGTCCACAACCCCGACCACGAGATCACCCTCGCGCTGGTCGGCAAGTACATCGACCTGCCCGACGCCTACCTGTCGGTCACCGAGGCGCTGCGCGCCGGCGGCTTCGCCAACCGAGCCCGCGTCAAGATCAAGTGGGTCACCTCCGACGACTGCAAGACCCCGGCGGGCGCGGCCCAGCAGCTCGGCGACGTCGACGGCATCTGCATCCCCGGCGGCTTCGGCGACCGCGGTGTGCTCGGCAAGGTCGGCGCGATCAAGTACGCCCGCGAGAACAAGATCCCGCTGCTCGGCCTCTGCCTCGGCCTGCAGTGCATCGTGATCGAGGCCGCGCGCAACCTGGCCGACATCAGCGACGCCAACTCCACCGAGTTCGACCCGGCCACCGGCCACCCCGTCATCTCCACCATGGCCGAGCAGCTCGACATCGTCGCCGGCGAGGGCGACATGGGCGGCACCATGCGGCTCGGCATGTACCCGGCGAAGCTGGCCGAGGGCTCGATCGTGCGCGAGGTCTACGACGGCAAGGAGTACGTCGAGGAGCGCCACCGGCACCGCTACGAGGTGAACAACGCCTACCGCGCCGAGCTGGAGAAGAAGGCGGGCATCCAGTTCTCCGGCACCTCCCCGGACGGCAAGCTCGTCGAGTACGTCGAGTACCCGCGCGACGTCCACCCGTACCTGGTCGCCACGCAGGCCCACCCGGAGCTGCGCTCCCGGCCGACGCGTCCGCACCCGCTGTTCGCCGGGCTCGTCAAGGCCTCGGTCGAGCGGAAGACTTCGAAGTAACACACCAGTTGTACGGTGGCCGGGGTGCATCCCTTCAAAGGGTGTGCACCCCGGTTTCGTTTCAGCAGGTCGCACGGCACGTGGAAGGACAGGCATGACGATCAAGGACACCCCGGAGGAGTGGGAGATCCGGGCGACGGCGACCCCCTTCACGGGCAACAAGACCTCCGTGCGCACCGACGACGTGGTCATGCCCGACGGCACCGTGGTCCGCCGTGACTACCAGGTCCACCCCGGCTCCGTGGCCGTCCTCGCCCTCGACGAGGCCGACCGCGTGCTGGTCCTGCGCCAGTACCGCCACCCCGTCCGCCACAAGCTCTGGGAGATCCCGGCCGGGCTGCTCGACGTCCCCGGCGAGAACCCGCTGCACGCCGCGCAGCGAGAGCTGTACGAGGAGGCGCACGTCAAGGCCGAGGACTGGCGGGTGCTGACCGACGTCTACACCACGCCCGGCGGCTGCGACGAGGCCGTGCGGATCTTCCTCGCGCGCGATCTGTCCGAGGCCGAGGGCGAGCGCTTCGCGGTCGAGGAGGAAGAGGCCGACATGGAACTCGACCGGGTGCCGGTCGCGGACCTCGTGCGGGGCGTGCTGGCCGGTGAGCTGCACAACAACTGTCTCGTCGTGGGCGTGCTGTCCCTGGTCGCCGCGCGCGACGGCGACGGTCTGGACGCGCTGCGCCCGGCCCAGGCGCCGTGGCCGGCGCGTCCCTTCCAGGCGTAGCGCTCCGCGGGGGGTGCCGCGACGGTGGGTGCCGCGGAGGTCGTCGGCCGGGTGGGGCACCGTCGTGGCTGGTCGCGCCGTTCCCCGCGCCCCTGTCGGGGCGCGACCGCTCCCGTCGGTCCTACGATCTGCTGATCCGATCGGGGGAAGTGGTCGTTCCGGCCGCCGTGCTCAACCCGGGACGTTGCAGAGCGTGAACTAGGCTCTGTTGCACGCCCGAACCGGAGTCCCGGCGGGCCGGTGTGTGCGGTGGGACGGGAGTGTGGCCCGTGACGGATCAGGTCGTGGAGACAGGCGACGTGCGGCCGGCCGGGCGCGCTGCCGGAGAGATCGAGTTCCTGGGCCGCACACGGGAGTTGAAGGAGCTGCGCGCCGACATCGAGCGCGCCGGACTGGACACCCTGGCCGGCCGCAAGGCACCCCGCGCGCGCGTGCTGCTCATCGCCGGCCGGCCCGGCTCGGGCCGCACCGCACTCGCCGAGGAACTCGTACGGCAGGTCGCGGACCGTTACCCCGACGGGGTCCTGCGCACACGCCTCACCGAACCCGGCGGCACCCGCGTCCCCGTCGGACGCGCCGCCCGGGACCTCCTCACCGCCCTGGGCGAGCAGGCGCCGGCCGGGGCCTGCGAGGACGACCTCACCGACGCCCTGCGCACCGCCCTGGCCGACCGCCGGGTCCTGCTCCTGCTCGACGACGCGGCGGACGCCGAGCAGGTCGACGCCCTGCTGCCCGACACACCGGACTGCCTCGTCGTCGCGGTCTCCCAAGGCCCGCTGACCGGCATCTCCGACGTCCGTCCCTGCACCCTGGGCGGCCTGGACGCCAAGTCCGGGGTGGAGCTGCTGACCCGCCACACCGGCTCGGTCCGCATCACCGTCGACCCCCGGGCCGCCGAAGGCCTCGCCGAGGAGTGCCAGGGGCAGCCCGCCGCGCTGATGCTGGCGGGCGGCTGGCTCGCGGCCCGCCCCAAGGCCGCCGTCTCCGACCTCGCCAAGCAACTGCGCGCCGATGACTCCGAGGGCACCGCCCTGACCCGGGTCTTCCGGCTCGCGCACGCCGCCCTGCCCGCGACCGCGGCCCGGATGCTGCGCCTGCTCGCCCTCGCCCCGGCCGGGCTGGTCGACCCGCAGACCGCCTCCGCGCTCGTCGGCTCCTCGGTCGGCAGCGCCCGCACCCTCCTCGACGACTTCGTCGCCCTGGGCTTCCTGCACGCGGTGGACTCCCCGCTGCCGCAGTACGAGGTGCCCGGCTGCCTGCACCCGCAGTTGCGGATCCTCGCCGAGCACCACGAACGCCCCGCCGAGCTCCAGCTGGCCCGCGCCCGCATGCTGGAGCGCACCGTACGGCTGCTCCAGGCCTGCCGGGCCATCACCGAGACCGACAGCCCCCAGGCCCGTCAGAAGCTCCTCGACATGCCGCGCGCCCTGCGCTTCCCCACCCCGCGGGCCGCCGCCGACTGGCTGCGCCTGACCCGGCCCGCGCTGCTGGCCTCGGCCCGGCTCGCGGTCGCCGACGGTGAGCTCGACACCCTGGCCCGACGGCTCATGTCCCAGCTGGTCCGGGCCATGGCGGCCCACATCGGCACCCAGGCCGCCGCGCCCGACCTCTACGACATCCACCACATGGTCCTCGGCGTCGCCGAGCGGCGGAACCTGCCCCGCGAGCGCGCCGCCGCCCTGCTCAACCTCGGCGACCTCGACGCCCGCACCGGCCGCACGGCCGACGCGCTGACGCGCTACCGGGCCGCGCTGGACGCCGGGCGCGAGGTGAACGACCCGTACGCGACCGGCCGCGCGATGGAATCCGTAGGAGGCGCGTACCAGGACCTCGACGACTTCGACCGGGCCGCCGACTGGTTCGGCCGCGCCCTGGTCGAGCGGCTCGCACGGGGCGAGCGCGCGGAGGCCGCCCGGCTCTACGGGCGGATCGCCGCAGCCCACACCTTCGCCGGCCGCTACGGCGAGGCCCTGCGGAACTGGCGCGCGGCGATCGCCGGCCACCGCAAGAACGGCGACGTGGCCGCCCAGGCGCGGGCCCTGAGCGAGCTGGGGCGGGTCCAGGAGTACGCGGGCCGCCCGGAGGAGTCGCTGCGCACCTGCCGGGAGGCCGTGGAGTGGGCGCGGCGCGCCGAGGATCCGCGGTTGCAGGCGGCCCTGCATCTGCGGCTCGCCGACACCCTCGAACACCTCGGTGACCCTGCCTCGGCCGCGCTGCACCGGGGCGCCGCCGAGCGGATTCTCGGCGACTCAAACCTTCAAAACGACCCTGACGCCTGCGAAATCCGTACCGCATCAGTCGAAGATTGATGCAATGGAAGGCTAGACAGCGAGAACACCTTCATTAGACTGGCTCTGCCGCACGTTCTCTGCGGTCTCTCCCGGTGTGCCCGCGTGTGCCCGGGTATGTCTTAGTAAGAGCCCCCATACCCTCTGAGCCAAGGACCGTGATCGACGTGAAGGTCGGCATCCCCCGCGAGGTCAAGAACAACGAGTTCCGGGTGGCCATCACCCCCGCCGGCGTGCACGAGCTGGTGCGCCACGGCCACCAGGTCGTCATCGAGCGTGGCGCCGGCGTCGGCTCCTCGATCCCCGACACCGAGTACGTCGCCGCCGGTGCGCAGATCCTGGACACCGCCGACGAGGTGTGGGCCGCCGCCGACCTGCTGCTGAAGGTCAAGGAGCCGGTCGCCGAGGAGTACCACCGCCTCCGCAAGGACCAGACGCTCTTCACCTACCTGCACCTGGCCGCCTCCAAGGAGTGCACGGACGCCCTCCTGGAGTCCGGCACCACCGCCATCGCCTACGAGACCGTCGAGCTGCCCAGCCGCGCGCTGCCGCTGCTCGCCCCGATGTCCGAGGTCGCGGGCCGGCTGGCCCCGCAGGTCGGCGCCTACCACCTGATGCGCGCCAACGGTGGCCGCGGTGTGCTGCCCGGCGGTGTCCCCGGCGTGCTGGCCGGCCGCGCCGTCGTGATCGGCGGCGGTGTCTCCGGCTGGAACGCCGCGCAGATCGCCATCGGCATGGGCTTCCACGTGACCCTGCTCGACAAGGACATCAACAAGCTCCGCGAGGCGGACAAGATCTTCGGCACGAAGATCCAGACCGTCGTCTCCAACGCCTTCGAGCTGGAGAAGGCCTGCCTGGAGGCCGACCTCGTCATCGGCGCCGTGCTGATCCCGGGCGCCAAGGCCCCGAAGCTCGTCAGCAACGAGCTCGTCTCGCGGATGAAGCCCGGAAGTGTCCTTGTCGACATCGCGATCGACCAGGGCGGCTGCTTCGAGGACTCCCGTCCGACCACCCACGCCGAGCCGACCTTCCCGGTGCACAACTCGGTCTTCTACTGCGTCGCCAACATGCCCGGCGCGGTGCCGAACACCTCCACCTACGCGCTGACCAACGCGACGCTGCCGTACATCGTCGAACTGGCCAACCACGGCTGGGTGGACGCGCTGCGCCGCGACCCGGCGCTGGCCAAGGGCCTCAACACGCATGACGGCAAGGTCGTTTACCGCGAGGTCGCGGAGGCGCACGGCGTGGAGCACGTGGAGCTGACCTCGCTGCTCGGCTGAGCCCGCGCAGCCGGAAAGTCGGCTAACCCACCAACCGGCAAAGGCGATACGTCAACACACGTCGTCAACCCCGCGCACCCGGCCGGACCTTGCCCGACAAGGTCCGGCCGGATGTGTGTATGGTCACTTCGCGATTCTCGAGCAACTCGCCTCGAACGTAACCCTTCAACCGATTCGCACACCGGTGAAACCTGCCGTGCGACGGCCGTACGCCCTTGACAGCGGGATGTTTCATTGCCGACACATCGGGCCGGGTCCGGCGGATTGTGTTGCTGCGGACGCCCGACACGCCATAGAGTCGCCAGCTGTCGGCATGGTGCCACGCTGACCTGTCTAGAAGTTTCCTGGTCACCAAGGAGGTAAGACGACTTGTGAATGAGTCGACATTTACTCCCGGGGGTGGCCAGCCAGGAATGCCTGCACGGGACCAGGAGCCCGCGGGGTTCGCGGCTGTCGGCTCCGTCGCTGTGCGCACCTTCGCAGCCCACCAGAGTCAGCAGGCGACTCACACAGCACACCAGAAGATGGATGGCCATCACGTGAACGCCATGGCCGGCGACGGAAGTGGCGCGCCCCACAACCACTTCGCCGACTACGACGAACTGCCCGAGGGGCACTTCTACGACCCCGACGCGGAGTACGAGCCCGATCCCGAGTACGCGGCCACTCTCGCGCCCGACGCGGCCAGACAGCGCCGTGAGCGCGTCGGCCCGACCGGGCGTCCGCTGCCGTACTTCCCGATCCCGGGCCCGCTGCCCGAGCACGGGCCCGCGAAGATCATCGCGATGTGCAACCAGAAGGGCGGCGTCGGCAAGACCACGTCGACCATCAACCTGGGTGCCGCGCTCGCGGAGTACGGACGCCGGGTCCTGCTCGTGGACTTCGACCCGCAGGGCGCGCTGTCGGTCGGACTCGGCGTCAATCCGATGGAGCTCGACCTCACCGTCTACAACCTGCTCATGGAACGGGGCATGGCGGCCGACGAGGTGCTGCTGAAGACGGCGGTCCCCAACATGGACCTGCTGCCCAGCAACATCGACCTGTCGGCGGCCGAGGTCCAGCTGGTCTCCGAGGTCGCCCGCGAGTCGACGCTGCAGCGCGCCCTGAAGCCGCTGCTGCCCGACTACGACTTCATCGTCATCGACTGCCAGCCCTCGCTCGGCCTGCTCACGGTGAACGCCCTGACGGCCGCGCACAAGGTGATAGTGCCTCTGGAGTGCGAGTTCTTCGCGCTGCGTGGTGTGGCCCTGCTGACGGAGACCATCGAGAAGGTCCAGGAGCGGCTCAACCCGGAGCTGGAGCTCGACGGCATCCTCGCCACGATGTACGACTCGCGTACGGTGCACAGCCGTGAGGTGCTCGCGCGTGTGGTCGAGGCGTTCGACGACCACGTCTACCACACGGTCATCGGGCGCACGGTCCGCTTCCCGGAGACCACGGTCGCCGGCGAGCCGATCACCACGTACGCCTCCAACTCCGTCGGTGCCGCCGCCTATCGCCAGCTCGCCAGGGAGGTGCTCGCCCGGTGTCACGCCGAGTGAGTCTGCCGGGGGCCGACGAACTCTTCCGTACGACAGGGGGGATGGCGCTTCAGTCGTCCCAGCCCAGGCGTCAGGCCAACGGCGACGCCCGGGTGCCCGCTCCGGCGGGGGAGGGCGACGCGGCGGCCGCGGCGGAGGACGCGCCGCAGTCGGTGCCCGCGCAGGGCGGCGACGGTGACGGTCCGGAGCATGTCGCGGCGGACGCGGAGCCCGGCGAGGCCGGGGAGGCGCACAGCCGTTCCGCGGCCGCCGAGCGCTCCGGCTCCGCCCGTCAGCAGACGGTGCAGGAAGGTTCTGCCGCCGGTGCGGCGGGGGCCGCGGGCGCCGCGCCCCGCAAGCGCGGACGGAGTCCCTCGCGCCGCCCCAGCGGCCGTGAGCGGCACGACGAGAAGATCACGGTGTACGTGTCGGCCGAGGAGCTCATGGACCTCGAGCACGCCCGTCTGGTGCTCCGTGGCGAGCACGGCCTGGCCGTGGACCGCGGACGCATCGTCCGCGAGGCGGTCGCGGTGGTCCTCGCCGACCTGGAGACCCGCGGGGACGCCAGCATCCTCGTACGACGACTGCGCGGGCGGTAGCGGTAGCCTGCGGGGGCCATGACCTCGAACGCTTCCCCACCTCCCCCCGGCGGCCCGGCCGGCCGCCGGCGTGCGCTGGGGAGGGGGCCGGGGGCTCCGCGGACGGCTCCGCCGGCTGAGCGGCCAGAGGCCGAAACGCCGGAGACCACGCCTCAGGAGGCCGGACCGCCCCCTTCACAGGAGCAGGCCGACCCCACGACTGCGCCGGCTGAGCTGCGGGCGGGGACGGTCGCGGACGGGTCGTTGCCCTCGGGCGGGGATGTCGGGCCTGCGGGGCTCGCTGCCCCGGTGACCGAGCCGAGCTCTTCGCCCCACAGCGCCGGGCAGGCGGCTTCGCCGACGCGTTCCCCGGCCGAGTCGTCCGGGACCTCCGTGGAGGGTGACGGGACAGTTCCGTCGGCTGAGCTGCGGGTGGGGACGGTCGGGAACGGACCGTTGCCCGAGAGCGAGGGTGTGGCGCGGGCGGGGCTCGCCGACCCAGTGGCCGAGCCCGTGACCGGGCGGGCCGGATCCCTGGAAGCCGCGGTCACGGGGCCGGTGGACGCGGCCGGACCTGTGGTGCTGCCTGCGGGCCAGGCCGTGCCCGAGGAGGTTTCCGCGTCCGCCCCGGGCTCCCCGGCCCCTGCCGGGGACGCCGGCGCGGCGGCCGATGACGGGGTCTTCAAGGTTCGGCTCGCCAACTTCGAGGGGCCCTTCGATCTGCTGCTGCAGTTGATCTCGCGGCACAAGATGGACGTCACCGAGGTTGCGCTGTCGAAGGTGACCGATGAGTTCATGGCCCACATCCGGGCGATGGGGCCGGACTGGGACCTGGACGAGACCACCGAGTTCCTGGTCGTCGCCGCCACCCTGCTCGATCTGAAGGCCGCGCGGCTGCTGCCCGCCGCCGAGGTGGAGGACGAGGGCGATCTCGCGCTGCTCGAAGCGCGGGACCTGCTGTTCGCGCGGCTGCTGCAGTACCGCGCGTACAAGCAGATCGCCGACATCTTCAGCGGGCGGCTCGACGACGAGGCCCGCCGCTACCCCCGTACCGTCGGCCTCGAAGCGCACCACGCCGAGCTGCTGCCCGACGTCGTCATCAGCATCGGGGCGGAAGGGTTCGCCAAGCTCGCCGTGAAGGCGATGCAGCCGCGGCCCAAGCCGCAGGTCTACGTGGACCACATCCACGCCCCGCTGGTCAGCGTGCAGGAGCAGGCGCGGCTCGTCGTGGCCCGGCTCAGGGAGCTGGGCGAGGCCAGTTTCCAGGTCCTCGTGGCGGACACCGACGACACCCTGACCGTCGTGGCGAGGTTCCTCGCGCTGCTGGAGCTGTACCGCGAGAAGGCCGTCGCGCTGGAGCAGGAGACCGCGCTCGGGGACCTGCTCGTGCGATGGACCGGCGGGGACGGGGACGAGACCCCGACCGTCACCGACGAGTTCGACCGGCCGCCCGAGCCGCCGAAGGAGGAGAAGAAGGCGTGAGTGAGCGAGTGACCGACCTGCCGGCCGGGGCACCCGGCGTCGCCGGTCTCGATCTGAAACCGGCTCTGGAGGCCGTCCTCATGGTCGTGGACGAGCCCGCGACCGAGGAGCACCTCGCGAAGGTACTGGAGCGGCCGAAGCGGCAGATCGCCGAGGCCCTGCGCGAGCTGGCCGACGAGTACACCGTCCAGGGCCGCGGTTTCGAGCTGCGGTACGTCGCGAACGGCTGGCGCTTCTACACGCGGGCCGCCTACGCACCGGCCGTCGAGCGCTTCGTCCTGGACGGCCAGCAGGCCCGCCTCACCCAGGCCGCCCTGGAGACCCTGGCGGTCGTCGCCTACCGGCAGCCGGTCAGCCGCAGCCGGGTCTCGGCCGTGCGCGGAGTCAACTGCGACGGTGTCATGCGCACCCTCCTCCAGCGCGGTCTGATAGAGGAGGCGGGCACGGAACCCGAAACAGGTGCGATCCTGTACAGGACGACGAACTACTTCCTGGAGCGGATGGGCCTGCGCGGTCTGGACGAGCTCCCGGAGCTCGCGCCCTTCCTCCCGGAGGCGGAGGCGATCGAGGCCGAGACCCAGGAAGGCGTACCGTCGTTCGACCCGGACGCGCCTGACGACGACGCGCCGGGCCGCCCGGTGAACCCGGGGACCGACGACGAAGACGACCAGACGGAACTTTGATGCGAAGCAGCAGCGGCAGGAACAGCAGCGGAAACAACGGCGGGAGCCGTGGTGGCAACAGCGGCGGCCGCGGCGGGAGTGGTGGTGGTCGCGGCAACTTCCGCGGCGCCGGCAACAACCGCGACGACAAGCAGGGCAGCGGCCGTCCGAAGAAGCCGCGCCCGGAGGAGCGGCGCTACGACGTGGGCCCCGGGGCGACGAAGGACGGCCCCAAGGCCGGGCGTGGCGGTGCCGCGCGCGGCGGCGCCAAGGGCGGCCCCAAGCAGTCCCAGAGGCCGGGGCGTACGACCCCGGCGCGCCCGCGTGAGTACGAGGCGCAGGTCGAGGAGCGCAACCGCGACCGGTACGCCGGGAAGAAGGAGGTCAAGCTCCCCAAGACCTTCCCCGGCGCCGAGCAGGAGGGCGAGCGGCTGCAGAAGGTCCTCGCCCGCGCGGGCTTCGGCTCCCGGCGTTCCTGCGAGGAGCTGATCGAGCAGGCCCGGGTCGAGATCAACGGCGAGATCGTCCTGGAGCAGGGGCGGCGCGTCGACCCGGAGAAGGACGAGATCAAGGTCGACGGCCTGACCGTCGCCACGCAGAGCTACCAGTTCTTCTCGCTCAACAAGCCCGCCGGTGTCGTGTCCACGATGGAGGACCCGGAGGGCCGGCAGTGCCTCGGTGACTACGTCACCAACCGCGAGACCCGGCTCTTCCACGTCGGCCGGCTCGACACCGAGACCGAGGGCGTCATCCTGCTCACCAACCACGGCGAGCTGGCCCACCGGCTGACCCACCCGAAGTACGGCGTGAAGAAGACCTACCTCGCGCACATCGTCGGGCCCATCCCGCGTGACCTGGGCAAGCAGCTCAAGGACGGCATCCAGCTGGAGGACGGCTACGCCCGCGCCGACCACTTCCGCGTCGTCCAGCAGACCGGCAAGAACTACCTCGTCGAGGTCACCCTCCACGAGGGCCGCAAGCACATCGTGCGCCGGATGCTCGCGGAGGCCGGCTTCCCGGTCGACAAGCTGGTCCGGGTCTCCTTCGGGCCGATCACGCTGGGCGACCAGAAGTCGGGCTGGCTGCGGCGGCTGTCCAACACCGAGGTCGGCATGCTGATGCAGGAAGTCGACCTCTAGACCTTGTGAGCGACCGGCACCCCCTTTTATAGTCGTGCTGACTATTAAAGGGGGTGTTCGCCGTGGACGGCTACGACAAGTACGCCCACGAGCCCTTCGCCGTCACCGTCGACCTGGCGGTGTTCACGCTCCGGGAGGGCGCGCTGCACGTGCTGCTCGTCGAGCGCGGGCAGGAGCCGTACGCCGGGCACTGGGCGCTGCCGGGCGGATTCCTGCAGCCGGACGAGTCGGCGGAGACGGCCGCCCGGCGTGAACTCGCCGAGGAGACCGGCCTGTCCGATGTCTCGGGGCTGCATCTGGAGCAGCTGCGGACCTACAGCGAGCCCGGCCGCGACCCCCGGATGCGGGTCGTCTCCGTCGCCTTCGCGGCACTGCTGCCCGACGCCCCGGAGGCGCACGGCGGCAGCGACGCGGCGCAGGCCCGCTGGGTGCCGTACGGCACGGCGGGGCCGCTCGCCTTCGATCACGACCGCATCCTGGCCGACGCCCACGACCGCGTCGGCGCCAAGCTCGAGTACACCTGCCTCGCCACCGCCTTCTGCCCGCCCGAGTTCACCCTCGGCGAGCTCCAGCAGGTCTACGAGACCGTGTGGGGCACCGAGCTCGACCGGCCCAACTTCCGGCGCAAGGTGCTCGCCACGCCGGGCTTCGTCGCACCCGTCCCGGGCGCCGCGCGACTGACCGGCGGCCGCGGCAAACCCGCCGCGCTGTACCGCGCCGGCACCGCCACCGCCCTCCACCCGCCTCTCCTCCGGCCCGCCCGGGAAGGACGTCCCGCATGACCACGCTCGTCCACAAGCAAGCCGCCACCGGAGCGCTCACGGGCCTGGCCCTCGGGGATGCGCTGGGCTTCCCGACCGAGTTCGACGACGTCCCTTCGATCCTCGCCAGGTACGGGCCCTGGCGGGAGATGGAGCTGCCGAAGCGCGCCGTCGTCTCGGACGACACCCAGATGACGCTGGCGCTGGGCCACGCGGTGCGGACCGCCATGGACCGAGGGGTGCTCGCCCCGCTGCGACTGGTGCGGCCCCTGCGCGAGGAGTTCGTGAACTGGTACCAGTCCCCGGACAACAACCGGGCTCCGGGGCGCACCTGCATGAAGGCCTGCTACCTGCTGAAGGACGAGTCCCGCCCCTGGCAGGACGCCAGCCAGACCGAATCCAAGGGCTGCGGTGCCAACATGCGCGTCGCGCCGCTGGGCCTGGTCTCCGGTCTGAGCGACGAACAGCGCGCGGGCGCCGCCCAGTTGCAGTCCGCCCTCACCCACGGGCACCCCACCGCGCTCGCCGCGTCCGACCTCACCGCGCACGCCGTACGCCTGCTCGCGCAGGGCGCGGAGCCGACCGGGCTGATCGGCCTGCTCCGCTCGTACGCCCTGGAGAACCGCGGCCGCTACCACGAGCGCTGGCTCGGCGACCTGTGGCGGCGGGCCGGGGACCCGAGCCCGGGGCAGTTCATCGCGCGCGGCTGGGACGAGTGCCTGGAGGTCCTCGAACGGCTCCAGCGCGCCGTGCGCACCGTCTCGCCGGAGACCGACCCCTGTCTGGCCACCGGAGAGGGCTGGATCGCCGAGGAGGCCCTGGCGACCGGGCTGCTGTGTTTCCTGCTCTTCGTCGACGAACCCGTGACGGCCCTGCGCCGCGCCGCCTGCACCGCCGGCGACTCGGACTCCATCGCCTGCCTGACGGGCGCCTTCGCGGGCGCCTACCTGGGCGCGGAGGCCTGGCCCGCCGAGTGGGCCGACCGCGTCGAGTACCGGACCGACCTGCTCACCCTCGGGGCGCTGTGGGACGCGTGAGGGCCCACGGGCGGGCGCGGGCTCTCAGGTCAGGCGGATCGAGTTCCCCTCCACGGTGATCTGCTCGGCCGGCAGCGGCTGGGTCGCCGGACCGCGGGCCACCGCACCGTCGGCGATCTTGAACTTGCTGCCGTGGCAGGGGCAGTTGATCGTGCCGTCGGAGACGGTGGACAGCAGGCAGTGCTGGTGGGTGCAGATCGCCGAGAAGGCCTTGAGCTGACCCTCCTCCGGCTGGGTCACCACGACCTTCTCGTCCTTGAAGATCTTGCCGCCGCCCACCGGGATCTCGTCGATGTCGGCCAGGGCCTGGCCGGCGGGGCCGCTCGTCGTCTTCTCGCCGGTGGGGGACTGCGTCGACGTGGAACCGCTGTCGTCGCCGCCCCCGCCGCAGGCCGCGACGAGCGCCGTCGCGCCGGTCACGCCCGTCGCGAGGAGAACCGTGCGGCGCGTGGTCTCGTAGGTCATGTCGTCACTCCGAAAGTGCCGAAGAGGGGTAAACCGGGATTTGAAGCATCTTGGCACCGAACTTACCCAAAGGTGCCGATCCTGGCGTCTCACCGGGCGGGCGACGCGCACCCGGGTGGTCCGGGCTGACTAGGCTGGTCGGACGTAGAGCGACACGCACGTCAGCAAGGAGCATCGCCGTGGCGGTACGAGCGGTCCGGGGCGCCGTCCAACTCGAACGGGACGAGGCCGGGCACATGGACGAGCAGGTCGGAGCCCTGCTCACGGAGATCCTGGAGCGCAACGATCTCGCCGCCGACGATCTGATCAGCATCTGGTTCACGGCCACGCCCGACCTGCACAGCGACTTCCCGGCCGCCGCCGCCCGCAAGCTGGGCATCGTCGACGTGCCGCTGATCTGCGCCCAGGAGCTGGACATCGAAGGCGCCATGCCGCGGGTCGTCCGGGTCCTCGCGCACGTCGAGTCCGACCGGCCCCGCGCCGACATCGCCCACGTCTACCTCGGCGCCGCGGCCGCCCTGCGCAAGGACATCGCCCAGTGAGGACCGCACTCGTCATCGGCACCGGCCTGATCGGGACGTCCGCCGCCCTGGCCCTGTCCCAGCGCGGCGTCACCGTGCACCTCGCCGACCCGGACCCCGAGCAGGCCCGGACGGCGGCCGCCCTCGGCGCCGGCACGGACGAGACCCCCGACGGACCCGTCGACCTCGTCATCGTCGCCGCCCCGCCCGCCCACGTGGCGGACGTGCTCACCGACGCCATCAGCCGCGGCGCGGGACGCGGCTACCTCGACGTCGCCAGCGTCAAGGGCGGGCCGCGCCGCGAGCTGGAGGCACGCGGCCTCGACCTGTCCGCCTACATCGGCTCCCACCCCATGTCGGGCCGGGAGAAGTCCGGCCCGCTGGCCGCGACCGGCGACCTCTTCGAGGGCCGGCCCTGGGTGCTGACCCCGACCCGGGACACCGACACCGAGGTGCTGAACCTCGCCCTCGAGCTGGTCTCGCACTGCCGGGCCGTGCCGGTCGTCATGGACGCCGACGCCCACGACCGTGCCGTCGCCCTCGTCTCCCACATGCCCCACCTGGTCTCCAGCCTGGTCGCCGCGCGGCTGGAGCACGCCGAGGAGTCCGCCGTACGGCTGTGCGGCCAGGGCATCCGGGACGTGACGCGGATCGCCGCCTCCGACCCCCGGATGTGGATCGACATCCTCTCCGCGAACCCCGCGCCGGTCGCCGACCTGCTCACGGACGTCGCCGCCGACCTGGAGGAGACCGTGCGGGCCCTGCGCGCCCTGCAGTCCTCCGACGACCACAAGCGCCGCGAGGGCGCCGGCGGGATCGAGGACGTGCTGCGGCGCGGCAACGCCGGGCAGGTCCGCGTCCCCGGCAAGCACGGGTCCGCGCCCCGGGCCTACGAGGTCGTGGCCGTGCTCATCGACGACCAGCCCGGACAGCTGGCCCGGATCTTCGCCGACGCGGGCCTGGCCGGCGTCAACATCGAGGACGTACGGATCGAACACGCCACGGGGCAGCAGGCCGGTCTGGTGCAGCTGATGGTGGAGCCGAAGGCGGCCCCGGTGCTGAGCGCCGCGCTGCGGGAGAGGGGCTGGGCGCTCCGGCAGTAGGGCGGGCCACAGGGGGCCGGCCGACGCGCGGCCGGACGAGTGACGCGAACCCAGTAACCTTGTGCGGGGCACTCGCGCCCTCACCCCCGCCGAGCCCGGTCCAGGAAGGTCCCCACTGTGGAAAGCGCCACGCCAGTGATTGTCGCCATCGACGGCCCCGCCGGCACCGGCAAGTCGAGCACCTCGAAGGCCGTGGCGGCCCAGCTCGGGCTGAGCTACCTGGACACGGGCGCCCAGTACCGGGCGATCACCTGGTGGATGGTGAGCAACGGCATCGACATAGACGACCCGTCCGCCGTCGCCGCCGCCGCGGGCAAGCCCGAGATCGTCTCGGGTACCGACCCGCGGGACCCGACCATCACGGTCGACGGCGTGGACGTCGCCGGTCCGATCCGCACCCAGGAGGTCTCCTCCAAGGTCAGCGCGGTCAGCGCGGTGCCCGAGGTGCGCACCCGGATCACCGAGCTGCAGCGCTCGATCGCCGCCTCCGCCGCACTGGGCATCGTCGTCGAGGGCCGGGACATCGGCACGACCGTGCTGCCCGACGCCGACCTCAAGATCTTCCTCACCGCCTCCCCGGAGGCCCGTGCCGCCCGCCGCAGCGGCGAGCTGAAGGGCTCCGACGTCCACTCCACCCGCGAGGCCCTGATCAAGCGGGACGCCGCCGACTCCAGCCGCAAGGCATCCCCGCTCGCCAAGGCGGACGACGCCGTCGAGGTGGACACCACCGAGCTCACGCTGGCCCAGGTCATCGAGTGCGTCGTCACCCTCGTCGAGGAGAAGCGGGCCGGAAAGTGACCGAGCTGCCTTCGGCGCGGGGTGCCGAGGTCGGGCGGCGTATCGGCGTCGGCCTGATGTACGGGCTGTGGAAGCCGCGCGTGCTCGGCGCCTGGCGGGTGCCCGCGAGCGGCCCGGTGATCTTCGCGGTCAACCACTCCCACAACATCGACGGTCCGATGGTCATGGGGGTGGCGCCCCGGCCGACCCACTTCCTGATCAAGAAGGAAGCGTTCATCGGACCGCTGGACCCCTTCCTGCTCGGCATCGGGCAGGTCAAGGTCGACCGCGACACCACCGACCGCACGGCGATCACCCAGGCACTCGGCGTCCTGGCCGACGGCGGCGTGCTCGGCATCTTCCCCGAGGGCACCCGGGGCGAGGGCGACTTCGCTTCGCTGCGCGCCGGGCTCGCGTACTTCGCGGTGCGCAGCGGCGCTCCGATCGTCCCGGTGGCCGTACTGGGAAGTTCCGGCAGGCCCGGACGGTTGATAAAGGCGCTGCCTCCGCTGCGCTCCCGCGTCGACGTCGTCTTCGGAGAGCCCTTCGAGGCAGGCGACGGCAGCGGCCGCCGGACGCGCAAGGCGCTGGACGAGGCGACCGGGCGCATCCAGAAGCAGCTCGCGGCCCACCTGGAAAACGCCAGGCGCCTCACCGGGCGCTAGACGACACTGAGTAGTGGACCACCCGGAACAGCGGGTACTCCACCGACCACCACGATGAACGACGAGGTACGGACTTCATGAACGACCACATCCAGCCCGACGGCTCGGACGCGTCCGAGGGCGCGCACGAGCATGACCACGGGGCGCTCGGCGACGCCGAGTTCGCGGAGTTCATGGAGCTCGCCGCGGAGGAGGGCTTCGACCTCGAGGACGTCGAGGGCGCCATCGAGGCCGCGGGCCACGGCCCGCTGCCCGTGCTCGCCGTCGTCGGCCGCCCCAATGTCGGCAAGTCGACTCTGGTGAACCGCATCATCGGGCGCCGCGAGGCCGTCGTCGAGGACAAGCCCGGCGTCACCCGCGACCGCGTCACCTACGAGGCCGAGTGGGCCGGCCGCCGCTTCAAGGTCGTCGACACCGGCGGCTGGGAGCAGGACGTCCTCGGTATCGACGCCTCCGTCGCCGCCCAGGCCGAGTACGCCATCGAGGCCGCCGACGCGGTCGTCTTCGTCGTCGACTCCAAGGTCGGCGCCACCGACACCGACGAGGCCGTCGTCCGGCTGCTGCGCAAGGCCGGCAAGCCGGTCGTGCTGTGCGCCAACAAGGTGGACGGCCCGAGCGGCGAGGCCGACGCCTCCTACCTGTGGTCGCTGGGCCTGGGGGAGCCGCATCCGGTCTCCGCGCTGCACGGCCGCGGCACCGGCGACATGCTCGACCAGGTTCTCGAGGTGCTCCCCGAGGCGCCGCGCGAGACGTTCGGCGGGGGCGGCATCGGCGGCCCGCGCCGCATCGCCCTCATCGGACGCCCGAACGTCGGCAAGTCCTCGCTGCTGAACAAGGTGGCGGGCGAGGAGCGCGTCGTCGTCAACGAGCTGGCGGGCACCACCCGTGACCCGGTCGACGAGCTGATCGAACTCGGCGGCGTCACCTGGAAGTTCGTCGACACGGCGGGCATCCGCAAGCGCGTCCACCTCCAGCAGGGCGCCGACTACTACGCCTCGCTGCGCACGGCGGCCGCCGTCGAGAAGGCGGAGGTCGCGGTCATCCTGATCGACGGCTCCGAGTCCATCTCGGTGCAGGACCAGCGGATCGTCACCATGGCCGTCGAGGCGGGCCGCGCGATCGTCCTCGCCTACAACAAGTGGGACACCCTCGACGAGGAGCGCCGCTACTACCTGGAGCGGGAGATCGAGACCGAGCTCGGCCAGGTGACCTGGGCGCCGCGGGTCAACGTCTCGGCGCGCACCGGGCGGCACATGGAGAAGCTGGTCCCGGCGATCGAGACGGCCCTGGCGGGCTGGGAGACCCGGGTCCCGACGGGCCGGCTGAACGCCTTCCTCGGTGAGCTCGTCGCCGCCCACCCGCACCCGGTCCGGGGTGGCAAGCAGCCGCGCATCCTGTTCGGCACGCAGGCGGGCACCAAGCCGCCGCGGTTCGTGCTGTTCGCCTCCGGCTTCATCGAGGCGGGCTACCGGCGCTTCATCGAGCGCCGCCTGCGCGAGGAGTTCGGCTTCGAGGGGACGCCGATCCACATCTCCGTGCGGGTGCGCGAGAAGCGCGGCAAGAAGAAGTAGCGCGAGAACACCGGAAAGGGCGGCCCCGGCGGGGCCGCCCTTTCCGGTGTCCGGTGCTCGCTCAGACGCCGCCGCGCCGCCCCGGCGGCAGCCCGGCGGGTACGTAGTGCATCCCCGTGCCGGGCGAGCCGATGGTGCCGACGCGCTGCCACTGCGGCTGCTGCCCGGCGGCATGGCGGGCGCTCTGGGCGCCCGCGCTGTAGGCACTGTACGAGCCGCCGTACGTGCCCCCGTACGAGCCCGAACCGTGCGGGGCGTTCCCGAAGGCGGTGAAGCCCAGCTTCTCCTCGCCGCTGCGGTCGCCGGGCAGTGCGCGGAAGGACTTGACGTACTCGGCGTAGAGCGCGTCGTAGATCGGCGTGGCCGATGGGCCGCCCTGGGTGTCCTGAGCCGATCGCGCGGACGGGATCGGCGAGAAGGAGTGGCGGCGGGGAACGTCGTATGCGTGCACGTATGTCCAAACGACCCCGCGGGTCAAGGGATGCGGCCCGGGTACGGCTTTCGCGGGTGTACGGGCTGCGCGGGTGACGCGGGGCTCAGGTGCCGGCCAGCGGCAGCGCCGAGGCGACCAGCTTGCCGTTGGCCGCCGCCTTGTCCAGCGCGTCCCGCAGCAGGTCCTCGCGCGGCTGGCGGCCGATCGAGCCGACGGGCGCGGCGAACATCAGCACCTGCTGGTGCTTGTTGGCCGCCGCGCGCCAGGGGTCGGTCACCTGGAGCGGCTGGTGCGCCTGCCACCAGGCCACCGGCTGGCCGCCGTTGCTGCCCGGCTGGAGCACCGCGTGCAGCTGGCCCACGGCGAGCAGCACCGACCAGCCGTGCAGCACCGGCGGTACGGCGGACAGGTCGGTCAGGGGCATGAAGCCCTGCTCGATGAGCAGCGGCAGGAAGTCGTCGCCGGACCCGGTGGTGCCGGGCCGGGCGATGGGTCCCGTCGGCTCCACCACCAGGGCCGGGTGCAGCTCCCCGCCGATCAGGACGAGCCCGCTGGTCACGCCGAGCACCGCCTGCTCGGGCACCATCTTGTCGGGCTCCAGGTCGACGGTCTCGCCGGTGATGGACTTCACGGCGCCCCGCAGCTGCTCCTCGGTGACCTGAACGACCTGCGAGGGCAGGCAGCCGGCGTGGGCGAAGGCGAGGACGGCGGTCTCGTCGCCGATGAACAGGACGGTGCTGGTGCGCTCCTGCTCGGAGTCGCCCGGAGTGCGGCACGACGTGCAGTCGTAGCTGCCCGGGGCGGTCTCTCCGGCGAGCAGGCGGTCGGCTTCTTCGTCGCCGATCTCGGCGCGTACCTCGTCGCTGACGTCGAGCATGCGCGGCACGGGTGGCTCCCTCGGGGATGCGGTGCGTGGCAAAGCCGGGTGGCTCCCGGCCCGTGGTCCGGGTAGGTCCCGGCTCATGAAGATGACAACGGGCGATCTGTGGCGGGAGTCACGCCCCAGGGCGAACGGAATCGAACCATCCAGCGCACAGGGTCACGCTCGGCGCGGAATCCCGCACTCATCGTCAACTCGCCGCTGTGGCAAGGGCCTTGAGGGGGTGAAGTGGGTCACAGATCGTCAGGGGGGTGGGTCGATAAATCAGGAAATCCGCGAATGAAGTGGGTGTCCGGAAATTGCCGTTACCCAAGGTATTGCCGAACTGGCCTGCCAGGACGGGCGACTGGTTGATGGAAGCCGCCGGCCTCCTTAGATTCCTCCGCCGTGTGCAACGAGCACCGCTCGGGTACGTCCGCCGGCCGTCCGGTTCCCAGGAACCGGGCGCAGCACCACTCCGGTGGACGGGGCGAGCGCGGCCCCCGTGCCCCATGGCGCGGGAGCGGCGTTCCGCCTTGGGGGAAGCCCGGGTGTTCCGAAAGGGACCTCCATGTCCGAATGTGCCGATACCACTCGCTCCACCGCCCGGAAGAATCCGGTTCGTAAGACGGCGGTCCTCGCCGGGGCGGCACTGCTCGCGCCCCTCGGGCTGCTGGCCGCGACCGGAAACGCCGCGGCGGCCGACAGCGGAGTGTGGGACCGCATCGCCCAGTGCGAGAGCGGCGGCGACTGGCACATCAACACCGGCAACGGCTACTACGGCGGACTCCAGTTCACCCCCTCCACCTGGAACGCCTACGGCGGCACGGCGTATGCGCCCACCGCCGACCGGGCGAGCAGGTCCCAGCAGATCGCCGTCGCCACCAAGGTCCAGCGCGCCCAGGGATGGGGCGCCTGGCCGACCTGCTCGGCACGCGCCGGGGCGAGCGGCACCGCACCCGCCGCCGACCCGGTCACCTCCACCCAGCGGGCCCCGGCGAAACCGCCGAAGGCGCCCGCGCGTTCCGCGGAACACCCGGACCGCGGCTCCTCCCGCGGCGACTACACCGTCCGCCGGGGTGACACGCTCAGCGGCGTCGCCGCCCGGCACGGGACCACCTGGCAGCGCCTCTACGCCGCCAACAAGGCCGCCATCGGCGCGGATCCCGACATGATCGTGCCCGGCCTGCGCCTCGAGTTCTGAGCCGCTGTTCCCCCTCGCCGGGACACGGGCCCCGTCCGGTCGACCGACCGGGCGGGTTCCGGCGTCCCGGCTCATCCCGGCTCAACGGGTGAGCTCACCGGCCTCCCCGGCGAACACGACGGCCCCGCGGCGCAGTTCGTAGACGATCGCGGGCCGCCCCCGCAGGGCGGGCGGCAGCCGTTGCTCGGCGACCACCACGCACGCGTCGAGCGCGCCCAGCAGTTCGTACGTCCGGGCCGCCACCGCGGGCGACATGCCCTGGGCGGGCTCGTCCACGAGCACCACGCGCGCGCGGGCGAGCAGCGCCCGGGTCAGGGCGAGCATCCGCTGCTCCCCGCCGGAGAGGGTGCCGGCGCGCCGCTGCAGCAGGGGCCGCAGCTGCGGGTAGGCGTCGAGGGCCATGGCGGGGTCGCGCGCGGCGAGTTCGAGGTTCTCGCGCACGGTGAGCGAGCCGAACACGGCCTGCCGCTCCGGTACCAGGCACATGCCCCGCCGGGCGCGTTCGTAGGCGGGTACGCGGGTCACGTCGGCGCCGTCCCAGAGCACCGCGCCGCCCGACAGGGGCACCGTGCCCGCCAGGGCGCGCAGGGCGGTGGTGCGGCCGGAGCCGTTGCGGCCGAGCAGCACGGTGAGGCCCGGGCCGGGGGCGGTGAGTCCGATGCCGTGCAGGGCCTCCAGGGGGCCGTAGCGCACGCGCGCGTGGCGCAGGGCGACGGTCGTCATCGGCCGGCCTCCCGTTCCAGGGCGTCCAGGACGCGCCCGGGCGGGCCCGAGGCGATGATCCGGCCCGCCGTCATCACGTGCACGACGTCGGCGAGTCCGGCCACCAGGTCCAGGTCGTGCTCCACGACGAGGAGGGCCGTGCCGTCGGCGGCCAGGGCCTTCAGGACCCGGGCCAGGGCGGACACCTCGGCGGTGTCGAGACCCGCGGCGGGTTCGTCGAGGAGGAGGACGCGGGGGCTGCCCGCGAGGACCCGGGCCAGTTCGACGCGGCGCAGCGTCCCGGTGGGCAGCCCGGCGGCGGGCAGGGCGCGCACGGGGCCGTCGAGGCCGAGCAGCCTCAGGGCGCGCTCCACGGCGCCCGGGTCGGTCACCCGCCCCTGCTCGGCACCCACCCGCACGTTCTCGGCCACGGTGAGCGAGGGGAAGACGGCCAGTTGCTGGAAGGTGCGGGCGACGCCGAGCCGGGTGCGGGCGTGGGCGGGCAGTGCGGTGATGTCCCGCCCGCCGAGCCGCACCGTTCCCCGCGCGGGGCGCAGCGTCCCGGCCAGACAGTCGAACAGGGTGCTCTTCCCGGCCCCGTTGGGCCCGACGACCGCGGTGATCCGGCCGGGGGCGAGGTCCAGATCCACCCCGTCGAGGGCGGTGAAGCGGCCGTAGTGCGCGTGGAGGTGGCGGGCGGTGAGGAGGGGGGCGGAGGGGGCGGTGGGCGACGGGGCGCCATCACCGGGTCCGGCCGGGGCCGACCGGGTCCTGGAAGTGGGCTCGGGTGTGCTCCGGAGCCCTCCGGTCGACGGGTGGCCGTTGTCGCTTGGCCGGTGGGTGGAGTCGCGACCTGTCGGCCCGCGTTCCGTAGGGTCCCCGTCGCTCCGCAGGCCCGGACCGCTCACGTCGCCCCTGAGCTCGCCACGGCTCCCCGCTCCCGCGCCCTTCGCCCCGCGTGTCACGCCCGTCGCCCCGCTCGGCACCGGGGCCCTCCGGGCCGTCTCCGGCTCCGCCGGGCGCAGTCTCCCGCGGGTCCGGGCGCCCACCGCCGTCAGGGCCGGGGCGTGGCGCGGCCGCAGCCGTTCCCCCAGCGTGCGCAGGGCCTCGTACGGGCCGCCGGGGAAGCGGCCCACCAGGATCGCCAGGATGCCGATGAGGGCCGCCGCGAAGCCGCCGCGGGTGCCCGCGTCCAGCCCGACCAGAAGAGCCGCCGCGGCCAGCGCGCCGAGCGTGCTGTCGGCGCCCAGCACCACCACCGCCGCGAACCACAGCAGGCCCCGCACGGGGTCGTAGGCCGTGGCGTCGAACGCGCGCAGGCCCATGCCGAGCATGCCGCCGCCCAGCGCGGCCAGCGCGGCCCCCGCGACGAAGGCCAGCAGCTTCAGGGAGGGCACGCCGACGCCCGCCGCCTGCGCGCCCCGCTCGTGATCCCGCATGGCGGCCAGGGCCCGGCCCGTGCGCCCCCGGCGCAGCGTGTGCGCCGCCAGCAGCGCGACCGCGAGCAGCAGCAGCTCCAGGAGGTAGTACGCCCGGTCTCCGTCGAAGCCCGCGGGGCGGCCCAGCGACAGGCCCGCGGTGGCGTACGGCTGGGCGAAGACGAACCGGCTCACCCCCACGCCGACCGCGAAGGTCGCCAGCGCCAGCGCCAGGCCCCGGCGGCCGATCGCCGGCCAGCCCGTCAGCAGGCCGAGCGGCGCCACCAGGACCACCGCCACCGCGAGGGCGGCCAGTTCCGGCAACGCGGGCAGCCCCGGGAAGCGGCCCGCCGCCAGCAGGGCCGTGAACAGGGCGCCCAGGCCCGCGTACGCCGCCTGCCCCAGCGAGATCTGGCCGCCGCGGCCGGTGACCACCACCAGGGACAGCAGGATCACGGCCAGCGCCGGGACCTGGACCGAGGTGTGCAGGTCCCGGCCGGCGAGCCCGAGCGGCAACAGGAACAGCACGAGCACCACGACCCAGGCGCCCGGCGGGGTCGCCGCGCGGGCCATGGCCGTGCGGGGCAGCGCGTCCCGCTCCCCGACGCCCGGCAGCACCAGGGCCGCCACCAGCAGCGCGACGACGAACAGATTCGTGCCGGCCGCCTGGAGCAGCGGCTCGGCCCAGCCCGAGGGGTGCAGCCGCGTCAGCTGGCTCTGCGCCACCCCGACGCCCAGCGCCACCACCACCGCGACGGCCAGGCTCCGCATCCGCGCGGCCACCGCGACCGCGACGACCTCCATCACGAGCAGCGAGAGACCGTACGGGTCCAGCCGCACGTACGGCGCCAGCAGCACACCCGTCAGACCGGCCGTGAACGAGCCGAACGCCCACCCCGTGGCCGCGACCCGGTCCGCGTCGATGCCGCCCAGCTCCGCGAGCCGCCGGTCGTCGACCACGGCCCGCAGCTCCCGCCCGAACCGCGTCCAGCGGATCACCGCCGTGACCCCGGCCGCCAGCACCAGCACCACCGCCAGCTGCCCCCACGGCTCGTCGGGCACCAGCACCGGCGCGTCGTCCCGCGCCCCCTGTCCCCACACCAGCGCCGCCCCGCCCACCAGCAGCACGAACACCCCGATGGAGGCCACCAGCGTCTGCGCCGGGTCACCGCCCAGGACCGCCAGGGGCCGGAACACGAACCGTTCCAGGATCACCCCCAGCCCCGGCGCCAGCACCAGCAGCGTCACCGCCGCCCCGAGCCACAGCGGCCAGCCCCACTCGACCACGCACTGCCGCAAGCCGTACGCGCACACCATCGCGATCGCGCCGTGCGCGAAGTTCAGCACGCCCGTCGCGCGGTACGTCACGATCAGGCCGATCCCGGTCAGCGCCGCCGCACTGCCGACCGAGAGCCCGGCGAGCGTGAGGTCGTACGTCAGCGAGGACATCAGTCGGTTTCTTCGGCCGGCTCGCAGATCGGGCAGGGGTTGAGCTCGCCGCTCGCCACCAGCTTGGAGTCCACCGGGACCGCCTCCGCCTTGCCCGCGACCAGCGGGCAGTCCGCGCGGTGCCACAGCGTGCCGCCCGGCACCATCAGCAGATCGCCGCTGACCGCGAGCGGCGCGAGCGCGGCCCGCCCGGTCTCCTCCGGCCCGTCCGGCCCGTCGTCCTCCACCAGCAGGCCGTACAGCTCCTCCACGCGCCGGGCGGCGATCGACTCCCGGCCGCGGGCCAGCAGCACCGCCCCGGCGATGATCAGCGCGGCGCCGGGGATCGTGCAGGAGGCCAGGTAGGGCAGCTGCCGTTCGGCGTAACGCTCACCCGAGATTCCGTACCAGCCGACGACGCACAGCACCGCGCCGGCGGCCAGGGCCGCCCAGCCGGCCCACAGGACGGGATGCACGGTCCGCAGTCGGCTGGTCCGCATCGCTGGCTCCCACACGTCGGAATCGGCTGTGCGTGCGTCGGGCTGCCTGTTCAAGTCCGCCGATCGCTTGCACTATGCCCTGTGGAAGCTGACCCTGAAAGCACCGGGCGCACATGGCCCGGACCGACACCCGGTGGTGAGCCAGATGGTTCTCGGCAGCGACCTCAGGCGGGGGAACGCGACGGGGGGTCCACGCACCGCGGGACGGGGCACGGCGATCGCGGCCGCCCTGGTCCTGGCCCTCGCCCCGGCCCTCGCGGCGTGCAGTGACGACAGCGGCGGCGGCAGCGAGTCGACGCCCGCCACACCGACCGCGGAGCAGACCACGAGCGCGCCGGCCAGCGCACCGGCGGACCGGGCCGCGGCGGAGGCGGAGATCAAGCAGAACTGGGAGAAGTTCTTCGATCCGAAGACCTCGACCGAGGAGAAGCAGGCCCTCCTGCAGAACGGCGACCGGATGGGTCCGGTCCTGCAGGCCTTCAGCGGTGACGAGCGCGGCGGACAGGTCCAGGCGAAGGTCACCAAGGTCGAGTTCACCTCGGCGACCGAGGCGGACGTGACGTACACGCTCACCCTGAAGGGCGCCACCGTGCTGCCGAACGCCTCCGGCACAGCCGTCGAAGAGGAGGGCACCTGGAAGGTGTCCGTCAAGGCGCTGTGCTCGCTGGTGCAGATGAGCGGCAATGCGTCGCCGGTCCCCGGTTGCTGAGATCCTCGCCGCGGTGCTGCTGCTCTCCCTGAGTGCGGCCTGCGGCAGCCGGCTCCCGGAGAGCGACTTCGAGCACGACGACCGCACGTCCGCGCCCCGCGACACGGCGCCCCTGCGGGTCGGCATCATCACGAGCGCCACCAGCCCGGTCGGCGGCAGCGCCTTCACGGGCCCGCGCGACGGCGCCCGGGCCTTCTTCGACCGGCTCAACGCGCGCGGGGGCATCGACGGGCGCCGGGTCGAGGTGCGCACCTGCGACGACGGCGGCAGCGGCGTCGGCAACAACGAATGCGTGCACAAGCTCGTCGAGGAGGACGAGGTCGTCGCCCTGGTCGCCACCACCGCGCTCGACTACGCGGGCGCCTCCCGCGTCTCCCGCGCGGGCGTCCCCGACATCGGCGGCCAGCCCATCGGCACCGCCTACGACACCTACCCGCACCTCTACGGCATCTACGGCAGCCTCGCGCCCCGCGACGGCACCCCCGGCTGGAACGGCACGCTGTACGGCGGCACCGAGGTCTACCGCTACTTCAAACGCGAGCACGGCGCCCGCACCGCCGCCGTCGTCTCCTACAACCAGTCCGCCTCGGCCGCCTACGCCCGGCTCGTCGAACGCGGCCTTCGGGCCGAGGGCTACAAGGTCGTCACCGAGCAGGTCGACTTCGCCCTGCCCAACTTCCGCGCCGTCGCCGCCGACCTCAAGGAGCAGGGCGCCGACCTGGTGTTCGACGCCATTGACGGGCACGGCAACGCCCGGCTCTGCCAGGCCATGGACGAGGCCGGCGCCCACGTCACCGCCAAAGTGACCAATGTGCAGAACTGGACGTCCACCGTCGCCGACGACTACAAGGACGCCCCGCGCTGCCGCAACGCCCTGTGGGCGACCGGCGCCAGCCGCAACTTCGAGGACACCGGCAACCTGGCCGTACGGGAGTTCCGCGAGGCGACGAAAGACCTGAAGACGCACTCCCAGTGGCAGCTGGAGGGGTGGGCGGCCGCGCGGTGGTTCACGGACGCGGCGACCTCCTGCGCGGGCACGGGCATCACGCGCCGTTGCGTCGACGCCCAGATGAACCGCAGCCAGGGCTACACCGCCGGGGGGCTGCTGCTCCCCGTCCGCTTCGAACGCCTGCCGGAGCCGCCGAAGACGAGCCGGACCTGTCTGTCGGTGGCCCGCTGGCAGGACGGCGAGGGCTGGGTGGGGCAGGGCGACATGAACCGCACCTGCTTCACCGTCCCGCAACTGCCCTACACGCCTTGAGGACAGTGGCTGTCCGCAAGGCCTGGCAGACTCGCCCCATGTTGGAGACCTCGGCCCGCCTGCTGCGTCTGCTGTCCCTGCTCCAGGCCCACCGCGAGTGGTCCGGCGCCGACCTGGCCGGCCGGCTCGGCGTCAGCGCCCGCACCCTGCGCCGGGACGTCGACCGGCTGCGCGAACTCGGCTACCCGGTCAACGCCAGCCCCGGCACCGGCGGCGGCTACCAGCTCGGCGCCGGAGCCGAACTGCCGCCGCTGCTCCTGGACGACGACGAGGCCGTCGCCGTGGCGGTCGGACTGCGCACCGCCGCCGGACAGGGCATCGACGGCATCGGCGAGACCTCGGTACGCGCCCTCGCCAAGCTGGAGCAGGTGCTGCCGCACCGGCTGCGCCGCCGCGTGGGCGCCCTGAACGCCGTCACCGTGCCGATGCTGCGCAGCACGCTGCCCTCCTCGGTCGACCCGGCCGTGCTCACCGAGATCGCCCACCTGTGCCGGGACGCCGAACGGCTGCGCTTCGAGTACACCGGCCACGACGGCGCCCCCACCCGCCGCAGTGTCGAACCGCACCGCCTGGTGTGCACCGAACGCCGCTGGTACCTGGTGGCCTGGGACCTCGACCGCGACGACTGGCGCACGTTCCGCGTGGACCGCATCAGGCCCAAGCCCCCGCACGGCCCGCGCTTCGTGCCGCGCGACCCGCCGGCCGAGGACCTGGCCGCCTACGTCTCCCGTGGCGTCTCCACGCGCGCCTACGCCACCCATGCCCTCGTGCGGCTCCTGGCGCCCCTGGAGGAAGCCGCCCAGCACATCTCGCCCTCCGCCGGGGTGCTGGAGGAGGAGAGCGCGGACACCTGCCTGCTGCGCTGCGGAGCCGGCAGCCTCGATGTGATGGTCATCCACGTGATGATGCTGGGCTTCGAGTTCGAGGTGCTGGAGCCGGTCGAGCTGATCGAGGCGATCAGGAGGACTCGGGACCGGCTTGATGGCGCTCTGGCTCGGGCTGCGCAGTCACCGCCGCGTACTGCGGATGGTGCAGGTCGAACGCCGGGGACTCGGAGCGGATCCGGGGGAGCGTCGTGAAGTTGTGCCGCGGCGGCGGGCACGAGGTCGCCCACTCCAGGGAGCGTCCGTAGCCCCAGGGATCGTCGACCTCGACCTTCGCGCCGTACTTGGCGGTCTTCCACACGTTGTAGAGGAACGGCAGCGTCGAGATGCCGAGCAGGAACGCGCCGATCGTCGACACGGTGTTGAGCACGGTGAACCCGTCCGCGGCGAGGTAGTCCGCGTACCGGCGCGGCATGCCCTCCGCGCCCAGCCAGTGCTGCACCAGGAACGTGGTGTGGAAGCCCACGAACAGCGCCCAGAACTGGATCTTGCCGAGCCGTTCGTCGAGCATCTTCCCGGTGAACTTCGGCCACCAGAAGGCGAAGCCGCCGAAGATCGCGAAGACGACCGTGCCGAAGACGACGTAGTGGAAGTGCGCGACCACGAAGTACGAGTCCGTCACGTGGAAGTCCATCGGCGGCGACGCCAGGATCACCCCGGTCAGCCCGCCGAACAGGAACGTCACCAGGAAGCCCGTCGCCCACAGCATCGGCGTCTCGAAGGACAGCGAGCCCTTCAGCATGGTGCCGGCCCAGTTGAAGAACTTCACCCCCGTCGGCACCGCGATCAGGAAGCTCATGAAGGAGAAGAACGGCAGCAGCACCGCGCCCGTGGCGAACATGTGGTGCGCCCACACGATCATCGACAGGCCGGTGATCGCCATCGTCGCGCCGACCAGCGTCAGATAGCCGAACAGCGGCTTGCGGCTGAAGACCGGGATGATCTCCGTGATGATGCCGAAGAACGGCAGCGCGATGATGTACACCTCGGGATGGCCGAAGAACCAGAACAGGTGCTGCCACAGGATCGCCCCGCCGTTGGCCGCGTCGAAGACCTGCGCGCCGAACCGCCGGTCCGCCTCCAGCACCAGCAGTGCCGCCGCGAGCACGGGGAACGCCATCAGGATCATGATCGACGTGAACAGCGTGTTCCAGACGAAGATCGGCATCCGGAACATCGTCATGCCGGGGGCGCGCATCCCGATGATGGTGGTGATGAAGTTGACCGCGCCGAGGATCGTGCCGAAGCCCGCCAGCGCCAGCCCCATGATCCACAGATCGGCCCCGAGACCCGGCGTGCGCTCCGCGCTGTTGAGCGGGGCGTAGGCGGTCCAGCCGAAGTCCGGCGGACCGGAGGGCACCAGCAGCGAGCCGAGCACGATCAGCCCGCCGAACAGGAACAGCCAGTACGAGAGCATGTTCAGCCGCGGGAAGGCGACGTCGGGCGCGCCGATCTGCAACGGCATCAGCTCGTTCGCGAAACCCGCGAAGCTCGGTGTCGCGAACAGCAGCAGCATGATCGTGCCGTGCATCGTGAACGCCTGGTTGAACTGCTCGTTGTCGATGATCTGCAGGCCGGGGCGGGCGAGCTCGGCGCGCATCAGCAGCGCCATCACCCCGGCGACCAGGAAGAACAGGAACGACGTGATCAGGTAGAGATGGCCGATCTTCTTGTGGTCCGTCGTCGTCAGCCAGTCGACCACCGCTCGTCCGTGCCGCGTGCGCGGTTCGGACGGCGCCACGGCCTCCACGGTCTGCGTCCCCATCGCTCGCTCGCCCCTTCGCTCCTCGCGTGCCGGGCCCGCCGCAGCCCGCGCCCCACCTGCCCGCGAGCTCACGCCATGATGCTCGCGTCACCGCGCGCTCCGACAGGGGGCGTACCGGCCTCTCTGTGCCGCAGCCAAGCATTTCCCGTACCGCGCCGACGCCGCCGGACCGGTGCGGCGCCGGAAAGGAATGGAGCCCTACCGGCACTTCTCCGGGCACTTTCCGCCGGGCTTTTCCATGAGCTCATGTGACACGCGAGAATTCCGATCGAATGCCTGCGGAAGGCGTACGGAACCGCTCTTCCGGGTGACGGCGGACGCCCGAAACTCCTGTCGTGATCTTGTGACAGAAGCGTGACCGGAGGCGGACAGTGACCGCCCGGGGCCCCGGACTTCCGCGCTCGCCGGGCAGGACATAGCGTGGCGGCATGGCACCGACTCCGACACCTCCCACGGAACCGGACGACAGCCCGGACACCTACGTCGGCCTGGAGGCCGGCCGGGCCGAACGCCTCGCGCGTGAGCGCGGCTGGCCGACGGTGCGTGCGCTGCCGTCGGGGGCGATCATCACGATGGAGTACCGCGTGGGCCGGCTGAACTTCGAGGTCAAGGGCGGCCGGGTGGCGCGGGCCTGGAAGGGCTGAGACCCGGCGAAGGCCCCGGTTCCGCTCGGGAACCGGGGCCTTCGGCATGCCGGACGGGGTGCGCGCCGTCCCGTGGTCAGCCGCCCGTCACGGGGCGGGCGGACGGGGTCGAGCCGCGCGGGTGGCGCTCCGGGTGCGGCGGGCGACGGCTGCCGGCCGGGGTGATCGGCGTGCGCTCCGAGCGGGTGGTGTGAGGGCCGGGCGCCAGGTAGACGGGGGCCCGGGCCGCGTGGGCCGCGACATCGTCGCGGTCGGCCGGCACCGGCGTGACCAGCACGGGCGGAGCGCCGACCGGTTCGGCCGGGGTGCGGCGCCCGCGGGCCCGCAGACGGTCGCGCAGGTCGAAGATCGCGTGCTCGGCCCGGGCGATCAGCGGCTCGAACCACGGCAGGCCGAGCAGGATCAGCAGACCCGCTGTCCAGCCGAGGAGCACATCGCTCAGCCAGTGCGTACCGAGATAGACGGTGGCCATCCCGACGCCGAGCGAGGTCACCGCGGACACGGCGGACAGCCAGCGCTGCGCTCTCGCGCTGGACGCCAGATAGGCCAGGATTCCCCAGGTCACGACGGCATTCGCGGTGTGACCGCTCGGAAATATATCGCCGCCGAGCCACATCTCGCTCGAGCCGATCGTGGTCGCGTAGTGCGGTCCCAGGCGCCCCATGCCGTACTTGGCGGCGCCGACCGTGATGTTCAGCAGCAGCAGTGAGACGCCGAGCGCGAGCAGCGGCCGCAGGGTGTGCTGCCGCCAGGAGCGCCAGCCCAGCCAGGCCGCGACCATCACGGCGGTCGGGCCGCGCTGGCCGAGGACCACGTAGTAGTCGACGAACCAGTGGATCTCCGACCACTGCTGGTACGGGCGGAAGAACATGACCTGCCAGTCGAGCCGGACCAGCCAGGACGTGATCACCACGGCCCACACGATCGCGCCGTAGAAGGCCAGGGTCGCCGCGAAGAGCACGATGCGGTGCCTGCTCATCTTCGGCACATCGATGTGGGCCGGTCGTTCCGGCTCACGGTCCAGCCGGGCGAACACCCGGTCCAGACGGGTGAGCTTCGGTTCGGTACGCACCCAATCGACGTTACAGCGAGTGAGCTCAGATCCCGGGCGAATCAACGGCTTTGTGATGACGATGTGATGTGGGATTCCTCTCAGGAGGAGGTTTATTTCCAGCGAATCTGCAATCGTCGGCCGCTGCGGCCTTCAATTCCTTTGATCATTCCGGATGCGGGTTTTATTGCGCTTTTGAATTCGTTCACCGGGACATGGCGCGGAATTCCCCTCGCGCTCACAGCGGGTCAGGGCGGACCGGAGCCGTTCAGCCAGAACGCCCCGTACAGCGCGGAGGCCACCGCGGCCGCCCCGAGCACCGCCGCTGAGCTGCGGATTCGCGCCCGGGCCAAGGCCAGCGCGAGGGGCAGCAGCAAGGGGAAGGCGGGTAGCAGAAGGCGCGGTTTCGAGCCGAAGTAGCTCGATGCGCACAGCGCCAGCGCGGTCACGACGCCCGTGTAGACGAGCAGCGGCAGCGGCTGACGCTGACGTACTCCGGTCACATACAGCCAGACGACTGACGCGACCCCGATGATCAGCCCCACACCGGCCAGAGCCGCCGGGAACGACGTGAACTTGTCGGCCACGAACCGTGCGAAGGCCCAGCCGCCGTCGAAGCCGTTGCGCCATCCGGCCTGGACGTCCAGATACCCCAGCGGGCCCTTGCCGGTGCGGTGCCCGACCCAGAGCACGTAGCCGGCGGTCCCGAGCGGGGCCAGGACCATGCCGAGGATCCGCCGGAACGGGGTCCCGGGGCCGGCCGGGGCTTCCGGGGTGCCTGGGCCGGGCGGGGTGTCCGGGACGGGCGGGGCTTGCGTGCCTACCGGGGTCACCGCCGCGACTCCCGGGACGACCGGGGTGTCCGGGCCTGCCGGGGTGTGGGGGATCGCCGTGGCTTGTGGGACTGCCGGGGTGACGGGGACCGCCGGGGCGACCGGGGCGACCGGGGTGTCCGGGACCACGGGGGCGTCGCGGGCGTTCTGCGTGTCCTGGGCGCTTGCGCCGGTCGCACGCCTCTCCCGTGCGAAGGCGGTCAGCGCCGTCACCCACACCGCGGCCACCACGGCCAGTCCCACCGGGCGGGTCAGTCCCGCGAACAGGGCCAGCGTGCCCGCCGTCACCCAGCGGCCGGTCAGCACCGCGTACAGCGACCACGCCGCGAGCGCCGTGAACAGGGACTCGCTGTACGCCATCGACTGCACGATCCCGACGGGGAGCACGGCCCACAGCAGCACCGCGCACACCCCCGCCCGGCGGCCGTACACACGGTCCGCCACCGCGAAGATCCCCCAGGCCGCGGCGAGCGAGGAGACCAGAGCGACGAGGAAGCCGCCGTCCGCGTACGACAGCGGCGACACCGCCGCCACCAGCCGCTCCAGCCAGGGCAGGAGTGGGAAGAACGCCAGGTTCGAGTGCACGTCCCCGTTCGCCAGCCGCACCTCGTAGCCGTAGCCGAGCTCGGCGACCCTGACGTACCAGAGCGCGTCCCAGCGGGCGGTCAGCAGCGTGTACGCGCTCTTGTCCCGCGCCGTGCTCCACAGGAACAGCGCCAGCAGGCCCAGGGCCCGGACGGCCACGTATCCGGCGAGCGCCGGGGCCGCCCGGCGCAGCGCCCCGGCGCGGGTCGGAGCCGCGCGCGTCTCAAGATCCGTCACGCGCCCGATTATCGACCCCGGCCGGAACCACCCGTCCGGCCGGGGCGTGGACAAGGTGGGAGGAAGTGGCCCACGCCACATCTTTCCGCCGGAGGTGTGAGAGGTCCGCCACTGGTCTGCGTCCAGGACTCGCGTACTCTGACGTGTCACTCGCTTTTCGTTTGCGCGGGCCGGGGACACCGCTTCCTCTCCGGCCGAGTCGCGGGGGCGTCCCCCACCCCGTGAGCCCGCCGATCGCGAGGGAACATCTGGGAGGTACGTACATGTCCGGGACGACCACGGCCGCCGCTGCGCTGCGCCGTCGGGCGGCCGGGGCCGGTGCCAACCGCTGGGTGGTTCTCGTCGTCCTCTGCGTCAGCCTGCTGCTGGTCGCCGTCGACGCCACCGTGCTGCACGTGGCGGTCCCCGCCGTCACGGAGGACCTGAGGCCCGGCGGGATCGAGCTGCTCTGGATCGTCGACGTCTACCCACTGGTCTGCGCCTCGCTGCTGATCCTTTTCGGCACACTGGGCGACCGCATCGGCCGCCGAAGAGTGCTGCTCCTCGGGTACGCGCTGTTCGGAGTCGCCTCCGGCCTCGCGGCCCTGGCCGACAGCGCCCAGGTGCTGATCGTGGCGCGGGCGCTGCTCGGCGTCGGCGGCGCGATGATCATGCCCGCGACGCTGTCGATCCTGCGGCAGGTCTTCCCGGACCGGCGCGAGCGTGCGCTCGCGATCGGCATCTGGAGCGCCGTGGCCGCGGTGGGTGCGGCGGTCGGTCCGCTGCTCGGCGGCTTCCTGCTGGAGCACTTCTGGTGGGGCTCGGTGTTCCTCGTCAACATTCCGTTGATGCTGGTCAGCCTTCCGGTGGGACGGCTGCTGCTGCCCGAGTCGAAGGGTGACGGCAAGGGTCCCTGGGACGTGGTCGGTGCGCTGATGGCCGCGGCCGGGCTGTTCGGTGTCGTGCTGGGCGTGAAGCGGCTCGGCAGCGGGGAGTCGCTGGGCAGCCTGCTCACCGTGCCGTCACTGGTGGTGGGCGCCGTGCTGCTGGTCGCCTTCGTACGGCGGCAGCGGCGGCGGACGTATCCGCTGGTGGACCTCAAGATGTTCGCGCGTCCGGCGTTCAGCACATCCGTCGGGTGCATCGTGCTGGCGATGCTCGCGCTGGTGGGGCTGGAGCTGATCGCCGCCCAGTACCTGCAGCTGGTGCTCGGTCTTTCGCCGCTGGAGACCGGGCTGCGGCTGCTGCCGCTGACGTTCGCGGCGATGGCGGCCGGGCTGGCCGGGGCGCGGATGCTGCGGCGGTTCGGGCCGCGGCGGATGGTGTGTGCCGGGTTCTGCCTCACGGCGTTCGCGGTGGTGCTGCTGACGGCGCTGGGCCGGACCGACGAGTGTGCGCTGATGGTGGCCGGGTTCGTCCTGCTCGGCTTCGGGCTGGAGACGACGCTCTTCGGGGCGTACGAGTCGATGCTGAGCGAGGCGCCGCAGGAGCAGGCCGGTGGGGCGGCGGCGATCGGGGAGACGTCGTACCAGCTCGGGGCGGGGATCGGGATCGCCCTGCTCGGCACGGTGATGAACGCGGCGTACGCGCCGGGGCTGTCCGGGGTGCCCGGGGTTCCGGCGTCGGCGTCCTCCTCGGCGGGACATTCGCTGGGGGAGGCGTACGAGGTTGCCGCGCAGCTGGGCGGGTCCGCCGGTGCCGCGCTGCGGCATGCGGCCCGGGACGCGTTCGTGCACGGGCTGCATGTGACGCTGCTGGTGAGTGCGGGGTTGCTGCTGCTCGGGGCGGTGATGGCGTTGCGGTTGCCGCGGGCCATGCAGTGCGAGCCGGGACCGGTGGAGGTTCCGGCCCCCAGGGACCCGGCGGAGTCCCGCGTCTCGGTCTGACGCCCCCTTTTCGCTCACCCACGCGCCACCCATGACTGTCGTGGTGGCGGTCACGGGCGGGTTCCACCGTCAGTTGGCGGCTACGGGTGGTGCGTCGGTGGGCGGACGTCGTAGCGTCTTGGTTAGCGGTGCTAGTTAAAGAGCTTCGGAGGGTGTCGATCATGTCCGGTTCGTCCAAGCTGCCTGCCTTCGATCCCGTCGACCCCCTCGGTCTGGACGACCTGCTGGAGCCGGAGGACCTCGGGATCAGGGACACCGTGCGGGCCTGGGCCGCGGACCGGGTGCTGCCCTACGTCGCCGAGTGGTACGAGAAGGGAGAGCTGCCGGGGATCCGGGAGCTGGCCAAGGAGCTCGGCGGCATCGGTGCCCTCGGGATGTCCCTGGACGGGTACGGCTGCGCCGGCGCGTCCGCCGTGCAGTACGGTCTCGCCTGCCTGGAGCTGGAGGCCGCCGACTCCGGCATCCGTTCCCTCGTCTCCGTGCAGGGCTCCCTCGCCATGTACGCGATCCACCGCTTCGGCAGCGAGGAGCAGAAGCAGCAGTGGCTGCCGCGGATGGCCGCAGGCGAGGTCATCGGCTGCTTCGGGCTCACCGAGCCCGACCACGGCTCCGACCCCGCCGCCATGCGGACGCACGCCAAGCGCGACGGCTCCGACTGGATCCTCAACGGCCGCAAGATGTGGATCACCAACGGGTCGGTCGCCGGCGTCGCCGTCGTGTGGGCGCGGACCGAGGACGGAATCCGCGGGTTCGCGGTGCCCACCGACAGCCGCGGGTTCTCCGCTCCCGAGATCAAGCACAAGTGGTCGCTCAGGGCCTCCGTTACGAGCGAGCTCGTGCTCGACGACGTGCGGCTGCCCGCCGACGCCGTCCTTCCGGAGGTCACCGGCCTGCGCGGACCCCTGAGCTGTCTGTCCCACGCCCGCTACGGAATCGTCTGGGGCGCCATGGGCGCGGCCCGCAGCAGTTTCGAGACCGCGGTCGAGTACGCGAAGTCGCGGGAGCAGTTCGGGCGGCCCATCGGCGGTTTCCAGCTCACCCAGGCCAAACTCGCCGACATGGCGGTCGAACTGCACAAGGGGATTCTGCTCGCCCATCATCTGGGGCGGCGGATGGACGCCGGCCGCCTGCGTCCCGAGCAGGTCAGCTTCGGCAAGCTCAACAACGTCCGGGAAGCGATCGAGATCTGCCGCACGGCCCGGACCATTCTCGGCGCCAACGGGATCTCTCTCGAATACCCGGTGATGCGGCACGCGACCAACCTCGAGTCGGTGCTCACCTATGAGGGCACCGTCGAGATGCACCAGCTCGTGCTGGGCAAGGCGCTCACCGGACTCGATGCCTTCCGGTAGACCGGCCCGGTGACCCTGCGCCGGGGCAGGGCCGATGAGCGGCCCTGCCTCAGCTCTGGTTGAAGAAGCCGTCCGTGCGGTGCCCGGCCGGATCGCCGTTGACGATCTCCGTGTTGGCCGGGGTCAGCAGGAACACGCGCGTCGACACTCTCTCGATCGAACCGCGCAGGCCGAAGATCAGCCCGGCCGCGAAGTCGACCACGCGCTTGGCGTCGGAGGCCTCCATGGCCGTGAGGTTCATGATGACGGGCACGCCCTCGCGGAACAGCTCGCCGATGGCGCGTGCGTCCCGGAAGCTGTCCGGGGTCACCGTGCCGATGCGGCGGCCCCTTTCCTCGGCGACGTCCGAGGCCACCTTGACGCGCGGATCGGTGACCCAGGCTTCCCCGGGCTCGTTTCCGTCGGAGTAGTCGTCGTCGTCGTAGTAACGCTCGTCTTCGTTGTCGTCGACGAGGCCAAGCCAGGCACTTGCCTTGCGTACCGATCCCATGGACGCCTCCTCTCACAGCGGTCTTTCTGCTTTCCGCATCCCTATGGTCGTCCATGATGCGGATGGCGCGCCAAGTGGATAGACGCCGCACGGGGGGTTTGTGACGGTACTGGTGCACAGCGAATCCGTCGAGAGTCCGTGTGTCCCAAGGGCCGTTTCCCAAACGGCTGCTGACTGTGAGTGAAATATGATTCTTCTCGGCGTACGGGTGACGGCCGGGGCGTACGGGTGAATGCGGGGCCGGTACGATGCCGCCGCTCAACGTCGTCATGGAGTTCGGGGGAGCGTCGTGTTCGGAATCGTCAGGCCTTGCAGACACCGGCTCGGGGAGAAGCTCACCAGTCAGTGGATGGCGCATTTGTGCGGGCTTTGCCTCGCGCTGCGCGGCGATCACGGGCAGTTCGCCCGGATTGTCACGAACTATGACGGGCTGCTCGTCTCCGTTCTGACGGAGGCTCAGGCGGAGCCGGACGGCAGTGGCCGGCGTACGGCCGGGCCGTGCCCGCTGCGCGGCATGCGCACCGCCTCCGTCGCGCACGGCGAGGGAGCCCGGCTCGCGGCGGCCGTGTCCCTCGTGCTGGCCTCGGCGAAAGTGCGCGACCACGTCACCGACGGTGACGGGCTGTTGGCCCGCAGACCGGTGGCGCGTGCCGCGCGCCGGGTCGCAGTGAGTTGGGACACTGCCGGCGCGCGGACCGGCTCCGCTGTGGGATTCGACACCGCGCTCCTGGTCGACGCCGTGGACCGGCAGGCCGGGATCGAGGCGCTGGCCGGGCCCGGGACGCCGCTCCTGACCATCACCGAGCCGACCGAGACCGCGACCGCCGCGGCCTTCGCGCACACCGCGGTCCTCGCCGGCCGGCCGGGCAACGCGGGGCCGCTCGCTGAGGCCGGGCGGCTCTTCGGGCGGCTAGCGCATCTGCTGGACGCCGTGGAGGACCTGCACGCTGATGCCGCGTCAGGCGCCTGGAACCCGATCGCCGCGACCGGCACCTCCCTGATGGAGGTCCGGCGGCTGGCCGACGACGCGGTGCACGGCGTGCGGCTCGCGCTGCGCGACGCCGAGTTCACCGACGCGCAGCTCGTACATCTGCTGCTCGTGCACGAACTGCGGCGCTCGGTCGACCGCGCGTTCGGCACAGTGCCGGTGTGCGCCTCCCACCAGGGCGGCGGGCCCCACGGACAGCAGGGGCCTCACGGGCAGCAGCCGCAGGGGCCCTACGGCTCGCCGCAGCACCCGTACGCGGGTGGTGGCGGGAATCCGTACGCCGGTGGGGGAGGGGCGTACGGCGGCGACGGATTCGGCGGCGGTTCCGGTGGTTCCGGTGGCTTCGGTGGCGGTGGTTTCGGTGGGGGCGTTCCGGCGCCCCAGCCGCCCCGACGGCGTGGGTTCTGGGCCGGCTGCGGGATGTTCTGGCTGCTGTGCTGCACCTGCAAGCTGTGCTGCGCCAAGGAGTACGAGGGGCCGTGGTCCCGTAAGAAGCGCGAGGGCGTCTGCCGGGACTGTGACTGCGACGGGTGCGACTGCTGCTGCCCCTGCGACGGCTGACCGGTCTCGTGCGACCGCGGTGGCACGAGTGGTGCGTCGCAATGGTGTCGGCGCCTTACGGACCGCTCGCGCTCATCGGCACCTTCCCCCAGTGCCTGAACGGCCTGGGGGGGGGACCCCAGGCTCGAGGGCTATCCGGATGGTCGACTTCCGGACATCCCCGGGTCCTGGCGGGCCGACGGTGACGCGGTGGTGCTGACCGCCGCCGAGGCGGACGGGCTCACCGTGGACGGACAGCCCTTCGGCGGCGAGGTGCGGCTCGCGGCCGACCTGGGGCCCGCGAGCGCGGGGCGGGTGGCGTACAGGGAGCGGCGGCTGGTCGTACTGGTGCGTGAGGGGGCGTGGGGTGTGCGGGACTTCGACCCGGAATCCCCCGCACGCCGGGGCGTTCGACGGTCTGCGCGTCACCCCCCACACCCGCGCTGGGCGGTGCCGGGGCGCACCCCGTACGACACCGGCCGCACGGTCCGGGTGCCGAACCCGACGTGCGGGAGCGCGGGCTCGGGCTTGGGGCGGGGTGCGTCGTGACGGGAGGGCGGGGTGCGGGAGCGGTCAGGGGGTCGCTTCGTAAAGAACCGTCAAAGGCCGAAGTCTGAAAGGCACTCTTGCGCCGACCGGCCGTTCGGCCGAATACTCCCCCTCAGCGCTTGTCAGGGGCACGACGTGTTCGGAATCCGGACAGTCGATCCCTGACTGCGCCTCACGGGCCCGAAACCCCACGAGGGCCCCCGACTTCCTTTGTGGAGGAACGAAAAGTGAGGATCAAGCGCACCACCCCTCGCAGTGGCATTTCGAGACGGACCCGGCTGATCGCCGTTTCCACCGGCCTCGTTGCCGCCGCAGCGATCGCGATCCCCAGCGCGAACGCGTCCGACGCCCCCACCACCTTCAGCGCCGCCGAGCTCAAGAGCGCCAGCGGCTCGTTGCTGAAGGCGGACATCCCGGGTACCGCCTGGGCCGTCGACAGCAAGACCAACCGGGTGCTCCTGACCGTGGACAGCACGGTCACGCAGGCCGAGATAGCGAAGATCAAGCAGCAGGCCGGCGGCAACGCCGACGCGCTCACGATCAAGCGCACCCCGGGCAAGTTCAGCAAGCTCATCCAGGGCGGCGACGCCATCTATGCGAGTAGCTGGCGCTGCTCCCTCGGCTTCAACGTCCGTGCCAGCAACGGCACCGAGTACTTCCTGACCGCCGGTCACTGCACCGACGGCGCGGGCACCTGGTACTCCAACTCCGGCCGGACCACGGTGATCGGCTCCACCGCCGGCTCCAGCTTCCCGGGCAACGACTACGGTCTCGTGCGCTACAGCGGGTCCGTCAGCCGTCCTGGTACCGCGAACGGTGTGGACATCACGCGCGCGGCCACCCCGAGCGTGGGCACCACCGTCATCCGCGACGGCTCCACGACCGGTACGCACAGCGGTCGTGTGACGGCCCTGAACGCCACCGTCAACTACGGCGGCGGGGATGTCGTGTCCGGCCTGATCCAGACCACCGTCTGCGCCGAGCCCGGTGACTCCGGCGGCTCGCTCTACGGCAGCAACGGCACGGCGTACGGTCTGACCTCCGGCGGCAGCGGCAACTGCTCCTCCGGCGGCACGACGTTCTTCCAGCCCGTCACGGAGGCCCTGAGCGCCTACGGCGTCAGCGTCTACTAGGTCCCCGGCGGTAGTTCGCGGCAGTTCGCAGTACTTCACGGGTCATGGCCCCCGCACGCGTTGCGTGCGGGGGCTTCGTGTTGTTCGGGGAGTTTTGGGCTGTGTGCGGGGTTTTGGCTAGGTGTGGGTGGCTCTTCGAACCGGCCGTCAGAGGGGCGAAATTCAGCCATGTGCGGACCTCGTAGAGTGGGCGCATATTACTCGCGCGTAATATTTGCAGTGTGAACGCACGGGGGTTGGGTCCGATTTGATCGCGGACGATCAAAATGAGGGGGCGTGCGAAGCGCTGTCTACGCGCGTCTCGAACTCACCCTTGTGTGCTCCCCGTTGTCCTCGGAATAGTGGGCGCTCGTCAACCAAGCCTTCCGGCTCCTGAGGTCCCCACAACCTCTGGTGCCGACCCCCCACAGGAGGACAGAAGTTGAAGCACCGACGCATACCCAAGCGGCGTGCAGTCGTGGCAGGCGCGGGCATAGCCGCGCTGGTTGCCGCGGGAGTGACGTTCCAGACCGCGAACGCGAGTGAGACCCCTGAGGCGTCCGCACCCCGGACCCTGTCGGTCACGGCGGCCGGAAAGCTCGCCTCGACGCTGGCCGAGGACCTGGGCGGCGACGCGGCCGGGACGTACTACGACACCAAGAGCAAGAGCCTCGTGGTGAACGTGCTCGACGAGGCCGCCGCGCGGGCCGTCGAGAAGGCCGGCGCCAAGGCGAGAGTCGTGGCCAACTCCCTCGCCGAGCTGAAGAGCGCCCGCAGCACGCTGAAGGCGGACGCGACCATCCCCGGCACCGCCTGGGTGACCGACCCGACGACGAACAAGGTCGTCGTGACCGCCGACCGTACGGTCTCCGAGGCCGAGTGGACGACGCTGACGAAGGTCGTGGACGGGCTCGGGGCGAAGGCCGAACTCAAGCGGTCGAAGGGGGAGTACAAGCCCTTCATCGCCGGTGGCGACGCGATCACCGGTGGCGGCGGGCGCTGCTCGCTGGGCTTCAACGTGGTCAAGGGCGGCGAGCCGTTCTTCCTGACCGCCGGGCACTGCACCGAGGGCATCTCCACGTGGTCGGACTCCAGCGGCAAGGAGATCGGCACCAACGCGGACTCCCGGTTCCCGGACAACGACTACGGGCTCGTCAAGTACACCGCGGAGGTTGCCCACCCGAGTGAGGTGAACCTGTACAACGGGTCCACCCAGAAGATCTCGGGTGCGGCGGACGCGACCGTCGGCATGGCGGTGACCCGGAGCGGGTCGACCACGCAGGTGCACGAGGGCAAGGTCACGGGGCTGGACGCCACCGTGAACTACGGCAACGGCGACATCGTGAACGGGCTGATCCAGACCGACGTGTGCGCGGAGCCGGGTGACAGTGGCGGGTCGCTGTTCTCGGGCGACAAGGCCGTCGGGCTCACGTCGGGTGGCAGTGGTGACTGCACCTCGGGCGGGGAGACGTTCTTCCAGCCGGTGACCGAGGCGCTGTCGGCCACCGGGACCGAGATCGGCTGACGCCTCGGAGTTCGCTGAGCTCCGCCCCCCTCTTGTGGGGGCGGAGCTTTTCGCTGTGTTTCCGCAGGTGGGGCGGGTTCGAACGGGGGTCGCACATACATTCGAAGATGGGGGTATGGTGGGGGTGAGGTAGTTGGGAACAGATGTTCGAGAGCTGGTGTGGCTCACGAGTACGGGAGGTGCGTGTGCCGGGGTTCACGCATCTGCACACCGCCTCCGGATTCTCGTTGCGCTACGGAGCCTCGCACCCGGAGCGGCTGGCCGAACGTGCCTCCGAGCGGGGCATGGACGCCCTGGCGCTGACCGATCGCGACACGCTCGCCGGTGCGGTCCGGTTCTCGAAGGCCTGCGGCAAGGTGGGGGTGCGGCCGCTGTTCGGGGCCGATCTGGCGGTGGGGAGTGCGGAGCCCAGGGTTGAGCGGCGGCGGCGGACCCCGGTGCGGGGTGGTGCCTTTGTCGACGAGTCGGCCCCCCGCGTGACCTTTCTCGCCCGGGACGGTGCCCGGGGGTGGGGGGAGCTGTGCCGGCTCGTCTCGGCTGCCCATGAAGGAGAGGGGACACCCCTGCTGCCCTGGGGGCGCCATCACGCCGAGGGGCTGACCGTGCTGCTCGGGCCCGGGTCGGATGTCGGACGCGCCCTGGCCGCGGGTCGGCCCGACCGGGCGGCGCGGCTGCTCGTGCCCTGGCGGGACCTCTACGGCGACGACCTGCGGCTGGAGGCCGTCTGGCACGGCCGGGAGGGTACGGGGCCGGGGTCGCTGCGGCTGGCCGCCCGTACCGTCGGGTTCGCCGCGGAGCAGCGCATCCGGCCCGTGCTCACCAACGCGGTGCGGTACGCCGACCCGGGGCTCGGGCCGGTCGCCGACGTGCTGGACGCCGCCCGGCGGCTGGTGCCCATTGACCCGGCCCAGGGGCTGGACTCCGGTGCGGCCTGGCTCAAGGGCGCCGGGGACATGGCCGGTGTGGCGGAGCGGGTCGTGGAGGCCGCGGGGTTCCGGCGGGAGACCGCTCACCGGCTGCTGGAGCAGACGGAGGCCACGGCCGCCGAGTGCCTGGTCGACCCCGAGGACGATCTCGGGATCGGCACCGTCCACTTTCCCGAGCCGCATCTGGTCGGCGCGGGGCGCCGCACCGCCCAGCGGACGCTGGCCTCGCGGGTGGCGGCCGGGATGGTGCTGCGCGGGTACGACCGGCGGCGGGAGTACTGGGAGCGGATGCACCACGAGCTGGACATCATCGCCCACCACGGATTCGCCTCCTACTTCCTGACCGTCTCCCAGGTGGTGGAGGACGTACGGACCATGGGCGTCCGGGTCGCCGCCCGCGGGTCCGGGGCCGGGTCGCTGGTCAACCATCTGCTCGGTATCGCGCACGCCGATCCGATCGAACACCGGCTGCTGATGGAACGCTTCCTGTCGAAGGAGCGGGTCGTGCTGCCCGACATCGACATCGACGTGGAGTCCGCGCGCCGGCTGGAGGTCTACCGCGCGATCATCGACCGGTTCGGCACCGAGCGGGTCGCGACCGTCGCGATGCCGGAGACGTATCGCGTGCGGCACGCGATCCGTGATGTGGGGGCTGCTCTGTCGATGGATCCGGCCGAGATCGACCGGGTCGCCAAGTCCTTTCCCCATATCCGGGCGCGGGACGCCCGCGCGGCGCTGGAAGAGCTGCCCGAGCTGCGCGCGCTGGCCGGGGAGAAGGAGAAGTACGGGAGGCTGTGGGAGCTGGTCGAGGCGCTGGACGCCCTGCCGCGCGGGGTGGCCATGCACCCGTGCGGGGTGCTGCTGTCGGACGCCTCGCTGCTCGCGCGTACGCCGGTCATGCCGACCAGTGGCGAGGGCTTTCCGATGTCGCAGTTCGACAAGGACGACGTCGAGGACCTCGGGCTGCTGAAGCTCGATGTGCTGGGCGTGCGGATGCAGTCGGCCATGGCGCACGCGGTGGGGGAAGTGGAGCGGGTGTCGGGGGTGCGGGTCGATCTGGACGCCCTGCCGCCGGAGGATCCGCAGACGTACCGGTTGGTCCGGTCCACCGAGACGCTCGGGTGCTTCCAGATCGAGTCGCCCGGTCAGCGGGATCTGGTCGGGCGGCTCCAGCCGGCCACGTTCCACGACCTCGTCGTCGACATCTCGCTGTTCCGGCCCGGGCCGGTCGCCGCCGACATGGTGCGGCCGTTCATCGAGGCGCGGCACGGGCGGGCGCCGATCCGTTATCCGCACCCCGATCTGGAGGAGCCGCTGCGCGACACGTACGGGGTCGTCGTCTTCCACGAGCAGATCATCGACATCGTCGACATCATGACCGGCTGCGGACGCGGCGAGGCGGACCGGGTGCGGCGCGGGCTGTCGGACGCGGAGTCGCAGGCGCGGATCAAGGTGTGGTTCGCGCAGCACGCGGCGGCCCGGGGATATGACGCGGAAACGATTCAGCGGACCTGGGAGATCGTCGAGGCCTTCGGTTCGTACGGATTCTGCAAGGCGCACGCGGTTGCCTTCGCCGTGCCGACCTACCAGTCGGCGTGGCTGAAAACGCATCATCCGGCTGCCTTTTACGCCGGGCTGCTCACGCACGATCCCGGGATGTATCCGAAGCGGCTGCTGCTGGCGGACGCGCGGCGGCGGGGGGTGCCGGTGCTGCCGTTGGACGTGAACGCGTCGGGAGTCGCACACCGTATCGAACTGGTGTCCGGTAAATGGGGGCTGAGGCTGGCCCTCTCCGATGTCCACGGCATCAGTGAGGCCGAGGCGGCGCGGATCGCCGAGGGGCAGCCCTACGACTCGCTGGTCGACTTCTGGGAGCGGGGCCGGCCCAGTCGTCCGCTGGCCCAGCGGCTCGCGCAGGTGGGAGCGCTGGACGCGTTCGGCGCCAACCGCCGTGATCTGCAACTGCATCTGACCGAGCTGCACCGGGGTGCCCGGGGCGGGGGCGGTGGCCAGCTGCCGTTGGCCGGGGGGCGGAGGACCGCGCCGGCCGGGCTGCCCGACCTCACCTCCGCGGAGCGGCTCAGCGCCGAACTGGGCGTGCTGTCCATGGACGCCTCGCGCAATCTGATGGACGACCACCGTGTCTTCCTCGACGAGTTGGGCGTCGTCTCGGCGCGGCGGCTGCGCGAGGCCCGGCACGGGGAGACCGTGCTGGTCGCGGGCGCCAAGGCGGCCACCCAGACGCCGCCGATCCGGTCCGGCAAGCGCGTCATCTTCTCGACCCTGGACGACGGCACGGGCCTGGTCGACCTCGCCTTCTTCGACGACTCCCACGACGCCTGCGCCCACACCGTCTTCCACTCCTGGCTGCTGCTGGTGCGCGGGGTGGTGCAGCGGCGCGGCCCGCGCAGCCTCAGCGTGGTCGGCGCCGCCGCCTGGAACCTCGCGGATCTGCTGGAAGTGCGCCGGGAGGAGGGGCTGGAGGGGGTCGCGGCCCGGCTGGCCGGTCCCGGTCCCGGCTCCGGTGGTTCCGGTGGTTCCGGTGGTTCCGGTGAAGAGGGTTCCGGTGACGACGGTGAGGGGGCCGTGCGGCGGCGGCTCGCCGGGTCGGACGGCGCGCCCGCGCCGACGGGCTCCGCGGCCAAGGATCCGATGGAGCAGCGGAAGATCCGCATGTCCACGGGGTACGAGATGCACCCCTGGGCCGATCTGCGTCCGGCGGGCGAAGGGCCCGCGAACACAAGGAAGTTGTGGCACCAGAGTCCGGGGAGTGCGGGATGACCATCCTCTGCGTACGTTTCCAGCTGCCTCCGACGAGCGAGGCGGATCTGCCCCAGCTGCTCGGGATGCTGGAGGAGTTCACCCCCGTCGTCCAGGCCCTGCCGCCGGACGGTGCGCTGGCCGACCTGCGCGGCGCCGAGCGGTACTTCCGGCGGGACGCCGTCGAACTGGCCTCGGTGATCCGGGTGCGGTCGCTCGCGCTGCATGGCGTCGACTGCGTGATCGGGGCCGGGCCCGGGCCGATGCTGGCCCGGATGGCGCTGCGCGACGCGGCCCCCGGGGTGACGCGTACGGTGCCCGACGAGCCGGACGCCATCGCGGAGTTCCTCGCGGACCAGCCCGTCGCAGCGCTGCCCGGAGTGGGCGCCGCGACCGCCCGCACGCTGGGCGACTACGGCCTCGACACCCTCGGCCGGGTCGCCGCCGCGCCGCTGTCCACGCTGCAACGGCTGATCGGCGCGAAGCCCGGCCGTGAGCTGCGCGAGAAGGCGAACGGCGTCGACCGCGGCCGGGTCGTGCCGAACGCCGTCTCCCGGTCCCTCGCCACGGAACGCCCCTTCGGACGCGACGAGCTGGACCCGGAGCGGCACCGCCGGGCGCTGCTGTCGGCCGCCGAGGAGATCGGCGCCCGGCTGCGCGCCCTGGAGAAGGTCTGCCGCACGCTCACCCTCACCGTGCGCTACGCCGACCGGTCCGCCACCACCCGCAGCCGCACCCTGACCGAACCGACCGCGCACTCCCCGGCGCTGACCAGGGCCGCGTACGGCATGTACGAGGCGCTCGGGCTGCAGCGGGCCCGGGTGCGGGCCATCGCCCTGCGCGCCGAGGGGCTCGACCCCGCCGACCGGGCCTCCCACCAGCTGACCTTCGACCCGGTGGACGAGAAGGTCCGCCGTATCGAGGAGGTCGCGGACCAGGCGCGGGCGAAGTTCGGGCCGCGGGCGGTGATGCCCGGGGGACTAGGGGGGCGGGCGGCGTAGCTCCCTCCCCGTGACGCCGGTCCACGAGGGCGTGCTCGCCCGCGGCTGGTCGTGCTGACCGGGCGGGGGTGGGCCTGCACCCGGGCCACGGAGGAGGCGGCCGCGGAAGCCGTGCGCGAGTGGGGGGAGCTGCTGGGGGAGCGGGACATGCGCTCGCTGGGGCGGCGGTTGCAGCGGATCGCGTCGCAAGGGCCCCTTCGGCCCGCCTGGTGAGGGCGCGTCGGCCCGGGGCCTCGCGTGCCGGTTATCGCTGCAAGTTTTTACTGACGCGTAACTTCCCAGTTTGACTACTCGCCCGTAACTTGACGAGTGAACAGCATCCTCGTGATCCGGATCACAGGGCCCCGTCCCGTCGCATCCCCCTTGAGCCGCAAGGAGATCACCCGATGCTGCCCTGGAAGCGAGTGCTCAGACCCCTGTCCGCGCTGGTGCTGACCGCCGCCGCCCTCACCGTCCCCGCCACCACCGCCCAGGCCGCCGGCGCCCCGAGCTCCGGCTGGAACGACTACTCCTGCAAGCCGTCCGCCGCCCACCCCCGCCCCGTCGTCCTCGTCCACGGCACCCTCGGGAACTCCGTCGACAACTGGCTGGGCCTCGCCCCCTACCTGAAGGTCCGCGGCTACTGCGTCTTCTCCCTCGACTACGGCCAGTTGGAGGGCGTCCCCTTCTTCCACGGCCTCGGACCCGCCGAGAAGTCCGCCGGACAGCTCAAGGACTTCGTCGACAAGGTGCTCGCCGCGACCGGAGCCGCCGAGACCGACGTCGTCGGGCACTCGCAGGGCGGCATGATGCCCCGCTACTACCTGAAGTTCCTCGGCGGAGCCGCCAAGGTGAACGCCCTGGTCGGCATCGCGCCCAGCAACCACGGCACCGACCTCAACGGATTCACCAAGCTGCTGCCCTACTTCCCGGGCGCGGCCGACCTGCTGTCGAAGAACACCCCCGCCCTCGCCGACCAGGTCACCGGCTCCGCCTTCCTCACCAAGCTCAACGCGGGCGGCGACACCGTGCCCGGCGTGCGGTACACCGTCATCGCCACCAAGTACGACGAGGTCGTCACCCCGTGGCGCAGCCAGTACCTGAACGGGCCGGACGTGCGCAACGTCCTGCTCCAGGACCTGTGCGCCGTCGACCTGTCCGAGCACCTGGCCGTCGCGCTGCTGGACCGGGTCGTCTTCCACGAGGTGGCCAACGCCCTCGATCCGGGTCGGGCCACGCCCACCACCTGTCTGTCGGCCTTCGAATGACACGTGTCACCCGTTGACCTGGCCCGTTGACACGTGTCAGGGAAACGTTTCGGGGCCTGTCCGGCCTGAGCCGCCGGACAGGCCCCGAGCCGTGGGGCGGTGAGGGTCAGCGGCCCTGCCGGCCGCCGCTCGCCGTCCGGCGCCTGGCCGAGAGGAACAGGGCCGAGGCGCCCAGGGCCAGCGCCGCCGCGCCGCCGACCGCGACGTACGGGGTGGTGCTGTCACCGCCGGTCTCGGCGAGGTTCTCCGTGGCGCCGGCCGCCTCGGGCCGGTTGGGCGCGGGTGCGGCGGCCTTCGGCCGGTTCGGCGTGCTCTCCTTCGGGGCCGCGGCCGGCTCCGCCGAGGTGCTGGGGTCGTTGTCGCCGTGCCCGTGGTGCTCGACGGTCGACTTGGCGTTGCCGTCCTTGATCTGCTTCTCGCTGGGAGCGGAGGCGGACGGGGCCGGAGCGGCGGCGCCGCCTGCCGTGCCACCGCCGCCTGCCGTGCCGCCACCGCCGCCGAAGCTGACGTCCGAGCAGGAGTAGAACGCCTCCGGGCTGTCCGACCGCTGCCAGACCGCGTACAGCAGGTGCTTGCCGGAGCGCTGGGGCAGGGTGCCGGAGAAGGTGTAGAAACCGCCGGTGGCGGCCGGGTCGGTGGAGGTCGCGACCGGCTTCGCGAGATCGAGGTCCTTCCAGGCGAGTGGCTTGGCCGGGTCGTAGCCGGGCTTGGTGATGTAGACCTTGAAGGTGCCCTTGTGAGGGGCCGTCACGCGGTACTTGAAGGTGTGCGAGCCACTGCGGACGCCGGTCGCGGGCCAGTCGGCGCGGGGGAGGTCGAGCCCCTTGAACTCCGCGTTGTCGGCGCTGCAGAGCTTGCCGTCCGGTATGAGCTGCTGGTGCCGGCCGCCCGCGTCGCCGATGCGGATGCCGTTCCAGTCGTAGAGGGCCTGGGTGCCGCCCGCCGCGACCGCCGCCTTGCACGCGGCCGACTTCGGGCTCTCGGGACCCTCGGCGTAGCACTGCGAGACCCGGCTGACCGGGTCGCCCATCGAACCGTGCGCGGCGGCCGGGGCCGCCGTCAGCGCGGTCAGGGCGAGCGGGAGGCTGCCGAGGGCTGCGACGGTGGCCACCTGACGTCGTGCGGGCATGCGGGAACTCCTCGAACGGTTCATGGGACAGGTCCGGGCCCGGGTGGGCCGGATCCCGTGGGGTGATCCGAAGCTAGCCCGTGAGAACCGTGAAATCGCCTGCTGAGGGCGGGTGGAGGAGATCCTTATGGCCCGCTTAAGGGAGTGTTTGGACTGGCATCAGGTAGGTACCGTCGCGGCATGGCAGACGAGGAGATCCGGCCGGCCGGGGCCGCCGACGTACCGGTCGTCGCGGATGTGATCGACGCGGCCTTCCGCCCCTACATCGCGCGCATCGGGCGGGTGCCACAGCCCATGGAGGAGGACCACGCGGCGAACGTGGCCGCGGGCAAGGTGTTCGTGACGGGCGATCCCGTGACCGGACTCGTCGTGGTCGAGGCGTTCGCGGACCATCTCTTCCTCGACACCATCGCCGTCCACCCCCGCGCGCACGGCGGAGGAGTGGGACGGCGGCTGCTGCGGTTCGTGGACGCACACGCGCGTGCACTGGGGCTGCCCGAGGTCAGGCTCTACACGAACGCGCTGATGTGGGAGAACCAGAAGATCTATCCGAGATACGGCTACGAACGGGTGGAACGCCGCGTGGACGGGCCCTACGACCGCGTCCACTACCGCAAGCGGCTGCTCTGAGGCGTGCGTCTCATGATCGGTACCGGCCGTTCAGGCGTCCGGCCACCAGGTGCGGGCGATGTCCTTGCGGACCTCCGGGCGCGCCGCGGGGCGCTCGTCGGCCTCATCGCGGGCCCGGCGGACATCCGTCTTCTTCAGGGGCTTCTGCACGGTCACACGGCGCATGGCTGCCTCCTTAAAGGTCTGTCGGGTTCCGCGTTCTCACGGAGGTAGACCTTTCGGGGGAGAGTTCCTCATCGGTCCTGGTCTGTCTGTGGCGGCTGTCACCATTCGGGTGTCAGTGGCGGGTGTCACTCTGGGGCCCATGACGAACGTGGACTGGGACGCCGAGGCCGCCTCCTTCGACGAGGAGCCGGACCACGGCCTGCGTGACCCCGAGGTGCGCCGCGCCTGGGCCGGACGGCTGAGCGGCTGGCTGCCCGGGCGGGCGGGGGACGTCCTCGACCTCGGCTGCGGCACCGGCAGCCTGTCACTCCTCGCCTCCGAGCAGGGCCACCGGGTGACGGGCGTGGACCTCTCCCCGGCCATGGTGGCGCTCGCCCGCCAGAAGCTCGCCGGGCGCGACGCGGTGTTCCTCGTGGGGGACGCCGCGTCACCGCCGGTCGGGGAGCAGCGCTTCGACACCGTGCTCGTCCGGCACGTCCTGTGGGCCCTGCCCGATCCCGGCCGCGCCCTGCGGCACTGGCGCGGGCTGCTGCGGCCGGGCGGGCGGCTCGTGCTGGTCGAGGGCGTGTGGGGCGGCGTCGAGCCGGTCGGCATACCCGCCGAGCGGCTCACCGCACAGCTCGCCCCGATCGCCGGGCAGCTGCGTGTGGAGCGGCTCTCGGACGACCCGCGGCTGTGGGGCGGACCGGTGACGGACGAGCGGTACGCGGTGGTCGCCGAGATCAGCCCGTCAGGCGAGGAGCGCGGTGAACCCGCCGCCGCGGGCCAGTGACTGCAGCTCGTCGAGCGCGGCCAGGGCGGCCCGCGCGGCCTCCGGATCCGACGCGCCGAGGCCGCTCTCGGCGAACTCGTCCTCGTCCAGGCGCCGTACGTCCGTGCCGTCCGCGGAGCGCCACAGGTCCAGGTCGAGATCCTCGACGACCAGCTCCGGACCGGAGCGCCGCGCGGGACGGGTGACGTCGCAGTACCAGCCCTTCAGCTGGCCGGCGGCGGAGCGGACCTCCTTCACCGCGTACCAGCGGTCGCGCCAGTAGTACTCCGTGAAGACGTCCCCGGGCTCGAAGCGCACGAACCCGAAGTCGCGGACGCCGGAGCCCGCCCAGGGCGCGCGGACCGCCACCCGCGTCCCGTCGTCCGCCAGCAGCTCACCGCTGTAACGGATCTTCGTACGCCCCGCCTTGACGAGCACGACCTCCAGCCGCGCGGGCAGGTCAGCCGAGTTCGCGGACATAGCGCACCTCCTTCGCGCAGATCTCGTAGCCGAACCACTTGTTGATGGCGATCATCGGCTCGTTGCCGGTGTCGTTGCCGGTGAACGCCTCCGTGCATCCCGCCGCGCGGGCGCGGTGCAGGGAGTCGTTCTTGGCGAGCTTCGCCAGGCCCCGGCCGCGGAACTCCCGGGCGGTGCCGGTCATGGCGGTGGCGTAGCGGGAGCCGCCGTCGGTGTACGCCACGCTGAACGCGGCGGGGCGGCCGTCGACCACGGCGACCGTGGTCAGGTCGCGGTTCAGCAGCGGGTGCTTCCAGTGCTCCTCTAGCCAGGCCTCGTAGTCGGTGAACTCGACGTCGATGTCGCTCGGTTCGTCCGACGACGTCGCCGCGTCCAGTTCGAACATCGGGCGCGGGTCGTCCGCGAAGTCGGCGGCCGTGCGCAGCTCGACGCCGGAGGGGACATCGGCTAGGGGCGGCAGCGTGCCCGTCGCCAGGTCCAGGCGCAGGAACCAGGCGGAACGGCTGGCCCGGAAGCCGTGCCGCTCGGCGAAGGCGCGGTTGTCCGGCTCGTCCAGCACCCAGGTGAACAGCTTGCTGACGTCCAGGCGCCCCAGACGCTCCTCGGCGGTGCGCAGCAGGAGCGAACCGGCGCCGCGGTTGCGGTGGCCGGGCCGCACATAGATGTTGGCGGAGCCCTGACCCGGTTCCGGGCTGTCGTGGGCGACATGCACCTGGGCCGTGCCGATGATCTCGCCGTCCTCCTCGGCGACGAGCTGCCCGAAGTGGGCGTCCGGGTGAGCGTGCGTCAGGGTGTGCACCACGGCCTCGGGCGTGGAGAGCATGTACGGCAGGGCGAGGCGGCGGGTGGTGGAGAACCCCTCGGCATCGGCCCGGACATCGGGGCGCAGGTCGCGCACGATCACGGTCATGGAGGCGCACGCTACGCGGAGAGGCGACCGGGGTGCCTCTCATTTTCCGCCGGGTGCGCGACAATCGGCCTGTGACCTTGAAGATCGACATCGACGACAGCGCCCCGCCCTACGAGCAGGTGCGGGCGCGGATCTCCGAGCAGGCACGGTCGGGCGCGCTGCCGGTGGGCTACCGCCTGCCGACCGTGCGGGGGCTGGCCGAGTCGCTGGGCCTCGCCGCGAACACGGTCGCCAAGGCGTACCGGGCGCTGGAGGCGGACGGGGTGATCGAGACGCGGGGCCGCAACGGCACGTTCGTGGCTGCCGCCGGCTCGGCGGCGGATCGCGAGCTGGCGAGTGCGGCGCAGGCCTATGTGGAGCGGGCCCGGCGGCTCGGGCTCACGGAGGCCGATGCGCTGGCGGCGGTACGGGATGCCCTGCGGGCGGCTTACGGGGAGTAGGCCTTGTGTGGGGGCGTTGTCTGCGGGCCGGTGGGGGTTGTTCGCGCTCACGCGGCGGAGCCGCACATCGGTACAGCCCCGCGCCCCCGGGGTGACGTCGTGCGGGAGTGTTCGGCCACCGGGCCGGTGAGGGTTGGTCGCGCTCACGCGGCGGAGCCGCACATTGGTACAGCCCCGCGCCCCCGGGGCGACGGCGGCGCCGCGGAGAGGATGGGCCGGGTCAGCCGGTCCGCGCCAGGCGCTCGGGTGTCCGTGTGATGTCCAGCCCCGCGGATCTCCCCAGCCGTGCGAATGCCATCGCGTCCTCCACCGCCGCGCCGCCCGGGTCGTTGTTGAAGTACGCGTAGACGTCCTCGCCGGCGGACCACGTCGTGGCGATGCGGTCGAGCCAGGTGGCCAGGGAGCGGCGGCCGTAGCGGGGCCAGGGCTGGGCGCGGCCCTGGTGGAAGCGGACGTAGCCCCAGTCACTGGTGCGCCACAGGGGGGTCGCGGGGCGGGCCAGGATGTCGGCCCAGCACAGGGCGGCGCGCCGGGACTCCAGGACGCGGCGGACCTCCGGTGTCCACCAGGAGTCGTGGCGCGGCTCGACCGCGACCCGCGTCGAGGCCGGGAAGCAGGCCAGGCACGCGTCCAGCAGGCCCGGGTCGGCGCGCAGGGTGGGCGGCAGCTGGAGCAGGACCGGGCCGAGCCGGTCGCCGAGGCCCGCCGCGTGGCTCATCAGGCGGTGCACCGGCTCCTGGGGGTCCTTGAGCCGCTTGATGTGGGTCAGATAGCGGCTGGCCTTGACCGCGACGACGAAGTCCCCGGGCACCCGCGCCCGCCAGTCCTCGAACGTCTCGCGCGCCGGCAGCCGGTAGAAGGCGTTGTTGATCTCGACCGTGGCGAAGTGCCGCGTGTACTCCTCCAGCCACAGCCGCATCGGCAGCCCGGGCGGATAGAGGACGTCCCGCCAGTCCTTGTACTGCCACCCGGACGTGCCGACGAACAGGGTCATACACCCATCAAAACACCGGAGGGCGTCGAGCTCCTACAGATACAGGCCCGCGTCGACGCCCCCGCGCGGCTCCGGCAGGGACGTCGGGGACGTGCCCCGGCGCAGCGCGTACAGCTCCGCCAGCGTCGCACCCTCGCGGCCGACGCCGTCCTCCTGGCCCAGCCAGTTCACCGCCTCGGAGCGGGTCAGCGGACCGACCTCGATCCGGGCGAGGCAGCGGCCCGGGCGGACCACGGCCGGGTGCAGGCGCTCCAGGTCCTCGTTGGTCGTGACCCCCACCAGGACGTTGCGGCCCTGGCCGAGCAGGCCGTCCGTCAGGTTCAGCAGCCTCGACAGCGCCTGGCCCGCCGTGTGCTTGGCCTCGCCGCGGATCAGTTCGTCGCAGTCCTCCAGGAGCAGCAGCCGCCAGCGGCCCTTGCCCGTCGCGTCCTCCTCGCCGATGGCGATGTCCATCAGGTAGCCGACGTCGGAGAAGAGCCGCTCGGGGTCCAGGACGCAGTCCACCTGGCACCAGTCGCGCCAGGACCGGGCCAGAGTCCGCAGCGCCGAGGTCTTGCCGGTGCCCGGCGGGCCGTGCAGCAGCAGGAGCCGGCCCGCGATGTCCTCGGGGGTCGTCTTCATCAGACGGTCCATGGCGTCCGCCACCGGCGCGGTGTAGTTGGGCCGGACCTCGTCCCAGGTGCCCGCCGCGATCTGGCGGGTGGTGCGGTGCGGGCCGCGGCGCGGGGAGACGTACCAGAAGCCCATCGTGACGTTCTCCGGCTGCGGTTCGGGCTCGTCCGCCGCGCCGTCCGTGGCCTGGTCGAGGATCTTCTTCGCGAGTTCCTCGGCGGTCGCCGTCACCGTGACGTCGGCGCCCCGGTTCCAGCGGGAGACCAGCAGCGTCCAGCCGTCGCCCTCGGCGAGTGTCGCGCTGCGGTCGTCGTCCCGGGCGACGCGCAGCACCCGGGCGCCGGGCGGCATCAGCGTCGCACCGGAGCGCACGCGGTCGATGTTCACCGCGTGGGAGTACGGCTGCTCGCCCGTCGCGAAGCGGCCGAGGAAAAGCGCGTCGACGACGTCGGACGGGGAGTCGGAGTCGTCGACGTTGAGCCGGATCGGCAGCGCCTCGTGCGGGTTTCCAGACATGCCGCCATGATCCGGCACGGGGACGCCGCGTGCACCCGGTTTCCAGGTGCACGCGGCATGTCGCCCCCGTGCAGGTCAGCCCGCGGAGCGCGAGATCAGCCGGCGAGCCCGCCGAACCCCGCGGACGACGGCGTACCCCTTGGTCAGGGCACGGTCCCCGGCGAACGTACGGGCGATGGCACGGCCCTCCACGACCCGTTCGAACTCCCCGATGTCCGTGCTGCGGCGCACCGTCACCCGCCGCAGCGCGTACGGCCCCTGCGTACGCCGCGCGAGGCCGTTGCCCACGGCGAGGGCCTGGGCGTAGCCCGTCTCGCGCACCGCCTGCCGGACCCGGCGGCTGGAGTAGCCGTAGGGGTAGGCGAACGAGGCGGGGACGCTGCCCAGTTGGTCCGAGACGATCTCCTTGCAGTGGATCAGCTCGAACCGCAGGGTGGCGTCGGAGACCTGGTCGAGCTGCGGGTGGCTGTGGCTGTGCCCGCCGATCTCGACGCCCGCCGCCGCGAGTTCGCGGACCTGGTCCCAGTCCAGCATGGTGTCCAGGCCGCCCCCGGTGTCGTACGGCCCCCGGAGCCACCCGGTCGAGACGAACAGGGTGGCCGGGAAGCCGTGCTTGGCGAGCGCGGGGAGGGCGTGCCGGTGCACGCCCTCGTAGCCGTCGTCGAAGGTGATGAGGACGGGCCGCTCGGGCAGCGCGCGGCCGGAGCGCCAGCACGCCGCGAGTCCGGCCGTGGTGAGCGGCGTGCGGCCCCGGTCGGCGAGCACCGCCATCTGCTCGGCGAACGCCTCCGGGGTCACCGACAGGGCGCGGGTCGCCTCGTTCGGGTCGGTCGCCACCGCGTGGTACATGAGGATCGGGACGCGGGTGTCACTCACGGGCCGCCACCTCCACCTCGGGCACCCGGAACGTGGTCCCGCCGCGGCGCGCCCGGACGCTGCCGACGACGTAGCCGCCCGCCGCCGTCAGCACCCCGGCCACGATCGCCCCCGCCCGGCCCGCGCCGCCCGGCCGGGCCAGCAGGGCGTCCCGCAGCCCCCGGGCCACCCCGGCCGGCAGGACCCTGGTGGCGTACCGCCGCTCCGACTCCAGCCCCTTCCCGGCGCCGACGCTCCGCGCCACCAGGGCCTTGGACAGGCCCTCGGCGTAGGTGCGGGTGCGGAAGTAGCGGAAGTGCTCGCGGATCCCGGGCACCCGGTGATGGATCACCGCCCGGTCGTCGATCAGCAGCACCGCGTCGGGCCGGGCGCGGCTGAGGCGGATGCACAGTTCCGTCTCCTCGCAGCCCAGTGGGCGTTTGTCGCCGTCCCGGCCGATGCCGGTGGCGAAGCCCCCCGCCGCGTCGAAGGCGCTGCGGCGGAACGAGGCGTTGCCGCCGAGCACGTTGCGCACCCGCACCCGGCCGCGCGGCAGGCCCCGGTACGTGCAGCCCACCACCCAGTCGAACTCCTCCGGGAACCAGTCCGGCCGCCGCCCCGACGCCCAGACCGGCACCGTGCGCCCGCCCACCGCCATCACCCGCTCGTCGGTGTACGCCTCGGCGAAGTGCCGCAGCCAGTCGCGCTCGGCCACGGCGTCGTCGTCGAGGAAGGCCACGATCTCGCCGCGGGCCGCGGCGATGCCGGTGTTGCGGCCCGCGGACAGGCCGCGGGGACCCGCGTTGGCGAGCACCCGCACCACGGCGCCGCCGGAGGACTCCTTGTGCTCCTTGTACTCCTTGGCCAGCCGCTCCCGGAGCGTGTCGTTGTGATCGACGACCAGCAGCGTCTCCAGGGCCGGCCGCGACTGCGCGTGGACCGAGGAGACCGCGGCGAGGATGTCCTCCCAGCGGTCCTCGGTGTACGCGCAGATCACGACGGAGATGCCGGGACCGCTCAAGACACCTCTCCCCGCATCGCGGCCGGCATCGGCGACTGGGGCGAACGGCGGCGCAGCGCACGGCGGTTGGAGCGCTCCTGAAGGATCACCCGGAGCACGCGCAGGCCGTCCCGCACGGCCCGCAGATTGCTGACGCCGTGGATGCGCAGATACTCGTAGCTCGGGATCTCCTGCACCTTCAGCCCGGCTTTGACGACGCGGATGTTCATCAGGGTCTCGACCTCGAAGCCGGTGCAGTCGAGGTCGATCTTGTCGAGGCAGTGCCGCCAGAACGCGTTGTAGCCGTAGCAGAGGTCGGTGTAGCGGGCGCCGAACTTGCGGTTGACGGCCGTGCACAGCGCCCAGTTGCCCATCTTGCGGATGAAGGTCATGTCGTCGGTGCCGCCGCCGTTGGCGAAGCGGGAGCCCTTGGCGAAGTCCGCGCCGGAGACCAGGGCGGAGACGTAACTGAGGATCTCGCCGCCGTCCGCCGAGCCGTCCGCGTCGATCATCACGATGATGTCGCCGGTGCAGGCCTGGAACCCGGTGATCAGGGCGTCGCCCTTGCCCTTGCCGCGCTGCTCGACGACCTTCACCTCGGGCCACAGCTCACGGGCCACCTCGACGGTGTCGTCGGTGGAGTTGCCGTCGACCAGGACCACTTCGTGTATCCAGTCGGGCAGGGTCTTGAAGACGTACGGAAGGTTCTCCGCCTCGTTCATCGCCGGGATGACCACGCTCACCGGCGGGGCTATCGCCAGGTGCGAGGAGACGGGCCGGTACTTTCCGGCGGTCGGCGGATGCGGGTCCGTCGCGGCCGGCTGCAGAACTGAGCTCATGAGTCTGGTCCCTCTCGTCCGGTGGACCGCCCCCCCAGGGCAGTCCGGATCCAGTCCGGTTCGAAAGGGGGGTTCTCACTCGAGGCACGCCGACATGGAACTTCGGGCACGCCGGGTGAGCTGGCAAAGCTGGCCGGCCGCGAAAAACGGCAGCCGACCGCGCGGCACGGCCCGGAGACAGATGTGATCACCGAGCACGGCACCCCCCTACCGCGCCCCGCGCCGGTTCGTCGCGGTCCTTGAGCCCTCCCCTAGAGCCGCGTACTGACGGACCGATGCGGGTGAGATGTATGACGGTATTGACGATTGAACCCGTATGGCAAGACCTGGAACGGCCGCTCACGTTTTTGTTGGTTTGGCCGTTGCGTCAGACACCATGTGCGACGCATGTTGCACGTTCCCGTCCCATAAACATGTGTTCCCCGGAGGTGATCAGGGCCTCCGGGGAACACATGTTCAGGTGCTGGTGTGGATGTCGGTCACTGCACGATCTGCAGCAGCCGGTTCGGCGAGCCGGAACCCGCGCTGGTGACCTTGCCGGTGACGGCGCCGTTCACCAGGGCCGTGGCGACCTGGGCCGGGGTGGAGGAGGTGTGACCGGCCAGGTAGACCGCGGCGGCACCCGCGACGTGCGGGGTCGCCATCGAGGTGCCGGAGATGGTGTTGGTCGCGGTGTCACTGGTGTGCCAGCCGGCCGTGATCGAGGAGCCGGGCGCGAAGATGTCCAGGGCGGAGCCGTAGTTGGAGTAGCTCGCCTTGGCGTCGGTGCTGGTGGTGGCGCCGACCGTGATGGCCTCGGCGACCCGGGCGGGGGAGGACGAGGAGGCCGTGGTGCTGCTGTTGCCCGCGGCGACGGCGTACGTGACGCCGCTGGCTATGGAGTTGCGGACGGCCGTGTCCAGGGTGGCGGAGGCGCCGCCGCCGAGCGACATGTTGGCGACGGAGGGGCCGGAGTGGTTCCGCGTGACCCAGTCGATGCCCGCGATCACACCGGCCGTGGTGCCGGAGCCGCTGTTGTTCAGCACCCGCACCCCCACGATCTTCGCCTTCTTCGCGACGCCGTAGGTCGTGCCCGCGATCGTGGTGGCCACGTGGGTGCCGTGGCCGTTGCCGTCGGAAGCGTTGTTGTCGCCGTCGACCGCGTCGTAGCCGTGTGCGGCACGGCCGCTGATCTGCTGGTGGGTGATGCGCACACCGGTGTCGATCACATAGACCGTCACACCGCTGCCCGCGCTGTCCGGGTAGGTGTAGGTGCCGGACAGCGGGAGCGAGGCCTGGTCGACGCGGTCCAGGCCCCAGGGGGCGTTCGTCTGGGTGGCGGCGAGCGTGACGCGCTGGTTCTGCTCGACGGAGGCCACCGCCGGGTCGGCGGCGAGCTGCCTGGCCTCGGTGGCGGAGAGGGTGGCGGCGTAGCCGTTCAGCGCCTTGCTGAACGTCTTGTCGACCGAGCCGCCGTACTCCTTCACCAGGCCCTTGCCCGCGGCCGAGGACGCCTTCAGGCCCGCGCTCTTCTTGAGCGTGACGAGGTAACTGTCCTTGATCGCGGTCGGGGAGTCCGCGGCGAGCACCCGGCCCTCGGCGGGTGCGGCCTGGGCGGGAAGCGTGGTGAGCCCGCCCACGAGGGCGGCGGTCGCCAGCGAGGTGAGTGCGGCGAACCCGAGTCTCTTGCTGCGCAGTTGTGCCATGACGAGGGAGTCCTCCTCCGGGCGTCGCGCGCCTGGGTGGGGCGCGCGTCATGTGGGGGATGTGCGCGTGCTCGCGCACACAGGCCTGGGAGCGTCGCGTTCCGCTCCCGGCCGGAGTAAAGCGTCGGCCAACTACTGGCGTAGAGCAAGGGAGTTGAGCGTCAGTCAACAAAATTGTCATGTTCGCGCAATGAGGGGAGGTGGGCGTGTGGCGCGACCCGCCGTGAACAAGCCACCGAACGTCAGGAAGGGCCGAAAAGACTTGGCATGGACACTTCCTGTCAACACGCGTAGCTGCTACCACGGTTATGGCAGAGATCCTGCTAAAGGGAGGTTCCATGAGACGTTCCCGACTTGTCGTCCTCGTGAGCTCGCTCCTCCTCGCCGTCGGCACCGCCCTCACCGGGGCAGCGACGGCGCAGGCGTCCTCACTCGCCGCAACTGGCGGCTACGTGGCGCTCGGTGACTCCTATTCCTCGGGAGTCGGAGCCGGCAGCTACATCAGTTCCAGCGGCGACTGCAAGCGCAGCACCAAGGCCTACCCCTACCTCTGGGCCGCAGCCCACTCACCCTCGACCTTCGACTTCACCGCCTGCTCGGGCGCCCGAACGGGTGATGTTCTGGCGAGTCAGCTCACCCCGCTCAGCGCCTCCACCGCCCTCGTCTCCCTCAGCATCGGCGGCAACGACGCCGGCTTCGCCGACGTCATGACGACCTGTGTGACCCAGTCCGACAGCACCTGCGTCTCCCGCATCAACACCGCCCGCGCCTACGTCGACTCCACGCTTCCCGGCAAGCTCGACGACGTGTACTCGGCCATCCGCTCCAAAGCCCCCGCCGCCCGGGTCGTCGTCCTCGGCTACCCCCGCTTCTACAAGCTCGGCGCCACCTGTCTCGGTCTGTCCGAGACCAAGCGCAAGGCCATCAACGACGCCTCCGACCACCTCAACACCGCCATCGCCAAGCGCGCCGCGAACCACGGCTTCGCCTTCGGCGACGTACGCACCACCTTCACCGGCCACGAGATCTGCTCCGGCGACTCCTGGCTGCACAGCGTCAGCTGGCTGAACATCGGCGAGTCGTACCACCCGAAGGCACCCGGTCAGTCGGGCGGTTATCTGCCCGTGCTCAACAGCAACGACTGACCGCTCAGCCGGAGTCCGAGCCCGCATTCGACTCCGGATCCGAGCCCGCGTCCGGGTCCGTGCCGGAGGGAGAAGGGGAGGCCCCGCCCGTCGGGGTCTCCGACTCGCACGCCACGGAGAACGGCACCGCCTCGGACGTCGTCCGCACCGGCTCGCGCACCTCGACACTGATCTCGTTCTCGAACGTCCCGCTCTCCTCCTGGGTCGTCACCCGCACCCTGTCCCGCTTCGAACGGCCGCCGCCCTCTGTGAACGACAGCGTCTTCCAGCCCCCGTCGAGGACCTGCCCGTCCTGGGTCACCCAGCGGTAGCTCACCTCGGCCGGCAGCCGGCCCACCGTGAGCGTCGCCGTGAACTCGGGCGCCTGGGCGTTCGGCGGCGGACACGGCCCCGAGTAGTCCGTGCGCCGGCCCTGCAGGGCGACCCGCACCGACTGCGGAGGCGGACTGCTCTCCTCCGACTCGCTCGGAGTCGGCGACGGGCTGGACTTCTCCGTCCCGGTGTTCCGCGGCGGGCCCTTGGTCGCCGTCGGCGTACTGTTCCCGGCTCCCTGGTCGTTGCCGCCGGGACCGTCCCCGCTGTTGAGCAACGCGTACGTCAGGCCGCCCACCGCGAGCGCCAGCGCGATCACCCCTGCGACCAGCACCCGCCCGGTCCTGCGCTCCCCGTCCCGGCCGGTGGCCGTCGTGTTCGCCGTCGGCCCGGACGCCGCCGTACTCCCGGGGAACGGCATCGGGGGCGTGGGAGCGGGCTCGGGGTGACCCACGACCGTCGGCGGGAACGGAACCGCCCGCGTGGTGTCCGCGCGCGGCGAACCCCCCGCGGCGACGACCCGCAGCTCCTCCTCGGCCCGCTCGGGCGGCAGCCGCTGCTCCGGATCCTTGCGCAGCAGCCCCTCGATCACCGGGGCGAGCGGCCCGGCCCGGTAGGGCGGCGGCAACTCCTCGTCGACGATCGCTCGCAGGGTGCTCAGCGGGGTGTCGTGACGGAAGGGCGAGTGGCCCTCGACCGTCGCGTACAGCAGCACCCCGAGCGACCACAGGTCCGACTCCGGGCCCGGCGTACGCCCCAGCGCCCGCTCCGGGGCGAGGAACTCGGGCGAGCCGATGACCTCCCCGGTCATGGTCAGCGCCGAGCTGCCCTCGACCATGGCGATACCGAAGTCGGTGAGCACGATCCGGCCGTCGTTCGAGATCAGCACGTTGGCCGGCTTCACATCGCGGTGCAGCACCCCGGCCTCGTGCGCGGACCGCAGCGCGGACAGCACCTCGGCGCCGATGTGCGCGGCGCGCTGCGGTGTCATCGGGCCCTCGGCGTCGAGCACTTCGGCCAAGGAGAGGCCGCGGACCAGTTCCATGACGATCCACGGCCGGCCGTCGTCCGTGGCCACGTCGTACACCGTCACCACATTGCGGTTGGCGACCCGGGCCGCCGCCCACGCCTCCCGCTCCAGCCGCGCGTACATCCGCTGCACGTCGTCGCCCGCCAGGCCGGACGGGGCGCGCACCTCCTTGACGGCGACCTCGCGGTGCAGCACCTCGTCGCGGGCGCGCCACACCGTTCCCATGCCGCCCTCGCCCAGCGGTGCCAGCAGCCGGTAACGGCCCGCGATCACACGCTCATGGCCCGGTTCTTCGAACACGGCGCCCCCATTCGCAGCCGGGCGGAATCTCCATGGGGTGTGTCTTCCCCATGAGGTCGGTTTTCCTCACGACGTCTGCTTCTCTCCTGACGCCCGATGTCTCATGAACGTAACTCAGCCGAGTGCGGATGCCGCCCCCTTGAACACCAGTCCGGCCCCGAGAACCACCACGGCGAAGGCCGAACCGAGCGGTGCGGTGCGGCGCACCAGGGCCGCCGCCGGGCCTCCCGTCCAGCGGGGGCGCCGGTCCAGGAGCCGGGTCATGCCGCTGCCCGCCTTGACCACGGCGTACCCGGCGGCCGTGAGGGTGAGCGCCAGCCCGACGCCGTACGCGACGACGAGCAGCAGACCGAACCAGGCCTGGCCGAGGGCGGCGGCGCCGACCAGCACCACCACGGCGGACGGGCTGGGCACGAGGCCACCCGCGAAGCCCATGAGGATCGTGCCGCGCAGGGTGGGGGCGATGGCGTGGCTGTGGGTGGAACCGCCGTGGGTGTGCTCGATCGTGTGGGGGTGGGAGTGGGGGTGGCTGTGATCGTGCGGGTGGTCGTGGTCGTGCTGATGGCCGTGGTCGTGCTCGCCGTGATGGTCGTGGTCGTGGGTGTGGCTTCCGTGGTCGTGCTGATGGCCGTGCGGGGGGTGGGTGTGCGCGCGGTTGCGCAGGGCGCGGCGGACCAGGCTCGCGCCCGCCAGTGTCACCAGCAGGCCGCTGGCGACGCCGAGCCAGGCGATCACCGAGGGCGCCGCCGCCGAGCCGGCCGTGACCAGCAGGCCCAGGGCGACCACGCCCAGGGTGTGGGTGATGGTCACCGAGGCGGCCATGGGCAGGACGTCCTTCACCCGGGCCTGACCGCCCCGGGCCGCCGCCGTCGCGGCCATGATGGTCTTGCCGTGGCCCGGGGCGAGTGCGTGCATCGCGCCCAGGACGACGGCGATGAGCAGGGCCAGCGCGGCGAAGCCGGCGGTGAGGTCCTGCCGGGCCACCAGGTCGTCCAGGGCACGCGTCCAGCGGTCCGCGCCGCGCGGGAGCACGGAGGCCGCGGGGGCGTCCGACTCCTCCTCGGCCAGGGCGGCGCCGCCGGGGCGCACCCGCAGGGCGGCCGACGCGGTGTCGGCCGGGGAGGACAGCAACTCCTCGGGGTAGCTGGTCAGTTCGTCCGATATCGAATTCTCCGGAACGTCCGAGGCGGCCAGCGTCATACGGTCGCCCCGCGCCGTGATCTCCCGCCAGCCCGGGCCGCCGGCGGCGCCCGCGCCGCGGAAGCCGACGGACAGGGTCTTCTCCTCCGACGGGAGCGGCGCGGTCAGCTCGCACTCCACCCGCAGGGTGTCGAGCCCCGCCTGCCCGGGCCGCACGCGCGCGTGGCTGCGCTCGGCGGTGAGGGCGACCGCGTGTCCGCCGATGGTCGCGCGGCTGTCCTCGGCGGCAGTGGCGCACCGCTCGCGGGCCCACATGGCGATGCCCAGCCGCTCGATGTCCGGGCCCGCCTGGGTCGCCGGGATCTCGGCGAGGTCCTCGACATGGTGCACCCGCAGTTCGCCGGGGGCGGCGACCAGGCCGTCGTAGCGGTTGACGGTGAAGTTGCCCAGCGGGTGGGCGCTCGCCGTGGCGGCGGGCAGCAGGGTGAGCGCGCAGGCGGCCGTGAGGACGGCGGCGCCGGACGCGAACAGCCGGCGCAGGATCACCGGTTCCCCTTCAGGTCCTTGAGTGCGGTACGGGCCTCACGCGCGCCGAGGGGCGAGAAGCCGGGGTTCAGGTCCAGCGCGGCCTTCAGATGCGCGCGGGCCCCGCGCTCGTCGCCGGTGGCGCGCTCGATGACGCCGCGGTGGTAGAGGAAGACGGCGTTGCGGTAGCCGGTGGCGGTCGCCCGTCGGGCGTACGGCAGGGCTTCCTCGTCCCGGCCGTTGACATGCAGGGCCCAGGCGAGGGCGTCGGCGGTGTGCACGCTGTGGCGGCGGTCCCACTCGGCGCGGGCGGCGCGCAGGGCCTCCTTCTCGTCGCCGTGGTCGGCGGCGGCCAGGGCCGTCTCGAGGTCGGTGTTGGCGCCGCCGGCGCGGGCGAGGGCCGTCCAGGCGTCGACGAGGGCGTACTGGTCGCCGGCCTTCGCCCGGTCGCCGCCGGCGCCGCGGTCCTCGTACAGCTCGCCGAGGGCGACGAGCGGGCCGGGCAGCGGGAACCGGGCGACGACCTGCTCCAGCCCCCGCACGGCGGCCGTCCGCTCCCCGCTCGCGGCCTGGGCGCGGGCGCGGCCCTCCAGGGCGGGCAGGTACCCGTCGTCGGCGGCGAGGGCACGGGCGTAGTGGTCGAGGGCCGTCCTGTACTCGCCCTGGCTCCAGGCGAGTTGACCGAGGGCGGTGGCGACGTACGCGACATCGGCGGGCGCGTGGGCCGAGCCGAGAGCGCGCTCCAGCACCCCACGCGCCGTGCGGACGTCGCCGCGCAGCTCGCGCACATATGCGTACCGCGTGAAGACGGGGATTCCGGGGCGCCGGTCGTCGGCGGTGTCGGCGGCCTTCGCCGCGTCGTCGTACCGGCCGAGTTCGACGAGGGCGTCGATCCGGGTGCACAGGGCGCGTTCGTTGTAGGGGTTCTGCTTCAGGGCCCGGTCGGCGTGGGTCAGGGCGCCGGGGAAGTCGTGCCGGGCGGCGGCGAGGGCGGCCTGCCCCGCCAGGGCCTGGTCGTTGCCGGGCTCCAGCTGGAGGGACCGCTTCAAGGCGCGCTGGGCCTGCGGATACCGGGAGGGGTCGCCCTTCGTGCGGGCCTGCTCGACGTAGGCGACCCCGAGGGTGGCCCAGCTGCCGAAGTCCCTCGGCTGGGCCCGCAGATGCTTCTGCAGCGAGGCGATCCCCGCGTCGAGATCCCCCCGGGCGAGATCGCCGGGCGACAGCGCCCCGGCCGCCGAGACGGCGTCGGCACCGGCCCCGCGGTCCTGCCCGCCCCCGACCGCGATGGCTCCGCCGGTCACCGCGAGCGCCAGCAGCACGGCACACCCGGCCAGATGCAGGGCCCGCCACCGCCGCCCCCCGTCGGCGGCCCGCCGCACCGCGACGACCCGCTGCCCGGAGCCGGCCCCGGTCCCGTCGTCACCGGCGTGTTCGCCGGGCGGAGGAGAGGTGTGCGCGTCGTCACCGGCGTGTTCGCCGGGCGGAGAAGGGGTGTGCGCGTCCTCACCGGCGCAGGGCTCCGGGGCGTTCGACGGCGCGCGGTCGTCGTCGGGCCTCTCCGGTGTGCTGTCGGTCGTACGCGCAGGCATGACCTCTCCTCGATCGGATGTGCTGGTGACGGGGTGGACTCGGCGGCGCGGCCCGCGCCGTGGGGGACGGAGAACGGGCCGCGCCGGTCCGGGAGAGCGGAGCGGGTCAGTACGCCCGGTTCCGCATGCGGCGCCACCACATCAGGGCCGCGCCGATCAGAACGATGCCGCCCGCACCGGCGCCCGCGGAGGCGGCCATCAGGCGTGTGTCGTCCGAGCCCTCGGCGCCGGCCGGCTGGAGCGCGTCGCCCAGCTGGCTGCGGACGTCGTTGCCGCCGTCCACGCCCTTGGCGAGCGGGCCGCGCGAACCCTCGGTCGGCAGGGCCACGTACGGGAAGGACTTCTCGAACTTCTTGTCGTTCTTGTCGACCGCGTCACCGAGGTCGTTCTTCGCGCCCAGCAGTTCGCCCTCGACGACCTGGAGCGAGGCGTCGATCACGTCGTCGGTGAGGCGACGGCCGTTCGGGAAGCCCGCGTTGTCACCGTCCAGGACCCCCAGCCGCTTGGGCTTGGCGGCCGGCTTGATGGACGTGTTGAGCCGCAGCTGCTCCGACGGCGTCACGTGCGGCGGCTGGTTGAGGTCCTTGACGCCCTTGAGGAACACGTCGACCAGGTCGTTGCGCGGCTCCTCGGGCGCCGGGATCTTGTAGATCGCCTCGATGAGCTTGGGCAGCTCCGGGTTGGTGACGTTCTTGAGGAACTCGGCGTCGTCCCGAGGCGTGGACGCGTTGAACTTGTCCTTGTCCTTCAGCGGGTTGACGACCTCGTTCACCAGCGGGTTGCCCAGGCGCGACACCTGGGAGAAGTAGTTCTTGGCGTTCTTGCGCTGGGTCGTCGACCAGACGCCGACGACCGGCTGCTCGTGCGACTCGGTGATGAGGCTGCTGGGCACCTGAAGGGCGATCGAGTTGACGTTGTAACCCTTGAGGGTGTCGTTGCCGACCTCGGAGAGATTCCCGCCGTACAGCAGGTCGAAGACGCGCAGGTCCAGGAAGAACGGGTCGTCGGCCTGCCCGGCGAACGTCTGGGCGCCACCGGCGAGTTTGTGCACCGCCTGCTTGCGCAGGGTGTTGTAGTCCGGCATCGACGCCTTGCCGACGTTCGACGGCGCGACCGGCACATCGTCGGCGACCTTGGTCTTCGACACGGCCTTCAGGTGCTTCAGCTTGATCATCTCGAGGTCGTACGTCTGCGTGATGTTGAGGTCGGGGTCGTCGAGGCTCTCGACCGGGCCCGTGTTGTAGAGGAACGTCTTGTCGTTCTTCGTGTGCGTCTTGAACGTGTACCGGAACAACAGGTCTTCCTGCGCGTCCCCGTTGCTGTCGAGGCGCAGGTCGTACTGGGCGTCCTCGGCGAACGGGAAGAAGTTGGGCCCGCCGGCCGGTTCCTCGAAGGGGATCCAGTTCGCGACGATGGTCGTCGTGTCCGGCTTGTCCGGGCTGACGAACGCGTACACATCGGTGTTGTCGTACTGCGGGGTCCCCGAGATCAGCGGGGCCTCGCGGTGGCTGGAGGCGGAGGCCTCCTCAGGTGCCAGCGCGGTCACACCGGCGGCGGCGAGCCCGCCGGTGGCCAGCGCACCACAGATCACGGTCGCGATGCTCCGGCGCCCCGCGCCGGTCCTGAAGGTAGGTGTCATGCCGTCCGTCCTCGGTGCCAACTTGCCTGACACACGCCATTCGGAGTGGCCGGCAGAGCGGATTGGTCGAATCTCAAGCGTTCTTACGGCGAGTGGGGAAAGTTGTTTCATCACCGGGCGACCCGCGTTTTCGGCGCGCTGATCCGTAACACCGTCCGGAGGTGTGTGCGTTGCGATTGCCTCGCGTGAGGGGACAGGCCCGGTGCGGCCTCGGAGAGGGGGACCGAGTGGAGGCGGACGAGCTGCTGCTGCTCGTGGCAGGTGGGGACCAGAAGGCGTTCGAGGAGCTGTACGCAGTGGTGTCCGGCCCGGTGTTCGGACTCGTACGGCGCGTGGTGCGCGACCCCGCCCAGTCGGAGGAGGTGGCTCAGGAGGTGCTGCTCGAACTGTGGCGCTCCGCGGCGAGGTTCGACCCCGGACGGGGCAGTGCGATGTCCTGGATCCTCACCCTCGCCCACCGCCGTGCCGTCGACCGGGTCCGCAGCGCCCGGGCGGCCGGGGAGCGCGAGCAGCGTGAGGCACTGCGTGCGAACCAGCCCGCCTTCGACCAGGTCACCGAGGAGGTCGAGGCCGGCCTCGAACGCGAGTGGGTGCGCCGCTGCCTGGACCGGCTCACCGTCCTGCAGCGCCAGTCGGTCACCCTCGCCTACTACGAGGGGTACACGTACCGTGAAGTGGCCGAGCAGCTGTCCCTGCCGCTGGGCACCGTCAAGACCCGCATGCGGGACGGGCTGACCCGGATGCGCGAGTGCCTGGGAGGAGTGGCATGAGCCTCTTCCGCCGCGAGGACCTGCACTCGCTCGCCGCGCCCTACGCGCTGGACGCCCTCGAACCCGCGGAGCGGGTCCGCTTCCAAAAGCACCTCCGGGACTGCGACCGCTGCGCCGCCGAGGTGCGCGCCCTGACCGAGGACGCCGTCCGGCTCGCCTGGTCCACCACCGCCCCGCCCCCGGCCGCGCTGCGCGACCGGGTCATGCTCGCCGTACGGACGACTCCGCAGGACCCGGCGCCGCAGGGTGCGGTGCGCGAGCCGGCACGGGCGCGGGCGGCGCAGCTGCCGCCGCACGTCTGGGGCAACCAGCCGCCGCCGCGGCAGCGGCAGCGACGCCGGATCCCGCTGTTCGTGCCCTTCGCCACGGCCACCGCCGCCGCGGCCCTCGTCGTCGCCTCGCTGTTCGCCGTGCAGGCGAACCGGACCCAGGACCGGCTGACCGCCGAGCAAGATCGGTCACGTGAGATCGCCCACGTTCTGGCGGCTCCGGACGCCCGTGCGAGCAGTGGCCGGGACGGCCGGGGCCGCACCATCGGAGTGGTCGCTTCCGCCACGGAGGGGAGCGCGGTGGTCACCCTCGGCGGATACGGGACGCCCGGGGGCGGCCGCGTGCACCAGTTGTGGCTCATGCGCCCGGGCGCGCAACCACGCTCCCTCGGGCTTTTCGAGGGCGACACGCCCCTGGTCGCCACGGGTCTGGGCGCCTCCGCGACGTCACTGGCCGTGACCGTCGAGCCCGGCGGGGGATCGCCGCAGCCCACTACCCAGCCGATCGTCCAACTCGCCCTGAAATCTGTTGGATTCGGAGAGTAATCGCAAACACATCGTCAACCCCCTTATGGGGAAGGTGAATCCTGTGACCGCGATACACGAGTGCCCGAACGGGACGATAGGGTTAACCTGCCCGGGCCGGGTGGACTCGTACGGGTGGGGAGTGACATGGATCAGATAACAGTGCGCAGCAGGGCCAGGGTCCCTGCGATCACCTGCGGGAGCAGCGCGACCAGTTCGCGCCTCGACCGCCACCTCTCGGTGCTGGGCGGCCCCGCCGTCCCCCAGCGGGAGACGGTCGAGGCGACCTCGCTCATGCGGGAACTGACCGCGCGTCAGCCGCACGACCGCAGTGGCAGGGGCGCACGCGTACGTCGCGTCTCGCTCTTCGCGCCGCTGCGCCGACTGCGCCGCTCCCTGTTCGGCAGCAGGTAGGGGTCCGCGCTCGGGCGGTCACACCGCCCCTGGCGCCGCGCTGCGACACTCGTCGTCCGTCATCCCCGCGGCTCGCAGCGACGCCAGGTGTGTTCCCGAGCGCGGCACGCCCCCTGTCGGTGCCTCATCCCCGCCCGGCACTGACCGGGGGCCATGTCCGCGGTTCCGGCCGCCCCTTCACCGCTCCCCGTGCGCGTACTGGCGCACGGCCAGCGGCACGAACACCCCGAGCAGTACGGCGCACCACAGCAGCGACCCCGCGACCGGGTGGGCCACCGGCCAGGCCGCCCCGTCGGGCACCGGCGCGTTGCCGAACAGGTCCCTCAGGGCCGTCGCCAACGCGCTGATCGGATTCCACTCCGCGACCGACCGCAGCCAGCCCGGCAGCCCGCTCGTCGGGATGTAGGCGCTGGACAGCAGCGGCAGCAGGAACGTCGCACCGCCCAGCTGGCCGGCCGCCTCCTCGTTGCGGGTGAGCAGGCCCAGGTAGATCCCGGCCCAGGTGCACGCGAAGCGGAACAGCATCAGCAGCGCGAACGCCCCGAGGGCCGCGAGCGGGCTGCCCTCGACCCGCCAGCCCACGGCGAGGCCCACCAGCAGGAACGGCACGGTCCCGGCGGCCGTGGCCACGAGGTCCGCCGCGGCCTGCCCCAGCGGCACCGCCGCCCGGCTCATCGGCAGCGTCCGGAAGCGGTTCGTCACGCCCCGGTGCGTGTCCCCGGCCGCCTGGAACATGCCGGTCATGATCCCGCCCGAGGCGGTCGCCACCAGCAGGCCCGGCACCAGGAACGACCGGTACGCCTCGCCCGGCACCGCCAGCGCGCTGCCGAAGACGTAGCCGAAGAACAGCAGCATGCTGATCGGCATGACCTGGGTGAGGATCAGCAGCCCCGGGTTGTTCCGCATCCGCAGCAGCTGGCGGCCCAGCATCGCGGTTCCGTCGTACGCCAGCATGCTCATGCGGCACGCTCCTTCTCGCCGGTCGTCTCGGTCTGGGTCTCCGTCAGGCGCAGGAACACGTCGTCGAGGGTCGGCGGGCGCAGGCTGACGTCGAGCAGCGGCACCCCGGCCGTGTCCAGGGCGCGCACCAGCAAAGGGATCGTGAGCGTCGGGTCCTTGCTGACCGCGCCGGCGGCGTTGCGCTCGTGGTCGAACGAGGGCTGCGCGCCCGTCAGCCGGTCGAGCACGGCCGCGGCCTTCGCGAGCAGGTCCGCGTCCGGCACGACGACCTCGGCGTGCGCCCCGACGAGCGACTTGAGCTGCGCCGGGGACCCGGTGTGCGCGACCCGGCCCCGGTCCACCAGGGCGATGTCGTCGGCCAGTTGGTCGGCCTCCTCCAGGTACTGGGTGGTGAGCAGCACCGTCGTGCCCTCGGCGGTCAGGCCGCGCACCACGTCCCAGATGAGCGTGCGGCTGGCCGGGTCGAGGCCGGTCGTCGGCTCGTCCAGGAACAGCACGTCGGGACGGCGGACCAGGCTCGCCGCCAGGTCCAGACGGCGGCGCATGCCGCCGGACCAGGTGGACGCGGGGCGGTCGGCGGCCTCGGTCAGGCCGAAGCGGTCGAGGAGTTCCGCGGTCCGGGCGGCCGGGCCGGGCACCCGGTGCAGCCGGCCGAACAGCTGGAGGTTCTGGCGGCCGGTGAGGTCCCCGTCGATCGAGGTGTCCTGTCCGGTGACGCCGATCCGGGCGCGTACGGCGGCGGGCTCGCGGACGAGGTCGTGCCCCGCTACCCGGGCGGAACCCGCGTCCGGCCGCAGCAGTGTCGTCAACAGCCGTACGGCCGTCGTCTTGCCCGCGCCGTTCGGCCCGAGGACCCCGCAGACCGTCCCCGCGGCGATCGCCAGGTCCAGCCCGCGCAGAGCATGGACCTGCCCGAACCGCTTCTCCAGACCTTCACTAAGTACAGCGTACGTAGAAGCCATGGTGTGACCATAGCGCACTACGTACGCTGTACGTAACTAGGATGGAGGCAGAGGTGATGAGCGATGGCGGGCCGAGCGGCCGTACCCGAAGTGATCTGGGCGCGCCCCGAGCGCACCGGCCGTGGGCCGAAACCGGCGTTCACCCGCGCCGACATCGCGGCGGCGGCGGTGCGGATCGCCGACGCGGACGGGCTGGACGGGGTGACGATGCGCCATGTCGCCGCCGAGCTCGGCTGCGGCACGATGTCGCTGTACAACTACGTCCCCCGCAAGGAGGATCTGTACGAGCTGATGATCGACGCCATCGGCGCCGAGCACGAGATGTTCGAACCCACCGGCGACTGGCGCGCCGACATGCTCCGCAACGCGGAGGAGACGCGCGCGATCATGTACCGCCACACCTGGGTGCCGCGTCTGATGCCAGGGGTCTTCGGCTTCAGCCCCAACACCCTGCGCTACCTGGAGCACTGCCTGGCCTGCCTCGAACCGCTCGACGTGCCGGCCGGCGCGAAGACGGAGCTGATCGCGCTGCTCAACGGCGTCGTGACGACGTACACCGGAAACGAGATCGCGACCGCCGAGCGCACCCGCTCCATGCCGTGGACGGCGGAGGAGGAGAACGCGGTCCGCATGGCTTATCTGGGCAGCCAGATCGCCACCGGCGCCTATCCGCGGATGGCCGCGGCCTTCACGGAGCAGGGCGGACCGGTCGATCTGGAGGCGGTCTTCCGGCGGGCGCTCGAACGCGTCCTGGACGCCTTCGACCCCGAGTCGTGCCAGACCGGCGCCTTCGACCCCGAGTCGCGCTAGAGCAGGGCCAGTTGCCCTTCGGGGCCCTCCTCGGGCCCCTCCAGCACCGAGGCCGGGCGGCGGGCCGCGCTCGGCACCGGGAGGACGCCGGCCTTGCCCAGGTCGGTCGCCGTGACCGGGTCGGGGAGCTCCGGCTCCTCCCGAGGGCGCAGTTCGGCCAGGAGCGCGAGGACGGTGATCAGCTCCAGCAGCTCCGACGTCCAGGCCTGGGGCCAGGTGGCGGGACGGATCGCCGCCAGCGTGCCCGGCTCGGGGACGGCGACGCGGGTCGCGAACCACTGCTCCAGGACACGGACTCCACCCACCTCGAAGTCCCAGGCCTGCGGCGGCACCGGGGAGATGCGGCCCTCGTCCAGGAACAGCGCCTCCTCGTCCCGGTCGTAGCGCAGCGCCACGGGCCGGGAGGGCAGCGGGGCGCGGACGTAGGGGCGGCGGCCGCCGGGCAGCTTCGGGCGTTCGCCGTCGCGGCGCATCAGCCACAGCATCCGGTGCCCCAGCTCCAGGCCCCGCTCCCACGCGTCGGCGTCCCCGGTGAGCGGGACGGTGAGGTCCGGGCGGGCCGTGGCCGTGATCCAGGCGAGCACGTCCAGTGGTGCCGGGGTGCCGCCCAGCCGGGTGCCGAGGTGCTCCAGCAGACCCGGGGCCAGATTCGGCTCACGCCCGCCCGGGCGGCGGAACAGCGGGCGGACCCGGCCGGGGCGGAGCAGCGGGAGCAGCGAGGAGACGAGCAGGGGAGGGCCGGCCCCGGGCGCCTCCGCCACGAAGACCTGCCGCTCGTCCGCCACGCGCCACAGCTCCGGGCGGGCCGCGTCGATCAGCCGCTGGTCGGGGATCAGCCACTGCTCGTCATAGGGCGCGAGCAGCACGCGCACCGGCTCCGGGCAGGGTCCGGCGGCGCGCACCAGCTTCTCCGTGCCGCCGCTGCCGCTCCGGCCGGGCAGCCGGCCGACCGCCGTGTGCAGCGTGCGCGACCGCGTCGGCTGGAACAGTGACTCGCGGTCCGGGCCCTCGGCCTTGGCCAGGGCGTCCCAGCGGGCCTTCAGGGACCCCGCGTCGGGGGCCGCCGGCCAGCCCCGGCCGAGCCGCGGCGGTGCGACGGACCACGGCATGAGGTCCGCCAGCAGCGGAGCGTCGTCGTGCGTCACGCTGGGCATCGTACGACCTGACGACGACACGCGGGTCAGGTGGCGTCCAGGGTCACCGTGAAGGAGAACCGGTCCCCCCGGTAGTGGATGACGGCCACGTCCAGAGGCCGCCCGGCGGCGTCGTACGTCACCCCGGTGTAGTGCAGGATCGGGCTCAGCAGGGGGACTTGGAGCAGCTTCGAGGTCTCCGGGTCGGCCAGCCGCGCCTCCACCGTGTCCGTGATGCGGCTGATGTCCGCACCCGCCACGTCCCGCAGCACCTTGGTCATGGGCCACCGGACGAGGTCGTCCAGATCGATCCGCGCGGCCAGTTCGGGGCGCACATAGTTGCGGGCGTGGTTCGTCGGCTCACCGGTCTTCTCGTCGCTGCGCAGCCGGTGGTACGTCGACACCTCCCCGACGTCCGGGAAGAACTCGGCGAGTTCGCCCGGCACGGGTGTGCTGCCGTGGTCCAGCAGTTCGGTCGTCATGCCCGACTGCTGGGCCACGATCGCGTCCACCGAGCCGAGCAGACGCACCGGGGAACCCCGGCGCGCGTGCGGCTCGATGAAGGTGCCCCGCCGGCGGTGGCGCGAGATCAGCCCCTCGTCCTCCAGCTCCTTCAGCGCCTGCCGCATCGTCAGCACGCTCACGCCGTAGTGCCCGGCCAGCTGCTCCTCGGTGGGCAGCCGCAGCGGGTCCTGGGGCGAGCGGCCGAGGATCGAGGCGCGCAGCGACTGCGACACCTGGTACCACAGCGGCAGCTTGCGGTTCAGGACGATGGAGTCCGGGGCGAAGGAGGTCACGGGCCATCCGTACCGGTAGGAAATGATCAGTGCAAGGGGTCCCCTAGGGCCTGATCCAAACGACAGGCCCTAGGGGCGGAAGTGCCGCTCCAGGCCCTGCCAGACGTCGTCGTAGCGCTGCTGGAGGTGCTCCGCGGCTGCCGCGTGCGGCGTGAGGGTGAGCGGCCAGCGCGTCTCGAACATGAACGCCAGACCGTCGTCGATCTTCTGCGGCTTCAGCTCCGCGGCGCTCGCCCGGTCGAACGTCTCCCGGTCCGGGCCGTGCGCCGACATCATGTTGTGCAGCGAACCGCCGCCCGGCACGAAGCCCCCCTTTCCGGCCGTCTTCGCGTCGTACGCGCCCTCGATCAGGCCCATGTACTCGGTCATCACGTTCCGGTGGAAGTACGGCGGCCGGAACGTGTCCTCGCCCACCAGCCAGCGCGGCGCGAACACCACGAAGTCGACACCGGCCAGCCCCGGGGTGTCCGACGGGGACGTCAGCACCGTGAAGATCGACGGGTCGGGGTGGTCGTAGGTGATGGTGCCGAGCACATTGAAACGGCGCAGGTCGTAGATGTAGGGCACATGGTTGCCGTGCCAGGCGACGACGTCGAGCGGGGAGTGGTCGTAGGTGGCGGTCCACAGGTTGCCGCAGAACTTGTTCACCACCTCCACCGGGCCCTCGACGTCCTCGTACGCCGCCACCGGTGCGCGGAAGTCCCGGGGGTTGGCGAGCCCGTTGGCGCCGATCGGGCCCAGGTCGGGGAGGCGGAAGGGCGCGCCGTAGTTCTCGCACACATAGCCGCGGGCAGAATCGTCGAGCAGCTCCACACGGAAGCGGACACCACGCGGGATCAGCGCCACATGTCCCGGCTCCACATGCAGCAGACCGAACTCGGTGTGCAGCAGCAGCCCGCCACGCTCCGGGACGATCAGCAACTCGCCGTCGGCGTCGCTGAACACCCGGTCCATCGAGGCGTTGGCCGCGTAGAGGTGCACGGCGATGCCGGTCCGCTGGGTGGCGTCACCGTTGCCGCCCAGGGTCCACAGGCCCGCCAGGAAGTCGGTCTCGGGCGCCGGGTCGGGCAGCGGGTCCCAGCGCAGGCGGTTGGGGTCGGGCACGGTCTGGGTGAAGGGGGCGGTGCGGATCGAGCCGCTGTGGGTCCGGGTGAACGCCGGGTGCGCGGCGGACGGGCGGATCCGGTACAGCCACGAGCGGCGGTTGTGCGCCCGGGGCTCGGTGAACGCCGAACCGCTCAGCTGCTCCGCGTACAGCCCGAGCGGGGCCCGCTGGGGCGAGTTGCGGCCCTCGGGCAGTGCGCCCGGGACGGCCTCCGAGCTGTGCTCGTTGCCGAAGCCGGAGAGGTAGGTCAGTCCTTCGGCGGTCTTCCGCGCTCCTTCGCGCTCGAACCCGCTCGCGCGGGAGGTACCCCCATCGCCCATGATCGCTGCTCCCTTGCCGCTCGATTCCTATGCAGTACCGTAGGATTGCGATTTCCCCGACGCAAGAGGGGCGCGCGGCATCCTCTCGACGGATGACCTGAACCCGACTTGAGAACGATCCGCCGGGCCGGACGTGTGTTCTACGCTCCCGGACATGACGTGGACACGGAGACCCCTTGCCGCGCTCGCGGTCTGTGTCCTCCTGATGGCCGGATCCGCGGGCTGCGGCTCCGGCGAGGCCCGCGAGGGTGCCGGGTCGGCGACACCGGTGGGCAAGATCCTGGAGGACCGGGACCAGGACGGGCGGCCCTATCGCGAGGTCGGGCAGGAGGGCGCCCCCGACGTCGGTATCGAGGTGCAGCCCGACGCCGCCGGCGGCTGGGACGTCCGCCTGAGCGTACGGAACTTCCGCTTCTCCCCGACCGGCGCGGCGGCCCGTGCGGTGGCCGGACGGGGTCTCGCGCACCTCTTCGTCGACGGCCGCCCCGTCGCCCGGCTGCGCGCCGCCGACTACCGCCTGGACACCCGCCTGGTGCCGCGCGGCACCCACCACGTCACGGCCCGCCTCTACGCCGACGACGGCACCGTGTGGGCGGTGGACGGCAAGCCCGTGGAGAGCACGGCCGACATCACGTCCTCGGAGCCCGGCCCCGGCATCTCGCCGGACGCGGCGTCCCGGCGCAAGGCCCGGACGCAGGGCACCGACACCGGGGGGCGAGGTTCACCCGGCCGCTCCGGAGGAGCATCATGAAGCCCGTGCCCCCCGCGACACCACTCCGTCGTGCGCCCGTGCAGCGGCGCAGTGCCGAACGCCTGACCCGGATCCTCGACGCCTGCGCCGATCTCCTCGACGAGGTCGGCTACGACGCCCTGAGCACCCGTGCCGTCGCCCAGCGGGCCTCGGTCCCGATCGGCTCGGTCTACCGCTTCTTCGGCAACAAGCGCCAGATGGCCGACGCGCTGGCGCAGCGCAACCTGGAGCGGTACACCGTGCGCGTCACCGAGCGCCTGCGGCAGACCGGCGAGGACGGGGGCTGGCGCACGGCCATGGACGTGGTGCTCGACGAGTACCTGGAGATGAAGCGCACCGCGCCCGGCTTCTCCCTCGTCGACTTCGGCAACCAGATCCCGGTCGGCGCCCGGCAGTCCGAACCCAACCACCGCGTCGCCGACCGCCTCACCGACCTCCTCTCCGGCTACCTCGACCGCGAGCCCGACGAGGATCTGCGCCGTGTCTTCCTCATCGCCGTCGAGACCGCCGACACCCTCGTTCACCTGGCGTTCCGGGTCGCGCCGGAGGGGGACCAGCGGATCATCGACGAGGCCCGGGAGATGCTGCGGGCCTATCTGGCCCGGGTGCTCGACTGACCGGTTTCCGCCAGGGCCTCCCCACCGTTCATACCGGTCGGTATGCTCGGCGCGTCGCCGTACCCGCCGCCCCGGGAGGACCCGTGTCCCGCACCGCCCTGCGTATCTGCCCCTTGTGCGAGGCCACCTGCGGCCTGACCCTCACCATCGAGGGAACGCGCGTCACCCACGCCCGCGGTGACCGCGACGATGTCTTCAGCCAGGGGTTCATCTGCCCCAAGGGTGCCTCCTTCGGGGCCGTCGACTCCGACCCCGACCGGCTGCGCACCCCGCTCGTACGACGGGACGGCGAGCTGCGCGAGGCCACCTGGGAGGAGGCCTTCGACGCGGTCGCCGCAGGCATCCGGCCCGTCGTGGAGCGGCACGGCCCGAACTCCGTCGGCGTCGTCCTCGGCAACCCCAACGTGCACACCATGGCCGGTGCCCTCTACCCGCCCCTCCTGCTCGCCGGGCTCGGCACCCGCAGCATCTTCACCGCCTCCACGGTCGACCAGATGCCCAAGCACGTCTCCAGCGGACTCCTCTTCGGCGACGCCAACGCCATCCCCGTGCCCGACCTCGAGCGCACCGACCATCTGCTCCTGATCGGCGCCAACCCGCTGGAGTCCAACGGCAGTCTGTGCACCGCCCCCGACTTCCCCGGCAAGCTGAAGGCCCTCAAGGCCCGCGGCGGCACCCTCGTCGTGATCGACCCCCGGCGCACCCGCACCGCGAAGCTCGCCGACCGGCACATCGCCGTCCGGCCCGGCACCGACGCGCTGCTGCTCGCCGCGATGGCGTGGGTGCTCTACGACGAGGACCTCGTCGAGCCGACCCCGCACGTCCAGGGCGTCGAGGAACTGGCCGAAGAACTACGGCAGTTCACGCCCGAGGCGGTCGCGGAGGCCTGTGACGTCGAGGCCGGCGTCATCCGCACCCTTGCCCGCGAGCTGGCCGCCGCCCCCACCGCCGCCGTCTACGGCCGGATCGGCAGTTGCACCGTCCCGCACGGCACCCTGGCCAGCTGGCTCGTCGACGTCCTGAACATCCTCACCGGCAACCTCGACCGGCCCGGCGGCGCGCTCTTCCCGCAGGCCGCGACCGACAAGACCCCGCGCCCCGCCGGACCCGGCCACGGCTTCGCCCTCGGGCGCTGGCACTCCCGGGTGAGCCGGCACCCCGAGGCGAAGGGCGAACTGCCCCTGTCCGCCCTCGCGGAGGAGATCGACACCGCCACCGAGGAGGGCGAGCCGGTCCGCGCGCTCATCGCCGTCGCCGCCAACCCCGTGCTGTCCGCACCCGACGGCGACCGCCTCGACAAGGCCCTTGACTCGCTCGGCTTCATGGTCAGCGTCGACCCGTACCTCAACGAGACCTCGCGCCACGCCGACGTGGTCCTGCCCCCGCCCCCGCCCTCCCAGAGCCCGCACCACGACTTCGCCTTCAACACCCTCGCGGTACGCAACCAGGTCCGCTACACCCGCCCCGCGATCCCGCTGGAGCCCGGTCGCATGGCGGAGACGGAGATCCTGGCCCGGCTGATCCTCGCCGTCACCGGCATGCACGGAGCCGACCCGGCGGCCGTCGACCGGATGGTCATCGACCAGACTCTCGGCAAGGCGGTGAAGGAGCCGCACTCGCCGGTCCACGGCGGCGACCCGCGCGAACTCGCCGGCCGGCTCACCGGCGACACCGGCCCCGAACGACGGCTCGACATGATGCTGCGCCTCGGCCCCTACGGCGACGGCTTCGGCGTACGACCGGACGGGCTCAGCCTGGAGAAGCTGCTCGCGCACCCGCACGGCATCGACCTCGGCCCGCTTCAGCCCCGCCTGCCGCAGCCCCTGAAGACCCGCAGTGGCCGGGTGGAGCTGCTGCCCGGCCCGATCGTGGCCGACCTGCCCCGCCTGCGCGCGGCCCTCGCCGAACGCCCCGAGGGACTCGTCCTCGTCGGCCGCCGCCATCTGCGCTCCAACAACAGCTGGATGCACAACGTGCCCGCCCTCACCGGCGGCTCGAACCGCTGCACCCTGCACATCCACCCGGACGACGCCGAGCGGCTGGGCATCGGGGACGGGGCCGCCGTGCGCGTGAAGGGCGCCGGGGGAGAGGTGACCGCACCCGCCGAGGTCACCGACGCGGTCCGCCGCGGTGTGGTGAGCCTGCCGCACGGCTGGGGCCACCACCGGCCCGGCACCCGCCTCAGCCACGCCTCCACCGACCCCGGCGTCAACGTCAACCAGCTCCTCGACGGCCGGCAGCTCGACCCGCTGTCGGGCAACGCGGTCCTCAACGGCGTACCCGTCGAGGTCGCCCCCGAGGCCGCGCCGGAATCCCCCGCAGTGACCGAAAAGCTCACCACTCTGACCTGAGCAATGCTGTGACCAGCAGTTTTGCGCTTATTGCTCGCACGTCAACGTCTTGTTAACGCTGCTTGACGGCACCTAACGTCTCGGACACCGCCGGCCCTGGTGGGATGTTCAAGGGCGAACGTTAGGTATCCACTCATGCTGACCATCCTCGGCTTCGCCATGATCGCGACCTTCCTGGTCCTGATCATGATGAAGAAGATGTCGCCGATCGCGGCGCTCGTGCTGATTCCCGCGCTGTTCTGCGTGTTCGTCGGCAAGGGCGCCAACCTCGGCGACTACGTCCTCGACGGCGTGACCGACCTCGCCCCCACCGCGGCGATGCTCATGTTCGCGATCGTCTACTTCGGCGTGATGATCGATGTCGGTCTCTTCGACCCGATCGTCCGCGGCATCCTCAAGTTCTGCAAAGCCGACCCGATGCGGATCGTCGTCGGCACCGCGGTGCTCGCCGCGATCGTGTCGCTGGACGGCGACGGCTCGACCACCTTCATGATCACCGTCTCGGCGATGTACCCGCTGTACAAGCGCCTGAAGATGAGCCTGGTCGTGATGACCGGTGTGGCCGCCATGGCCAACGGCGTGATGAACACCCTCCCGTGGGGCGGCCCGACCGCTCGCGCCGCGACCGCGCTGAAGCTCGACGCCAGCGACATCTTCGTCCCGATGATCCCGGCGCTCCTGGTGGGCCTGCTCTTCGTCTTCGTCCTCTCCTACGTGCTCGGAGTGCGCGAGCGCCGGCGGCTGGGCGTGCTGACGCTGGACGACGTGCTGGAGGCGGAGAAGGAGACCGAGACGGTCCTCGTCGGTTCCGGCGGCTCCGGCGATGGCACGGTCTCGATGCGCACGGGCGCCGCGGCCGGTACGGCCGGCGCGGGCTTCGGCACGGACGCTCCCGAGAGCGCAAAGGACTCCGCGGCCTCCGGGGACGGCTTCCAGGGCCTCGACCCGAACCGGGAAACCCTGCGGCCCAGGCTCTACTGGTTCAACGCGCTCCTCACGGTCTCCCTGCTCACCGCCATGATCATGGAGTGGCTGCCGATCCCGGTGCTGTTCCTGATCGGCGCCGCGCTCGCCCTCTCCGTGAACTTCCCGCACATCCCCGCCCAGCGGGCCCGCCTGGCCGCCCACGCCGACAACGTCCTGAACGTCTCCGGCATGGTCTTCGCCGCCGCCGTCTTCACCGGCGTCCTCCAGGGCACCGGCATGGTCGACCACATGGCCAAGTGGATGGTGGACGTCATCCCCGGCAGCATGGGCCCGCACATGGCCCTCGTCACCGGCCTCCTGAGCCTGCCGCTCACCTACTTCATGTCGAACGACGGCTTCTACTTCGGTGTCCTGCCCGTCCTCGCCGAGGCCGGTGCCGCGCACGGGGTCACCCCGCTGGAGATGGCCCGCGCCTCGCTGGTCGGCCAGCCGCTGCACATGTCCAGCCCGCTCGTCCCGGCGGTCTACGTCCTGGTCGGCATGGCGAAGGTGGAGTTCGGCGACCACACCAGGTTCGTCGTGAAGTGGGCCGCCCTCACCTGCCTGGTCATCCTCGGCGCGGGCATGCTGTTCGGGATCATCTAGCCACCCCATGGAGGACGTCATCGTGAGGCCCGGTGGGAACCGCGGTTGGCTGCTTCGTCTCGTCATCGCCTTCGGCTTCGCGCAGGGTGCGGTGTCGATGGCCCGGCCCGCCGTCTCCTACCGGGCCCTCGCGCTGGGCGCGGACGAACGCGCCATCGGTGTGATCGCCGGTGTCTACGCGCTGCTGCCCCTGTTCGCCGCCGTGCCCCTGGGCCGCCGCACCGACCACGGCCGCTGCGCGCCCCTGCTGCCGCTCGGCGTGGTGCTCATATCCGGCGGCTGCGCCCTCAGCGGCGTCGCCGGCTCCCTGTGGACGATGGCCCTGTGGAGCGGGGTGATGGGCCTCGGGCACCTGTGCTTCGTCATCGGCTCCCAGTCCCTGGTCGCCCGCCAGTCCGCGCCGCACGAACAGGACCGCAACTTCGGCCACTTCACCATCGGCGCCGCCCTCGGCCAGCTGGTCGGCCCGGTCGCCGCGGGCGCGCTGATCGGCGGCGACGACATGGCCGGCAGCAGCGCGCTCGCCCTGATCGTGGCGGGTGCGACGGCGGCGGTCGCGTTCACCTCGCTGTGGCGCATCGAGCACCGCCGTACGGTGTCCGCGTCCCGTCCGGACAAGGGCGACCGGATCCCGGTCGGCGCCATCCTGCGCACCCGCGGGGTGCCGGCGGGCATCTTCATCAGCCTCGCCGTGCTGTCCGCGACGGACATCCTGACCGCCTACCTGCCGGTGGTCGGCGAACACCGGGGCATCGCGCCGTCCGTGATCGGCGTCCTGCTCAGTCTGCGCGCCGCGGCGACCATCGCCTGCCGCATGGTGCTCACGCCCCTGCTGCGGCTGCTCGGCCGGACCCCGCTGCTGACGCTCACCTGTCTGCTGGCGGCCCTGCTCTGCGCGGGCATCGCCCTGCCGGTGCCGGTGTGGGCGCTCGGCCTGCTGCTGGTCGCGCTGGGCTTCTGCCTGGGGGTCGGCCAGCCCCTGTCCATGACGACGGTCGTCCAGGCCGCCCCCGACGACGCCCGCTCCACGGCTCTGGCCCTGCGCCTGACCGGCAACCGGCTCGGCCAGGTCGCCGCGCCCGCCGCGGCGGGGCTGATCGCCGGAGTCGCGGGTGTGGCGGCGCCGTTCGTGATGCTGGGCGTGCTGTTGCTGCTGTCGTCCGGGGTCGCGGTGCGGTCGCCACGGAGGCCGGAGGACACGGAGGAGCCGGACGACCCTGATGAGCCGGACGGGCCCGGCACCGCACAGGAGGCGGGCGGCGAGGTTCCGGAGGCACGAAGAGGCCTCAGGCGTGGGGTGTCGCTGCGCCGGAAGGGCGACATCTGACGTGTCGTAGGGCGATGCTGCGTCCTTTTCGGCCGTGAGGTGACAGAGAGTCAGGTGACGAGGTGTTTGTATGTAAATCATCTGACTTGGAGGCATGTTCATGCCCGTCGTACCCCTCGCGCGTCGTGCCGGCACTCGCACCGCCGTCCTCGCCGCCCTCACCCTCGCAGGGACCACCCTGAGCGGGGTGTCCGCCGTCGCCGCTCCGATCCCGGGGGACAACGGAGACGTCAAGATCCACGCCGCAGGGACGGCCGCGACCAACCAGCGCAACGACCCGAAGGTCTGCGACTTCCACCTCGCCGCGTTCAACTTCGACGAGGACGAGAAGGTCAACTGGACCATCCAGACCCAGCCCGAGGTCCCGGGCGGGGCGACGCGCACCGGCACCTTCACCGCGGACGCGAACGGCACGGGCCGGACCACGGCCATCGACCTGCCCAACGGGCAGTACAAGCTGACGTGGCTCACCGACAAGGCCCACGGCGCGGGCAAGTTCAAGGTGTTCAAGGTCGACTGCCCGACCTCGAAGCCGACGACGCCGGTCGGCGGCCCGCCCGCGGGCGGTGGCGGCATCGCCCGCGGTGAGGCCTTCACGCCGGTCACCGGCGCGGCCGCGGTCGGCCTGGCGGCCGTCGCCGGGACGGTCTGGTTCCGGCTCCGTCGCCGCCCCGATGGCGCCGCGTAAGGCAGGATCCGCGGAACGCTCCGCCCCCCGGCCGGGGCGGGGCGGAGACGCGCCCGGCCCCGACGCCGGGCCGGAGAGACGGCGTGGAGGCGGCGCGGGACAGGGCGCCGCCTCGGCGGGTGGGCGCGGTGGCGCGTCGGCGGGTCGGCGCGGTGGCGCGTCGGCGGGGCGGCGCGGCGGCGGGTCCGGGTCCGAGTCCGGGGCCCGCTTCGGGTCCGGGTCCGGGTCCCCGTTCGGGTCCGGGTCCGGGTCGGGTTCCGGGTCCCGCTTCGGGTTCCGGTTCAGGTCCGGGTTCAGGTCCGGTTCAGGGTCCGGTGTGGGTTCGGGTTCCGGTTCTGGTTTCGCTGTCGGTTCGGGTTCGGGTTCGGGTTCGGGTTCCGGTTCTGGTTTCGCTGTCGGTTCGGGTTCGGCTTCGGGTTCCGGCTTCGGTTCCGCCGCCGCGCCGTCGGGGCGCCGCGGGGGAGGGGCCGGGGCTGCGCCGGCTACGCCGGGCCGGCGGAGCACTGCCGCCGGCCTCGCGGCCAGAAGCGCCGATTCGGGTTCCGGATCCGCCGCCGCTCCGGTGCATCGGCGCGGGCCTGGTGCTGCCGACGGTCCGGGGTTTCGCCGGGGGACCGGCTCTGCTCGGGACCCCCGGGGTCAGCGCGGTTCCGCCGCCGCCTCTGTTCGGGACCCTCGGGCCCGGCATGGTTCCGGCTCCGCCTCCGCCTCCGGTTCCATTCCGGCGGGGCGGTACGCGGCTCCCCCCGGCGCCCCCAGCGCCCCCGGCGCCTCCACCCCGTGGCCCCGGCGGCCTCGTAGGCCCTGGCGCCGGACGCGTGCCTATCGGCTGACGCGGACGATCGTGGTGGCCGTTTCGCTGCTGGTCGTGGTCGGCGTCTCCTGGGACCGGGGCGACGAACCCCCCGGTACGGTCACGGCCCTCCCGCCGGACTTCACCACGGCCGCCCACCCGGCGGGCTCCGGCACGGGGACGGCCGCCCTGCCCGGGGCCTCCGGAGCAGACGAGGCTGCCCCGCCGCGCCCCTCCCGCGCAGGTGAAGCCGCCCCGCCGCGCCCCACCCGCACTGGTACCGGCACCGCCTCCCGGCCCGCCGGCCCCCACCCCTCCGCCGACCCCCGCCCCGGCCCGCCCCGGCCCCCCGCACCCCCGGCCCGCGCCCCCGGGTCCGCCGGCAACGCCCCCCGCACCCAAGGGACTCCGAGCCCGGGCGGCGGCGGCACCCACACCCCCCGGAGTCCAGCACCCCGCACCCCTGACCCCGCCACCCCCCCACCCCGCCCCCGGCCCGCGGCCGCCGCCCCCCGCCCCGCTCCCAAGCCCGCCGCCCCCGCCGTCCGCAAGCCCCGCCCCCCGGCCGGCCCCCGCACCCTGCCCCGCTCCCGGGCCACCCGGCTCCTCATCCCCTACCTCCGCCTCGACGCCCCGGTCATGGGCCTCGGCCTCGACCGCGACCGCCGCCTCACCGCACCGCCGGACGACGACCCCAACCTCGTCGGCTGGTACCGGCACGGCGCCTCGCCCGGGGAGCAGGGCACCGCCGTGGCCGTCGGGCACCTCGACACGGACAGCGGACCGGCCGTGTTCGCCGGGCTGCCCGAGCTGAAGCGGGGCCGGATCGTCAAGGCCCGCCGGGCCGACGGACGGATCGCCGTCTACACGGTCGACAAGGTCAAGTCGTACGAGAAGGCGCACTTCCCCAGCCAGGAGGTGTACGGCGCCCGGGGCCGTCCCGAGCTGCGCCTGATCACCTGCGGCGGCAGCTACGACCGTAGGAAGGGCTACTCCGGGAACGTGGTCGTCTTCGCCCATCTCACCGGCATCCGCTGACCGTCGGCCTTCTCACCAGATGGACCGAAGCCCCCGATCCTGTCCGGTCTCTTCCCCCGGCCGCACACATTCCGTTAACTTCCGTGACCCACAGCCCCGTACGACCCGCACGGGGCTTCCGACCGCGGAGCACCAGCGCCCTGATGACCCCTCGGGGGGCACCTCATGACACGCGCCATCTCACTGCACGACGTGAGCAAGTCCTACACGCGGGGCGCCCGCGTGGTGGACCGGCTGTCGCTGGACATCACCCCCGGCGAGTTCCTCGTGCTGCTCGGCCCGTCCGGCTGCGGCAAGTCCACCGTGCTCAGAATGATCGCCGGGCTCGAGGAGATCGACGAGGGCCGGCTGCTGCTCGACGGCGAGTACGCCAACGACCTGCCGCCGTCCGGCCGGGACATGGCGATGGTCTTCCAGAACTTCGCCCTGTACCCGAACATGACCAGCCGCGCGAACATCGGGTTCCCGCTGCGCATCGAGGATCCGGGCGCGGACCCCCGGCCGCGGGTCGACGCCACCGCCCGCATGCTCGGCATCGAGGACGTCCTCGACCGGCTGCCCGGCCAGCTCTCCGGCGGCGAACGCCAGCGGGTCGCCATGGGCCGGGCCATCGCCCGCCACCCCTCCGCGTTCCTGATGGACGAGCCGCTGTCCAACCTCGACGCCAAGCTCCGCACCCATCTGCGGGCCGAGATCTCCCGGCTCACCCAGGAGCTGGGCGTCACCACGATCTACGTCACCCACGACCAGGCCGAGGCCATGTCGCTCGGCGACCGGGTCGCCGTGCTGCGCGGCGGTGTGCTCCAGCAGGTCGACAGCCCGCGCATGGTCTACGCGCTGCCCGCCAACGTGTTCGTCGCCGCGTTCATCGGCACCCCGCGCATCAACCTGCTGCGCGGCCTGGTGCGCGCCCCGCTGGACGGCGCGATGACCATCAGCCTGGGCAAGCAGTTCCTGCGCCTGCCCGAACCGCTCTCCCTGGACCACCAGTTGCTGCGCGTCCAGCAGGGCCGCGAGGTCATCGTCGGGCTGCGCTCCGAGGCCGTCCGGATCGCCAAGCACAGTGCCGCCCGCCCCGGGGAGGTGCCGATCACCGGCGTGGTCGAGCACGTGGAGTTCCAGGGGCACGAGATCCTCGTCCACTTCAACACCGGCTCCCGCCCCGCCGTCGTCCCGGAACTGGAGGCCCCGCGCCCCCGCCCCGGACGCCCCGTCCGGCGGCGCCGCCGCGACGGCTCGGTCCTCACGAGGCTCCGGGAGCGGTCCGCGGCCGGGCGGGCCGGACCCGTGATCGCCCTGGACCAGCCCGAGGCCGCCGCCCCCGCGACCGCCGACGTGCGCCTGCCCGGCGATCTCATCGTCCGCACCACCCCGGACCTGGCCCTCCGGCACGGCATGCAGGTGCCGCTCCTCGTGGACCTCGCCCACCTCTTCGTCTTCGACCAGCACGGCGACCGGATCTGTCCGCACCCGGATCGCCTGCCCGACCTGGGGGAGTGAGGAGCGGCACATCCGGGGGCGACCGTCCGCGTGCTCTGATGACCGGTGGTGTCTGGCGCCAGAAAACTATCGTCGCTAGTTTATGTGCCGGACGACGACGCCCCGCCCCCGGAGGAAGCGCGATGAAGGCATACGACGGCATGTACATCGACGGCGCCTGGCGCCCCGCCGCCGGCCCGGACGTGATCGAGGTCGTGAACCCGGTCGACGAGCAGATCATCGGCACGGTCCCGGCGGGCACCGCCGAGGACGTCGACGCCGCCGTGCGCGCCGCCCGTGCCGCCCTGCCGGACTGGGCCGCGACCCCGCCCGCCGAGCGTGCGGCGCGCCTGACCGCCCTGCGGGACGTGCTCGTGACCCGCGCGGACGAGATCGCCGAGACCGTCACGGCCGAGCTCGGCTCCCCCCTGAAGTTCTCGCAGGCCGTCCACGCGGGCGTGCCGATCGCGGTCGCGGGCTCGTACGCCGAGCTGGCGGCCACGTACGCCTTCGAGGAGAAGACCGGCAACTCGGTCGTGCACCACGAGCCGGTCGGTGTCGTGGCCGCGATCACGCCCTGGAACTACCCGCTGCACCAGATCGTCGCCAAGGTCGCCCCCGCCCTCGCGGCCGGCTGCACGGTCGTGGTGAAGCCCGCGGAGGACACCCCCCTGGTCGCCCGGCTGTTCGCCGACGCCGTGCACGAGGCCGGGCTCCCGGCGGGCGTCTTCAACCTGGTCACCGGCCTCGGCCCGGTCGCGGGACAGGCCCTCGCCGAGCACCCCGGCGTCGACCTGGTCTCCTTCACCGGCTCCACCGCCGTCGGCCGGCGGATCGCCGCGATCGCCGCCGGGCAGATCAAGAAGGTCGCCCTCGAACTGGGCGGCAAGTCCGCCAACGTCATCCTCCCGAGCGCCGACCTGGCCAAGGCGGTCAACGTCGGCGTCGCCAACGTCATGTCCAACTCCGGGCAGACGTGCAGCGCCTGGACCCGGATGCTGGTCCACCGCGAGATGTACGCCGAGGCCGTGGAGCTCGCCGCTGCCGCCGCCGCCAAGTACGGCGAGAGGATCGGCCCGGTCGTCAACGCCAAGCAGCGGGACCGGGTGCGCGGCTACATCGAGAAGGGCGTCGCGGAGGGCGCCCGCCTGGTCGCCGGCGGCCCCGAATCCCCGCGCGAGACGGGGTACTTCGTCAGCCCGACCGTCTTCGCCGACGTCACCCCGGACATGACCATCGCGCAGGAGGAGATCTTCGGCCCGGTCCTGTCGATCCTGAAGTACGAGGACGAGGAGGACGCCCTGCGCATCGCCAACGGCACGGTGTACGGCCTGGCCGGCGCCGTCTGGGCCGGTGACGAGGCCGAGGCGGTGGCCTTCGCCCGCCGGATGGAGACCGGCCAGGTCGACATCAACGGCGGCCGCTTCAACCCGCTCGCGCCCTTCGGCGGCTACAAGCAGTCGGGCGTGGGCCGCGAACTCGGCGTGCACGGCCTGGCCGAGTACCTCCAGACCAAGTCCCTCCAGTTCTAGTCAGGGAGTCCCTTCCGTCATGGCTGTCCGCGCCGCCGTCCTGCCCGCCATCGGCTCCCCGCTGGAGATCACCGGCATCGACCTGCCCGACCCCGGACCCGGCCAGGTCCGCGTCCGGCTCGCCGCGGCCGGGGTCTGCCACTCCGACCTGTCCCTGTCCGACGGCACCATGCGCGTGCCCGTCCCCGCCGTCCTCGGCCACGAGGGAGCCGGCACGGTCGTCGCCGTCGGCGAGGGCGTCGGCCACGTCGCACCCGGCGACGGGGTCGTCCTCAACTGGGCCCCGTCCTGCGGCGCCTGCCACGCCTGCTCGCTCGGCGAGGTGTGGCTGTGCGCCAACGCCCTCAGCGGCGCCGCCGACGTCTACGCCCGCACCACCGAGGGCACCGACCTCCACCCCGGCCTGAACGTCGCCGCGTTCGCCGAGGAGACGGTCGTCTCCGCGTCCTGCGTCCTGCCGGTCCCGGACGGCGTCCCGCTCACCGACGCGGCCCTCCTCGGCTGCGCCGTCCTCACCGGCTACGGCGCCGTCCACCACTCGGCCCGGGTCCGGGCCGGTGAGACGGTCGCGGTGTTCGGGGTCGGGGGAGTGGGCCTGGCCGCCCTCCAGGCCGCCCGGATCGCGGGCGCCTCGAAGATCGTCGCGGTGGACGTGTCCGCCGAGAAGGAGGAGCTGGCCCGGGCGGCCGGCGCCACCGACTACGTCGTCGCCTCCGACACCACCGCCCGCGAGATCCGCGGCCTCACCGGCAAGCAGGGCGTCGACGTCGCCGTCGAGTGCGCGGGACGCGCGGTCAGCATCCGCACGGCCTGGGACTCGACCCGCCGCGGCGGCCGCACCACGGTCGTCGGCATCGGCGGCAAGGACCAGCAGGTCACCTTCAACGCCCTGGAGATCTTCCACTGGGGCCGCACCCTCTCCGGCTGCGTCTACGGCAACTCCGACCCGGCGGTCGACCTCCCGGTCCTGGCCGAACACATCCGGGCGGGCCGCCTCGACCTGAGCGCGCTGGTGACCGAGCGCATCTCCCTGGACGGCATTCCGGCGGCCTTCGAGAACATGCTGGCGGGCAAGGGCGGCCGGGCCCTGGTCGTCTTCTAGCCCCGGCTCCGGCGCACCCCGGCCTCCTCGCGAGGCCGGGGCCTCCGGCATGTCCGGGCCTCGCGGTCGATGCCAAGTACAGGCAAAAAACTCCTGGTGCGCGACCCGTTGACGCGCATACCGTCCGGTCAGTACGTTCCCCGGAACTCGAGCCACCCCCCGTTCCGTCCCCGCATCCCCGGAGCGTGCACCGCATGGACACGGCACCTTCCGCTCAACCCGTCACGACCACGCCCGCCGCCGGGAACCGCCGCCGGGTGGCCACCGCGGCAGCGCTCGCCTCGGCCGTCGAGTGGTACGACTACTTCGTCTTCGGCATAGCCGCCGCCCTCGTGCTCGGCGACCTCTACTTCCCCGCCGGCAGCGCCACGGCAGGCGTCCTCGCCTCGTTCGCGACCTTCGCCGTCGGCTTCCTCGCCCGCCCCATCGGCGGCATCGTCGCCGGCCACCTCGGCGACAAGCGCGGCCGCAAGCCGATGCTCGTCCTCGCGCTCACCCTCATGGGCCTCGCCACCACCGGCATCGGCCTGCTCCCGACGTACGAGACGATCGGCGTCGCCGCCCCGATCCTGCTGGTCCTCTTCCGCGTGCTGCAGGGCATCGCCGTAGGCGCCCAATGGGGCGGCGCGATGCTGATGGCCACCGAGTACGCCCCCGAGGGCAAGCGCGGTGTCTACGGCAGCTTCGTCCAGCTCGGCGTCCCCATCGGCGTGGTGACCGCCAACACGGTCTTCCTGCTGGCCGGGGCGTTCACCACCGATTCCCAGTTCGCGGCCTGGGCCTGGCGCGTGCCGTTCCTCGTCGGCCTGTTCGTCCTGCTGCTCGCCTGGTACATCCACACCCGCGTCGAGGAGACCCCCGAATTCCGGGAGGCGGAGAAGAAGCTGGCCGAGAAGGAGAAGGGCGAGCAGTCCTCTCCGCTGCGCACGATCCTGCGCGGCCACCTCGGCACGGTGCTCCTCGCCGGCGGCTCCTTCGCCGTGAACACGGCGACCTTCTACATCATCATCACCGGCGTGCTCGACTACACGACCCGCGAACTCGGCATGAAGAAGAGCGCCGTCCTCATGGTCTCGCTGTGCATCAGCCTCACCCAGCTGGTGCTGATCCCGGCTGCCGCCGCGCTCTCCGACAAGTTCGGCCGCATCCGGATCTACGCCATCGGCGCGGCCGGCATCGCGCTGTGGGCCGTACCGCTCTTCCTGCTGATCGACACCGGCTCGCTGCTGTGGCTCGCGGTCGGCACATTCGTCGCCAGCTGCTTCCTGAGCATCATGTACGGCCCCCAGGCGGCCCTGTTCGCCGAGCTGTTCACGCCCGAGATGCGCTACACCGGCGCCTCCCTCGGTTACCAGATCGCGGCCGTCGCGGGCGGCGGGCTCGCGCCCTTCATGATGGTGCTGCTGCTGGAGGCGACGGGTACGTCGATGGCGGTGTCCGGGTACATCGTCGTGCTCTCGGTGATCGCCCTGGTGTCGATCAAGATCCTCGCGGACCGGGCACGCGCGGCGGAGGCGCCGGCGGAGCCGCGGACGAGCTCCGAGACGGAGACGACGTCGGAGCCGGAGACGAAGTCGGAGCCGGAGACGAAGGCCGAGTCAACGGGCTGAGTCCCCGGCCTCCTTGGCCTCCTCGGGCCGTGGCTCCGGAACCGCTCCCGGAGCCGCGGCCCGTGCCGCCGCCCGCGACCTCGACCGGGACACCGCGACACCGGCCAGGCACAGCACTCCGCCCACCAGCGTGAGCGCCCCCGGCACCTCGCCGAGGAACAGCCACGACATCAGCACGACCAGCGCGGGCGCCGCGTACGTCGTCGCGCCCATCCTGCTCGCGGTCGTCCGGGACAGCGCGTACGCCCACGTGGTGAAGGCGAGCGCGGTCGGGAAGACGCCCAGGTAGACCATGTTGAGCGTCGCCGAGGCGGGCGCCGACGCGGCCTCCTGGACGAGCTGCCCCGCGAACGGCAGGCACAGCACCGCGCCGACCAGGCACCCGAACGTCGTCACCTGCAGCGGGCTCGCCGTGCCCAGCGCCGGCTTCTGCGCCACGACACCACCGGCGTACGCGATCGCCGCCAGCAGACACAGCACCACCCCGAGCACCGAGGAACCGCCCTCGCCCGACATCGACAGACCCACCGTCACGGCACCGGCGAACGACACGGCCATCCCCGCCAGCAGCCGCGGCGGCATCGGGTCGCCGAGCAGCCGGGCTCCGAGCAGGGCGATGAGGATCGGCCCGGTGTTCACGACCAGGGCGGCCGTACCCGCGTCGACCTGCTGCTCGCCCCAGTTGAGGGCGACCATGTAGAAGCCGAACCACAGCAGCCCCGATATCGCGATGCCGCGCCAGGCCGGGCGGGGCGGCAGTCCCTCCCGCCGCAGCAGGCAGATCACCCCCAGCGTCAGCGCACCGGCCAGCAGCCGCCCGAGCGCCAGCGCGCCCGGCGAGTAGGCGTCGCCCGCGCTGCGGATCGAGACGAAGGCGGAGGCCCACAGCACCACGGTGACGGCGGCCGCACCGGCGGCCAGCAGTTCCGCCCGGCGTGCGGGACGGGACGGGGAGGCGTTCGACATCATGCTCCAGAGGCTAGGAGGGGGAGGGGGTCGCAAGCTCGCGGATTTCGGACGGGGCTATCGCAACGCCCCCGCCTCCACGCCCAGCAGCTCCCACAGGGCGCTCTCACCGGCCGGCGTCACCTTCACCGCCCGCTCCGAGCCGATGCGCACGCACCAGCCCGTGTCCAGGGCGTGCCGGCACAGGGCCGCCCCCGCGACGCCCGCCAGGTGAGGGCGGCGTTCGGTCCAGTCGAGACAGGCCCGGGCCAGAGGGCGCCGGCCCCGCCGCTCCAGGCCGATCCCGGCCGACGCGAACCACGCCAGCCCGGCGTCGGTGAGCGCGAAGCCCGTCTCCTGCTCCAGCAGCCCGCGTGCCGTCAGCGCGTCGGTGACCGCGATGCCGAGCCGCCCGGCGAGATGGTCGTAGCAGGTACGGCCCCGGGCCATGGCCGAGCCGGCGCTCGACTCCCGCAGGTTCCGCGGCCGTACCGCCGTGCCCGGCGAGACCTGGGCGGCCAGGTCCTCCACCAGCTGGGCGACGCGGGCGTCGGCCAGCCGGACGTACCGGTGACGGCCCTGGCGCTCCTCGGCGAGCAGCCCGCCCGCCACGAGCCGGCCCAGATGCTCGCTCAGCGTCGACGCGGCCACGCCCGCGTGCCGTGCCAGCTCGCTCGCGGTCCAGGCCCGTCCGTCCAGCAGCGCCAGCAGACACGCGGCCCGGGTCTCGTCGGCGAACAGCGCGGCCAGCCGCGCCAGTGCCGTGGCCTGCGGGTCCCTCGTCGTCATGCCTCCAGCATGGAACACGGACGGTTCGGCCACCGCCGAAGCGTCCGTGGCGCGTTGCCCTACGCCGTGCGCCGCACCCGCTCGTACTGTTGCGCCAGCCCGTCCAGCAGGGCCGTCAGACCGGTCTCGAAGGCGCGCTCGTCGATCTTCTCCTGCTTCTCGGCGAGGAGATGGGCCTGCTGGAGATGGGGGTAGTCGGCGGGGTCGTAGGCGCTCGCGTCGTCCACGAATCCCCCGGCGAAGGAGCCGAGCGCGGAACCCATCACGAAGTACCGCATCAGCGCGCCGATCGACGTGGCCTGTGCCGGCGGCCAGCCCGCGGCGACCATCGCGCCGTAGACGGCGTCCGCGAGGCGCAGTCCAGCCGGGCGGCGGCCGGGGCCGCGGGCCAGCACCGGGACGATGTTCGGGTGGTCGCGCAGGGCGGCCCGGTAGGAGACGGCCCAGTCGTGCAGCGCGGTCCGCCAGTCCCGGCCGTCCTGGAACATCGACAGGTCCACCTGGCCGCTCACCGAGTCGGCGACCGCCTCCAGGATCTCGTCCTTGGTGCGGAAGTGGTTGTACAGCGAGGGCCCGCTGACCCCCAGCTCGGCGGCGAGCCGCCGCGTGGAGACAGCGGCCAGACCCTCCGCGTCCACGAGCGCCCGGGCCGTCTCGACGATCCGGTCGGTGCTGAGCAAGGGCTTGCGCGGTCGGGCCATGGCGCACATAGTAGGGCTGCACACAGAAACTAGCAGTGCTAATTTAAATGTACGGCTTTCAATGGGGTGACCTGTGGTGAATCTGGAGCTCAGCGAGGAGCAGAGCGCGGTCCGGCAGCTCGCGCGGGACTTCGTGGAGCGTGAGATCACCCCGCATGTCGTCGCCTGGGACCGCGCCGAGGAGGTCGACCGGGCGATCGTGAAGAAGCTCGGCGAGGTCGGCTTCCTGGGCCTGACGATCGACGAGGAGTACGGCGGCTCCGGCGGTGACCACCTCGCGTACTGCCTGGTCACCGAGGAGCTGGGCCGGGGTGACTCGTCGGTGCGCGGGATCGTCTCGGTGTCCCTCGGGCTGGTCGCCAAGACCGTCGCCGCCCACGGCAGCGAGGAGCAGAAGCGCCGCTGGCTGCCGGGGCTGACCTCGGGCGCGTCGATCGGCTGCTTCGGCCTGACCGAGCCGGGCACGGGCTCGGACGCGGGCAGCCTCGCGACCCGGGCGGTACGCGACGGCGACGACTTCGTCCTCAACGGCACCAAGATGTTCATCACCAACGGCACCTGGGCCGACGTCGTCCTGCTCTTCGCCCGCTCCACGGACGCCCCCGGCCACAAGGGCGTCTCCGCCTTCCTCGTCCCCACTGACACGCCCGGCCTGACCCGCCGCACCATCCACGGCAAGCTCGGGCTGCGCGGTCAGGCCACCGCCGAACTGGTCCTCGAGGACGTGCGCGTGCCGGCCTCCGCCCTGCTGGGGCAGGAGGGCAAGGGCTTCTCGATCGCCATGTCGGCCCTCGCCAAGGGCCGGATGTCGGTCGCGGCGGGCTGCGTGGGCATAGCCAAGGCGGCCCTGGACGCGGCCGTGCGGTACGCGGGGGAGCGCGAGCAGTTCGGCAGGACCATCGCCCACCACCAGCTTGTCCAGGAGCTGATCAGCGACATCGCGCTGGACGTCGACGCGGCCCGGCTGCTGACCTGGCGGGTGGCCGACCTGATCGACCGGGGGCAGTCGTTCGCCGTGGAGTCGTCCAAGGCCAAGCTGTTCGCCTCGGAGGCCGCCGTCCGCGCCGCGAACAACGCGCTCCAGGTTTTCGGCGGCTACGGCTACATCGACGAGTATCCGGCGGGCAAGCTGCTGCGGGACGCCCGGGTGATGACCCTCTACGAGGGCACGAGCCAGATCCAGAAGCTGGTCATCGGGCGGGCGCTGACGGGGGTCTCGGCGTTCTGAGTACGCGCCTGAGTACTTCGGCGGATGTGGCGCGGGCCACGTCCGCCGATGCTGTCCCCCATGAGTGACACACCGGGCAAGCAGCAGAACACGGCCGCCTTCTACGGCCAGGCCGTCGCCTCCTTCGCCGTCGCCATGGCGGCCACCGCCATCGGCATCTACCAGCTGAGCGCCGACGCCTGGGTGCGGGCCTTCCTCGCCATCGCCGTCCTGTACCTGGTCACCTCGGCCTTCACCCTGTCCAAGGTGATCCGGGACCGGCAGGAGGGGCCGGGCGCGGCCCCCTCGTACGCCCCCTACGAGAAGCGCTGAGCGGTCGCTCTAAGCGCTCGCTCACCTTCGGCGGTATGGTGTTGCTCCTGCCAGTGGAGAGGGGCGAGTGATGAGTACGGCGGAGGAGACGGCCGGCGGCGAGGCGCAGGCGTGGGGCGAGGTCACGCCCGACGCGGCGCGGCGGCTGCTGGTCGCCGCGGTGGAGGCCTTCGCCGAGCGTGGCTACCACGCGACGACGACCCGTGACATCGCGGGCCGCGCCGGGATGAGCCCGGCGGCGCTCTACATCCACTACAAGACCAAGGAAGAGCTGCTGCACCGCATCAGCAGGATCGGGCACGAGAAGGCCCTGGAGATCCTGCGGACGGCGTCGCGGCGCGAGGGCAGCCCCACCGAGCGGCTCGCCGACGCGGTGAGCTCCTTCGTGCGCTGGCACGCGGGCGGGCGCACCACCGCGCGGGTCGTGCAGTACGAACTCGAATCGCTCGGGCCGGACGCCCGCGCCGAGATCCTCGCGCTCCGGCGCCAGGTCGACGGCGAGGTGCGCGGGATCATCGAGGAGGGCGCGCGCTCGGGCGAGTTCGAGGTCGTCGACGTGCACGGCACGACGCTGGCCGTGCTGTCCCTCTGCATCGACGTGGCGCGGTGGTTCAACGTCGACGGGCCCCGGACGCCGGAGCAGGTCGGCGAGTTGTACGCCGACCTCGTGCTGCGGATGGTCGGGGCCCGGGGTGCGACGGACTGAGGCCGGGGTGCCGCGGCCTCGGAGGTGGTCCGGGACCGGCCTCAGAGGTAGTAGCGCGCCACGGACTCGGCGACACAGACCGGCTTGTCGCCGCCCTCGCGCTCGACGCTGAAGGCGACGGCCACCTGGACCCCGCCCGGCACCTCGTCGACGGCGCTGATCGTCGCCGTGGCCCGCAGCCGGGAGTTGACGGGGACCGGAGCGGGGAAACGCACCTTGTTCGTGCCGTAGTTGACGCCCATCTTCACGCCCTCGACGGCGATCAGCTGCGGCCCGAAGAGGGGCAGCAGCGACAGGGTCAGATAGCCGTGCGCGATGGTGGTGCCGAAGGGGCCGGCGGCGGCCTTCTCCGGGTCGACGTGGATCCACTGGTGGTCGCCGGTGGCCTCCGCGAAGAGGTCGATCCGCTTCTGGTCGACGTCGAGCCAGTCGGTGTACCCCAGTTGTTCGCCCACTGCCGACTTCAGCTCGTCGACGGACGTGAAGATCCTCGGCTCTGCCATGTCTTCCAGGCCTCTCGTGTGCAGGGGGTCTGCGCGCTCAATCTCTAAGCGACTGCTTAGCATGGTCGGCCGAGGGGGCTGTGTCAACGCACTCGGTAGGGTTCGAGGGGTGCACCGGATTCCAGAGAAGATCCATGAGCTCACGGTCGGCCAGCTCGCGGCGCGCAGCGGCGCCGCCGTCTCGGCCCTGCACTTCTACGAGTCCAAGGGCCTGATCGGCAGCCGCCGGACCTCGGGCAACCAGCGCCGCTACTCGCGCGACACACTCCGCCGGGTCGCCTTCATCCGGGCCGCGCAACGGGTCGGCATCCCCCTGGCGACGATCCGCGAAGCGCTCGCGGAACTCCCCGAGGAGCGCACGCCCACCCGGGAGGACTGGGCGCACCTCTCCGAAGTCTGGCGCACCGAACTGGAAGAGCGCATCAAACAGCTGAACCGGCTGCGGGACCACCTCGCCGACTGCATCGGCTGCGGCTGCCTCTCCCTGGACACCTGCGTCCTGTCCAACCCCGACGACGTCTTCGGTGAACGCCTCACCGGTTCCCGTCTGATGGTCGACCGGGGCGGTCGGGGGTAGCGGGGGAGGCATCCGCCCGGCCCGCCGCGTGCTCCGTCAGACCGGCCGCGACGAGCTCGGCGTTGGACCCCGCCGGCGCGCCGTCCGGCAGCACCAGGACGTCCTCCAGCCCGATCCGCGTGGCCAGGCCCAGCCGGCCCGCGAGTCGCAGCACCGGCCAGGCGCCGCCGTCCTCGCCGTGCAGCAGCACCGGGCGTCCGTGTGCCGTCCCGATGCCGGACAGAAGGGCCCGCGCGGAGGAAACGGCGGCTGACGGGTCCGTGTCGGTCACCTCCGCCAGGACCCTCAGGACCTTCGGCCCGAGCGGTGAGGCCGCGAACCGCTCGGCCCCGTCCGTGCCCGACCAGATGCCGGCCTCCACGCCCACCCCGAGCTCCATGAGCAGCGCGGCCGTCTCCTCCGCCCCCGGCTCGTGCCAGTTGACCGAGGCGTGGTCGGGCAGCACGGTCCAGTCGCGGATCCGCCGCAGCCGGGCGGCGGGGTCGGGTTCCGCCCACGCGCCCGTGGTCACACCGACCGGCACCGGCACCCGCTCCCGGATCGCCGACAGCGTCCGAGCGAGCACCCGCGGCGACAACGTGTCGTGTCCGCAGGGCGTCTTGGGGTGGACATGGATGTCCGTCGCCCCGGCGGCGACGGCCTCGGCGGCCGAGTCGGCCATCGACTCGGGTGTCAGCGGCACGGCCACGCCGTCAGCGGCCGTCCGCGAACCGTTCAGGCACACCTGCATCATGGCGTCGATGGTGCCAGTCACCACCGGCAGTGGGGGTGCGGCATCCCCGGCGCACCCCCCGCGCACCCGCATCCGTCAAGCCGACACCAACAGCCTCGTCCGCCGGGCGTACGCCAGGGACTCGGGCGTGAGCACCGGGCGCGGCACCAGGATTCCGCAGTCCGTGCAGACCGGACCGGACGAGGGTTCGTGGTCCAGGTCGTACCTCCACACGAGCCGCTCCCCGTCGCACACCGGGCACTGCGAGCCCGGCTCGCGCTCCAGCGCGGCGATCAGCCGGCGCAGCACCTCGGCCAGCGGTTCACGGGGATGGACCGCCGGATCGTCGCACCAGGCCACACCGAAACCGCCCCAGGTCAGCCGGTGCCAGTCGTCCACACTGCCCGGGCTGCGCAGCCCGTCGTGCTTCTCCTTCTTGCGGCGCTCGGCGAACTCGACCTCGTAGGCCAGCCAGACCGCCCGCGCCTCCTCCAGCTCGTCCAGTGCGGCCACGAGCCGCACCGGATCGGGAGAGCGGTCCTCGGGGCCGAACCCCGCCCGGGAGCACAGATGGTCCCAGGTCGCCCTGTGTCCGTAAGGCGCGAACCTCTCAAGGCACTTGCGCAGCGAATAACGCCGCAAGGCCAGATCGCACCGCGGATCGCGCACCTGTCTCGCCAGACTCCGGAAACCCGCCATCGTCCTGCACCTCCGTCACACCTGCACCTGTAATCCGGTCACTTCGGCGTCGTCGTACGGACGTCGCCGAATAGACGTATCGACAAGCGAATCGGCTCCATCCGATTTCAAATGGCCTCCATAAGCGGCCCGAAGAGGCTCGCGAGTCGACTGCCGTGATTCCTGTGCCTGTTGTGCTGACTTCACAAAGTGACGCTTGTTCATCTTCAAGCCGGGGGATACCGGCGGTAACATCCCGCCCACCCCCGTCGGGAGGAGCCCCCCATGCCACGGCGTGCCCCACGCACCGTTCTCGACAGAATGAGAACTCCCAGCGGAATCCCCGGGTTCCTGAAGACAGCATCGGTATGCACGCTGATCGCGGGTCTCTTGTCGCCGCTTGCCCCGGCAGGCGCCTCGGAAACGGCGGCGGCGCAGGTCACGGCCGCGGCGAACGACCATTGCGGCAATCAGTGTTCGGACATCCTCCCGCCCGGTCAGAACGGCAACGCCACCCTCGCGCAGATCCTCCTCAACCAGGCCTTCGGCACCCAGCCCCAGCATGCCGAGGACCAGCTCGGGCCCTACGCCGACCTGGCCAAGGGCTACTCGGGCCTCACCAACGACAAGATCAACACCTTCTTCAACGACGCGTCCTTCGGGGTCCCCGCCGACCAGGTCGCCTCCACCGTCAAACCCGCCGGACGCGGTGACGTGACGATCGTCCGGGACAAGAAGACCGGTGTGCCGCACATCACCGGTACCACCAGATACGGCACGGAGTTCGGCGCCGGCTATGCGGCGGCCCAGGACCGGCTGTGGCTGATGGACGTCTTCCGGCACGTCGGGCGCGGACAGCTGACCTCCTTCGCGGGCGGTGCGCCCTCCAACCAGGGCCTCGAGCAGCAGTTCTGGCGGCACGCCCCGTACAGCGAGGCCGATCTGCGGGCGCAGATCGACAACGCCGTGGCCACCAACGGCGAACGCGGACAACAGGCCCTCGCCGACGCAAGGGCCTACCTCGACGGCATCAACTCCTACATCGACGCCTCCGACAGCGGGCGCACCTTCCCCGGTGAGTACGTACTCACCGGGCACAAGGACTCAGTGACCAACGCCGGAACCATCGAACACTTCAAGATCACCGACCTGGTCGCGCTGGCCTCCGTCATCGGCGCGCTGTTCGGCTCCGGCGGAGGCGGCGACGTGAACAACGCCCTCTCGCTGCTGGCCGCCCAGGAGAAGTACGGCGTCACCGAGGGCACCGAGGTCTGGGAGTCCTTCCGGATGCGCAACGACCCGGAGGCCGTCCTCACCCAGCAGGGCGGCAGGTTCCCCTACGGCACCAAGCCGGCCGACCCGCAGGGCACGGCCCTGCCCGACGCCGGCTCGGTGGAGCCGGAGCCTCTCGTGTACGACCGCACCGGCAGCGCCGCGACGGCCGCCGCGACCGGCGCCTCCGGCCACGCCGCGAAAACCGCCACCTCGTCCGCCAGGCGCGGCATGTCCAACGCCCTCGTGGTCAGCGGCGAGCACACCGCCAGTGGCCACCCCGTCGCCGTGTTCGGCCCGCAGACCGGCTACTTCGCCCCCCAGTTGCTGCTGCTCCAGGAGATTCAGGGCCCGGGCATCAGCGCCCGCGGCGCCTCCTTCGCAGGCCTGAGCATGTACGTCGAACTCGGCCGCGGTCAGGACTACGCGTGGAGCGCCACGACCTCCGGCCAGGACATCATCGACTCCTACGCCGTCGAACTGTGCCAGGACGACTACCACTACCTGTACCGCGGCACCTGCACGCCGATGGAGAAGATCGAGCAGAAGAATGCCTGGAAGCCCACGACCGCCGACGGCACCGCGGCCGGTTCGTACACCATGCGCGTCTGGCGCACCAAGTACGGACCCGTCGAATACCGCGCGACGGTCGGCGGCAAGAAGGTCGCCTACACCACCCTGCGCTCGTCCTTCCTGCACGAGGCCGACTCCATCATCGGCTTCCAGATGCTGAACGACCCCGACCACGTCAAGGGCCCCGAGTCCTTCCAGAAGGCCGTGCAGCACATCAACTACACCTTCAACTGGTTCTACGCCGACTCCGAACACACCGCGTACTACAACAGCGGCGACAACCCGGTGCGCGCGGCCGGCGTCGACTCCGAGTTCCCGGCATGGGCCCGGCCGGCCTACGAGTGGCGCGGCTGGTACCCGGCGTCCAACACGGCCGACTACACCCCGCCCTCCGCCCACCCCCACTCCATCGACCAGGACTACTACGTCTCCTGGAACAACAAGCAGGCCAAGGACTACACGACCGCACCCTGGGGCAACGGCTCGGTGCACCGCGGCAACCTCCTGGAGGACCGGGTGAAGAAGCTCGTCCAGCAGGGCGGGGTGACCCGGGCCGCCCTGGTGAAGGCCATGGCCGACGCCGCGCTGGCGGACCTGCGGGCCGAGGACGTCCTGCCCGAGCTCCTGAAGGTCGTCACGAGCTCGCCCGTCACCGACCCGGCCGCGTCGGCCGCCGTGAGCAAACTCCAGGCCTGGGTCGCCGCCGGCGGCAAGCGCACGGAGACCGCTGCCGGCTCGAAGAGGTACGCCGACGCCGACGCGATCCGCATCCTGGACGCCTGGTGGCCCCTCCTGGTCGAGGCCGAGTTCGAACCGGGCCTCGGCAGCGACCTCTACACGGCCGTCACCGCCGGCCTCCCCGTCGACGAGTCCCCGTCGGCCGCGCACGGCCCGACCGGCTCGCACGCGGGAAGCTCCTTCCAGTACGGCTGGTGGAGCTACGTCGACAAGGACATCCGCACGGTGCTCGGTGAGCCGGTGAAGGGGCCGCTGGCCCGCACGTACTGCGGCGACGGCAGCCTCGGTGCCTGCCGGGACACCCTCATCGGCACCCTGAAGCATGCGGCCGGAAAGACCGCGGCCCAGGTCTACCCCGGCGACGACGTGTGCGCGGCGGGCGACCAGTGGTGCGCCGACTCCATCAACCACCGCACCCTGGGCGGCATCAAGCACGGCAAGATCAGCTGGCAGAACCGGCCGACCTACCAGCAGGTCGTGGAATTCACCTCACACCGGTGACCACCACACCGGTGACCACCACACACCGGTGACCAGCCCACACCGGTCACGCGTGAAGCGGCGGCGGGTCAGCGCACACGGCCCGCCGCCAGCACCAGCCGGGCCAGCTCCGCGTGCAGGATGTCGCTGTGCGCACCGGCCGGCGGCCCGCCGCGCCGGACCACGGCGGACGCGTCGACGTTCACGCATCCCGAGGCGGGCAGTCTCGCCTCCAGGGCCCCGGCGAGGGTGTACGCACGCGTGCCCGGCACCGCCTGCACCCCGTCGTGGCCCATCGCGCCCCACTTGGCGCCCAGGGCCCGCCCCATGTCCAGTTCGGTGGCCGACCGGCTGTCGCCCGCCATCCGCGAGGCCAGCGGGTACATCGTGCCCAGGGCCGCGTCGTGCCGGGAGTGGCAGCACACCAGGGGCCCGTCGACACGGTTCTGCTGCCCCTGGAGCACCCCGCCGGCCCGGGCGTCGTGCGGCAGCCGGGCCGCGAACGCGTAGTGCGAGAACGCCCCTTGGAGCAGCGTCACCGACTTCACCGTGCGCACACCCTCGGGAAGGCCGCGCAGCGCGAAGGACACCAGCCGCGCGCCGAAACTGTGCCCGACCAGGTGCACCCGCACCTTCGGAGCCGCCTTCGCGAGCTGCCCGACGACCCGGCCGAGCCCCCGCTCCCCGACGGTTCCCGCGCGCCGCTTCATCGCGTAGTACGTCGCCTGCCGCAGCAGTTCGTGGGCGCCGTCCCAGGGGCTGGGGATCCTGAAGCCCTGCTGCGGCCCGGACGCCTCGAGCTCCCCCAGGGCCCGCGCGAACTCCTCGCAGGCCGCCGCCGATCCGGCGAACATCTCCGGCTCGCTCTGCGGCACGCCCTCCGCCACCGTATCCGCCGCGAACAGCGCCTGCGGCCCGGGCGCCACCACCTCCACCAGGGTCCGCACCAGCCGCCCGAACTCCTCCAGCTCGGCCTCCTCCGGCGGTTGCTGCTCCAGCAGCCGGGCGATCTGGTCGACCAGGATCGCCCGGCCCGGGAACGTCTCCAGCAGGGCGTGCCGGGTGTCCTTGTCCAGCACCGGGCGCCTCGCCGGCTCGGCCGCCACGGCTCGCGGCAAGTCCGGGATCGGCTCGTCGGAGAACCGCATCGCCGGCCACAGCACCCCGGCGTACCCGACCCGGGCCGCCGGGGCCAGCCGCGGCACGGGCGCGAAGAAGCGGTCGTAGAGGCGGTTCGCGCCCGAGCGGTCGGTGTTCCAGCCGTGCGCGAAGACGATCAGATCGCGCACGCCCCGCTCCCGCACCCCGGCGAGCAGCCGGTCGCGCCCGCGGCCCCCCGGGTCCCCGTCCGCGTCGAAGGCCAGCTCCCAGTAGGGAGTCACACTCATCGCCGGATCCGCCATGACAGGCCCCCTGGTCGCCGGGTGACGCCACGATGTGGCGCATCGTCCTGCGAACAGGGGAGCTTGGCCATACGTCACGGCGTATTCACCTCAGCGGTAGAGCAGGTACCTCCGCCGCGTCCTGCGGAACGCCGCCAGCTCCTCCTGCCACCCCGCCACCACCTCGTCGGTGTCCGCGCCCGCGTCGATCATCGTCCGCACGCGGGTGGAGCCGGTGAGCTTGTCGATCCAGTGGTCCGGGCGCCAGGCGAAACCGCTCCAGACCTGCTTCGCGGTCACGAGCAGGGCGATCCCCGTGCGCACCGGATCGAAGGCGGCCCGGTCGTGCACATGGACCTGCACCCCGCCGATCGTCTTCCCCTGGAACTTCGAGAACGTGGGCGCGAAATAGGCCTCCCTGAACCGGACCCCGGGCAGGGCGAGTTCGTTCACCGCGGCCGCCCATCGCCGGTCGACGCCCTCCGCGCCCAGCAGCTCGAACGGCCGGGTCGTGCCGCGCCCCTCCGACAGGTTCGTGCCCTCGAACAGACACGTCCCCGAGTACACCAGGGCCGTCTCCGGCGTCGGCATGTTCGGGCTCGGCGGCACCCAGGGCAGTCCGGAGGCGTCGTAGAAGTCCGAGCGCTTCCAGCCCGACATCGTCACGGTCTCCAGCGGTACGGCCTCGGTCAGGAACTCCTCGTTGAACAGGCGCGCCAGCTCGGCGACGGTCATCCCGTGCGCCTGGGAGACGGGCTGCCGCCCGACGAACGTCGCGAACTCCTTGTGCAGGACCGGGCCGAGGGCCGCGCGGCCGGTCACCGGGTTCGGCCGGTCCAGCACGACGAACCGCTTGCCGGCGAGCTGCGCGGCCTCCATGCAGTCGTACAGCGTCCAGATGTACGTGTAGAAGCGGGCGCCGACGTCCTGGATGTCGAAGACGACCGTGTCCACGCCGGACGCGGTGAAGATGTCCGCGAGCGCCCGGCCGCTCTTGAGATACGTGTCGTAGACGGGCAGGCCGGTCGCCGGGTCGTCGTAGCGGCCCTCGGAGCCGCCGGCCTGGGCGGTGCCGCGGAAGCCGTGCTCAGGGCCGAAGACGGCGGTGAGGCCGACACGGCTGTCGGCGTGCATGACGTCGACGATGTGGCGGGCGTCGCGGGTGATGCCGGTGGGGTTGGTGACGATGCCGACCCTTTCGCCGTCGAGCAGGGAGTAGCCGTCCTGGGCGAGGCGTTCGAAGCCGGTGCGCAGGTGCCTTTGGCGCTGGGCGGCGGCTGCGGTGGAGGTGGCTGATAAGGCTGCCGCCGTGGCAGTGGTGATGACGGCTCGTCTGGAAGGGCGCATACGGTGACCTCCTTGAGCGGGAACGGTCGGCATGGGCACGGTATGCGCTTCCGCGGGCTGTGGGGAGGCTGCGGGGCCGGCTGTGGCTTGTCGCGTCCACGGGGCGGAGCCGCATATGGGTACAGCCCCGCGCCCCTTTCAGGGGCGTGGTCGATGCCCCTTCCGTGCCTCTTCCCTGGTACATACCGACCGGTTAGTCTGACGCCATTGCTGAGCCGCGAACGAGGAGACCGATGGTGGGAGCCTTTCAGGAGGCCGGAGTCGTTGTCACGGGGGCCGGCGGCGGGATCGGGGCCGCGCTCGCCCGGCGGTTCGCCGCCGAAGGGGCCCGGGTCGTGGTCAACGACCTCGACGCCGAGCGGGCCAAGCAGATCGCGGACGACATCGGAGGCATCGCCGTGCCCGGCGACGCCTCGGCGATCATCGGCGACGCCCGCGACGCACTCGGCGGGACCGTCGACGTCTACTGCGCCAACGCCGGTGTCGCCGCCGACGGCATCGAGCCCGGGCAGCCGCTGGACGAGAAGGCGTGGGCCCTGTCCTGGGACGTGAACGTGATGGCCCATGTGCGGGCCGCGCAGGAACTGCTGCCCGCCTGGCTGGAGCGCGGCAGCGGCCGGTTCGTCTCCACCGTGTCCGCCGCCGGGCTGCTCACCATGATCGGCGCCGCGCCCTACGCGGTCACCAAGCACGGCGCGCTCGCCTTCGCCGAGTGGCTCTCGCTGACGTACCGGCACCGGGGCGTGAAGGTCCACGCGATCTGCCCGCAGGGCGTCCGCACCGACATGCTGGCCGCCACCGGCAGCGCCGGGGACCTCGTGCTCCGGCCGACCGCGATCGAGCCGGAGGCCGTGGCGGACGCGCTGCTTCAGGGCATCGAGGCGGACCGCTTCCTGATCCTGCCGCACCCCGAGGTCGCCGCCTACCACCAGGCCCGGGCCGGTGACCCCGACCGGTGGCTGTCCGGCATGAACCGCATCCAGCAGCAGTGGGAGGAGGCCCGGTGACCGAGTCCCGTTACGCGGCCAAGCCCTGGCTCGGCCTGCTCAGTGACGCCCAGAAGGGCCCGATCAGCCCGGCCGGCTCCCTGGTGCACGCCCTGCGCGCCGCCGTGGCCGAGACGCCCGGCACCGACTTCCTGGCCTACTTCGACGGCCGGCTGACCTACCGCGAGGTCGACGAGCTCAGCGACTCCGTCGCCGGGCACCTCGCGGCCCGCGGCCTGCGGCGCGGCGACCGGGTCGCGGTGCTGCTGCAGAACTCCCCGCACTTCGTGCTCGCCCTGCTGGGCGCGTGGAAGGCGGGCGCGGTCGTCGTGCCCGTCAACCCGATGTACAAGTCGGGCGAGGTGGCCCACGTCCTGCGGGACGGCGAGGTGGCCGCGCTGATCTGTTCGGACCGGGCCTGGGAGTCGTATCTGCGCGAGACGGCCGCCGACTCGCCGGTGCGGATCGTGCTCACCGGGTGCGAGCTGGACTTCCAGAGCCGCGGCGACGCGCGTGTACTGACCTTCGAGCGCCTGCCGCAGGCCCCCGACGCCGACGACCTGGTGACCGTGGCACGGGCCGGGCACAAGGCGCCCGAGGACCGTGATCCCGGCCCCTCCGACATCGCGCTGATCAGCTACACCTCCGGCACGAGCGGCACGCCCAAGGGCGCCACCAACACGCACGGCAACATCATGTACAACGCCGAGCGGCAGCGGACCGGCCTCGGTCTGCCCGAGCGGCCCGTGTACTTCGCGCTGGCGCCGCTGTTCCACATCACCGGCATGGTCTGCCAGTTCGGCGCCTGCCTGAACAGCGGGGGCACGCTGGTGCTGGCCTACCGCTTCGAGCCGGGCCTGGTGCTGGACGCGTTCGCCGAGCACCGCCCGCACTACACCGTCGGACCGTCCACGGCCTTCATGGCGCTGGCGGCTCACCCCTCCGTCACCCGCGACCACTTCTCCTCCTTCCGGGTGATCTCCTCCGGCGGCGCCCCGCTGCCGCCCGCCCTGGTGGAGAAGTTCCGGGCCGGCTTCGGGCCGTACATTCGCAACGGCTACGGCCTGACCGAGTGCACCGCGCCCTGCGCCTCCGTGCCGCCCGGTCTGGAGGCGCCGGTCGACCCGGTGTCCGGGACCCTGGCCGTGGGACTGCCCGGCCCAGACACGGTCGTACGGATCGTCGACGACGCCGGCGAGGAGGTGCCCTTCGGGGAGCAGGGCGAGATCGTCGTCCGGGGCCCGCAGGTCGTGCCCGGCTACTGGCGCCGCCCCGACGCCACCGCCGAGACCTTCCCCGGCGCCGAACTGCGCACCGGCGACATCGGCTTCATGGACGAACAGGGCTGGCTCTACGTCGTCGACCGCAAGAAGGACATGATCAACGCCTCCGGCTTCAAGGTGTGGCCGCGCGAGGTCGAGGACGTCCTCTACACACACCCGGCGGTGCGCGAGGCCGCCGTCGTCGGGGTGCCCGACGGGTACCGCGGGGAGACCGTCAAGGCGTACATCAGCCTGCGGCCGGACGCCGACACGGACCCGGATGCGCTCGCCGCCTACTGCAAGGAGAGACTGGCCGCCTACAAATATCCGCGGCAGGTGGAGATCCTTCCGGACTTGCCGAAGACGGCCAGTGGGAAGATCCTCCGTCGGGAACTGCGTTCCCGTACGCAAGGCAACTGACAGCAGAACGGAAAGGCAGGTGGCGGCAGTGCCCAGGACCACGGACTCGGACGGCACGCCCGTGCCCCAGCGGCTCCTGGCCGCCGCCACCCGGCTCTTCGCCGAGCAGGGCTACGACCGCACCTCGGTGCAGGAGATCGTCGAAGCGGCCGGCGTCACCAAGGGGGCGCTCTACCACTACTTCGGCTCCAAGGACGACCTGCTGCACGAGGTGTACGCGCGCGTGCTACGCATCCAGCAGGAGCGGCTGGACGCCGTGGCCGGGGCCGACGAGCCGGTGGAGAAGCGGCTGCGGGCCGCCGCCGCGGACGTCGTGGTGACGACCATCGACAACCTCGACGACGCGATGATCTTCTGGCGCTCCATGCACCACCTCAGCCCCGAGAAGGACAAGCAGGTCCGCGCCGAGCGCCGCCGGTACCACGAACGCTTCCGCGCGCTCGTGGAGGAGGGCCAGGAGTCGGGCGTCTTCTCCAAGGCGACCCCGGCGGACCTCGTGGTCGACTACCACTTCGGCTCGGTCCACCACCTGTCGACCTGGTACCGCCCCGACGGGCCCCTCACGCCCCAGCAGGTCGCCGACCACCTGGCCGACCTGCTGCTGAGAGCCCTGCGCCCGTAGCGGTCGTCCGGCCCGCTTCAGGTGCGGCCCCGGCCGCTCTCGGGGCGCGGCCCCGACCGCTGGGGGCTCGTCAGGTACTCGTAGGTGCCGGTGAGTTCGAGCAGGCGCCGCAGCGCCGGGCCGACGCCCTCCAGGTGGAAGGCGATGCCGTCCCGGCCGGCGCGGCGGTGGATCTCGAGCAGGGTCGACAGCCCCATGGAGTCGACCAGTCCCAGCTCCCGGCAGTCCAGATGCAGGTCCGTGACCTCCCGGCGCCCGTCGAGGGCGGCCCGCACCCTCAGCAGCAGTTCCCCGCAGGTGTCGTAGTCCAGGTCGCCGGTGAGGGCCAGGCGCACGGGGTGCGGGCCGGTGCCGAAGGAGGTGGTCACGGAGTTCGTCCAGCGTCTCGGGGTCAGGGGCGGGAGGCGAGCGCGGTGCGTCCGGCGTCGAGGAGCCGGCGGGCGCGGGGGAAGTCGTGCAGCTGCTCCTCCAGCAGGTCCAGGCACGGGGGCAGCGAGCGCGCCGGGACGCGTCGGGCGGTGAGCACCTCGGCGGTCCAGGCGAGGAAGCCGGTGAAGACCTCGTCGGAGTCGACGTACAGGGCGGCCGTCAGGAAGCTGACGATGTGCGCGATGTCCTCGGCGGTGCGCTCACGCTGCTCGTCGCTGTAGTCCCGCAGCGCGGGGATGTGCTGCTCCAGACGCTGGAAGGTGTCACGCACCAGCCGCGTGGAGGACCTGGCGACCAGTGTGTACTCCTGGTCGGCCAGGTGCGGCAGGTCGTCGACCGCCTGGTGCGCGGGCACCGGCCGGGTCAGGGGACCGGCCGCGAGCCGGTCCGCCGCCGCACGGGCGTCCGGTGCCCAGGCGTCGGCGCCCAGCAGGCGGGCGTAGCGGCCGTCGGGGCCGAAGGCGAGACCACCGGCCATGACCGGGGTGCCGGCGGCCTGGACGGCGGTGATCGCGCTGTGCGCGAGAGGCAGCCGGACGGGCAGCGAACTGGACAGGCACACCGCGTCCGGCCCGGTGCGGTGGATGTGGCTGATCAGATGGGCGGTGGGAACCTGCGCGCCCAGGTAGTCCACCCGCCAGCCGCGCAGCCGCAGCGTCTCGGCCACCAGGCGCGCGGGCAGGGCGTGCCACTCCTGGTCCACGCAGGCGACCGTGATCCGGCCCCGGCCGTTCGCCGGGCGGCGGGCCGGCAGTACGGCGATGACCCGGTCGTTGATGGCGGTGGCGGCGTGCTCGTCGGCCACGCTCATGCGGTTGGCCGCCCATTCGAGGCCGACCCTGTGCTGCACGGCGCCGATGACGTCCAGCAGCACCGACTCGGGATCGAGACCCGCGGCCAGGGCGTCGGTGGCGACGTAGACGGCCGTGTACTCGTCTCCCGTGCGGACGGCGGCCCACAGCTTGTCCGCCCACGGGCCGGAGGCGGCCTCGTCGTGGGGCGCGGAGAGGCGGGCGCCGACGCCGTGGCGGCCCGGTCCGTCGTCGATGCCGGTGATGGGTGCGGTCATGCCGTGTACCTGCCCCGGTTCGCCCCGTCCACCGCACCGAGGTGAGCACCGCGCGGTGCGGTGATGGCCAGGACGGCGATGTCGTCGTGGCGTCCGTCGCCGATCCATTGCGAGGTGACCATCTGCACGCGCTCCACGACCGCCTCGGCCGGCATGCCGGCGCACTCGGCCGCCGCGCGCTTGAGGCGCTGGTCGCCGAACATGGTGTCGCCCAGCGGGCCGCCCCTGGCCTCGGTGACGCCGTCGGTGAACAGCAGGCAGGTTTCCCCCGGCGCCAGCCGGACCTGAGCGGTGCGGGAGGTGATGGCCGGCAGGACGCCGATCAGGGTGCCGCCGGTGTCGGCCTCCTCCACGGTGCCGTCCCGTCGGATGATCAGCGGCGCCGGGTGCCCCGCCGACGTGAGCCTCAGCACCACCTCGTGCTCCTCCCGGCGGACCGAGGCCAGCACGAGGGTGGCGAAGCGGGTGTGGTGGCTGGTGCGCATCGCGTTGTTCACCAGACGCAGCATCCTGGCGTGGTCGCCGGCCATGGGCAGCAGCGCGTGCAGCGTGTTGCGGATCCTGCCCGTGAGGACCGCGGCCTCCAGTCCCTTGCCGGCCACGTCCCCGAGCACGACGAGGGTCTCGGGGGAGTCCTCGCCGGGCGGGTGGACGTCGTAGAAGTCGCCGCCGACACGCTCCGTGTCCTTGCTGGCCCGGTAGCCGCCGGCGAACTCCACGCCCTCCGTCTGCCGCAGGGTGGGCGGCAGGAGCTCCCGCATGAGGGTGTCGGAGATCGAGTTCTGTTCCGCGTAGAGGCGGGCGGCCGACATCGCCGCGCCGGCCCGGGCGGCGAACAGCCCAGCCAGCGACTCCTCGGCCTCGCTGAACGCGTCCTGCTGGGCCCGGCGCAGCAGGATCAGCGCCCCGGCCGGTACGCCGTGGCCCGGCAGCGGTGTGATCACCAGCGAGCCGACCTCGCCGAAGTCTGCCGGGATCAGCCAGTCCGGAGCCGACGCGGGGTCTACCCACCGTGAGGGCACCGGCGGGAAGCCCCGCAGCGCTTCGGCGAGACCCGGCACTGAGTCCGGCGCCTCGGACACGGTGCTGCGGGTGAGTTCGCCGCGGTGGTCGCAGGCGACCACCGGCAGTGTTCTGGCGGCGGTGGGGGCGATGACCAGCGCGGCATCGGCCAGATGCTCGGTGGCCAGGCGCGCGGTGACCTCCATGCACCGGTCCAGGTTCAGCGAGGCCAGCAGAGCACTGGAGGCCTCGGTCAGGAACCGGGTGCGCCCGCGCTCGGCCTCGAGCTCTCCCATGGCGGAGCGGTAGGCGGTCTCCTCCATCAGCCACCAGACCGTGCGGCCGCCCGCCGCGACGGAGGGATGCGCCGAGAACGACCGGTCGCCCACCGTCCCGCTGACGGGCGCGGGCCGGGTCCGGTCAGCGGCGGCCAGCCAGCGGGGGGAGGACAGCGGCCGCCCCACGCGCGCCGTGGGCAGCAGAGTGCCGGCCACGTCGTTGAGCTCCGCGATGCGCCCGTCCGTGTCCAGGACCACCACGGGGCAGGGGGCGGAGGCGACGCTCACCGTGCTCACCGCGCCTGTGCGGGGCCTGGCCGGGGAAGAAGTCATGTACGGGGCCCCTACGCGTGACCCACACCTCACTCTGCGAAGACCGGACTGTGCTCGATGCACAGTCCCGCAGTCCGGGTCCGTGGTGCAACCACCGGATCCGCACAGGGCCGCATCCGCGCCGCATTCGCCCCCCGAAACAGGGTCCCTACCCGCCCGGCCGGCCACGAGACCATGCGAAGTCCCACATCCCGTCCCCACCCGGGCGACCGCATCCGCCGGCCGACGCGAGGGGCTGCGGCCGGGGCGGTGGGGCGGCGGGGCGGCGGGGTGCCGGGGCGGCGGGATGCCGGGACTGCGGGGCGCCGGGGGGCCCGACGCGGGGACGCGGGGACGGCGGGACGCCAGGGCGGCGGGGAGCCCGGAGGCCCGACGCCGGGACGCCCGACGCCGGGACGCGGGGACCGGGGGCGCCGGGGTGCCGGGACGGCGGGATGCCGGGACGGCGGGGCGCCGGGAGGCCCGACGCCGGGACGCGGGGACGGCGGGACGCCAGGACGGCGTGACGCCCGGAGGCCCGACGCCGGACGCCGGGATGCCCGACGCCGGGACGCCGGGGAGGGCCCCCCACCGCCCCGGCCACCCGCGGAGCGTCACACGTACCGCTTCAGCTCCCGCCGTGCCAGCGACCGCTGGTGCACCTCGTCCGGTCCGTCCGCGATCATCAGCGTCCGCGCTCCCGCGTACAGCTCCGCCAGCGGAAGGTCCTGGCTCACCCCGCCGGCACCGTGCAGCTGGATCGCCCGGTCGAGGATGTCCACCACCGCCCGAGGCGTGGCGATCTTGATGGACTGGATCTCGGTGTGCGCACCGCGATTGCCCACCGTGTCCATCAGCCACGCGGTCTTCAGCACCAGCAGCCGCAGCTGCTCCACCGTCACCCGCGCGTCCGCGATCCAGTTGTGGACCACGCCCTGCTGAGCCAGCGCCTTCCCGAACGCGGTCCGGGAGACCGCGCGCCGGCACATCAGCTCGATGGCCCGCTCCGCCATGCCGATCAGCCGCATGCAGTGGTGGATCCGCCCCGGCCCGAGCCGCGCCTGCGCGATGGCGAAACCGCCGCCCTCCTCGCCGATCAGGTTCGACACCGGCACGCGCGCGTGGTCGAAGATCACCTCGGCGTGACCACCGTGGTAGTGGTCCTCGTAGCCGAACACCTGCATGGCCCGCTTGATGGTGACGCCCGGGGTGTCGCGCGGCACCAGCACCATCGACTGCTGGCGGCGGATGTCCTCTCCGTCCGGGTCGGTCTTGCCCATCACGATGAAGATCTTGCAGTCGGGGTGCATCGCCCCGGAGATGTACCACTTGCGGCCGGTGATGACGTACTCGTCGCCGTCCCGCTCGATGTGGGTGGTGATGTTGGTGGCGTCGGAGGAGGCCACGTCCGGCTCGGTCATCGCGAACGCCGAGCGGATCTCGCCGGCCAGCAGGGGCTCCAGCCACTGCTTGCGCTGCTGCTCGTCGCCGAACTGGGTGAGCACCTCCATGTTCCCGGTGTCGGGCGCCGCGCAGTTCGTCACGGTCGGCGCCAGCTGCGGGGAGCGGCCCATGATCTCGGCGAGCGGCGCGTACTGGAGGTTCGTCAGCCCGGCCCCGTACTCGGAGTCCGGCAGGAAGAGGTTCCACAGGCCCTGCCTGCGGGCCTCGGCCTTGAGCTCCTCCACCACCGGCGGGTTCTCCCACGGCGAGGCCAGCCGCTCGCGCTGCTCGTGAGCGACCGCCTCGGCGGGATAGACGTACTCGTCCATGAAGGCGAGGAGCTTGGCGCGCAGCTCTTCGGTGCGCGCGTCGAAAGCGAAGTCCATGTGGATCAGCCCTCCTGGAGGCCTTCGTGGAGCGTGGTCAGTCCGTGCCGGACGAAGACGGGGACGAGGTCGCCGATGCGGTCGAAGCCGCGTCCGACCGTCTGGCCCAGCGTGTAGCGGTAGTGGATGCCCTCGAGGATCACGGCGAGCTTGAACCAGGCGAACGCCGTGTACCAGGAGACCGCGGAGACGTCGCGCCCGGAGCGCGCGGCGTACCGCTCGATGAGTTCCGACGGCGCCGGATGCCCGGGGGCCTCGGCGGTCGTGGAGACGGGGGACTCGGGCATGCCGAGCGGCATGCTGTACATGACCAGCAGGCCGAGGTCGGTGAGCGGGTCGCCGAGCGTGGACATCTCCCAGTCGAGGATCGCCCTGATCTGGTCGTCCTGGCCGATCAGCACGTTGTCGAGCCGGTAGTCGCCGTGCACGACGGCCGGGGCGGGGGAGTCGGGCAGCTCGCGCCCGAGGGCGGCGTGCAGCTCGTCGATGCCGTCCAGGTCGCGGTTGCGCGAGGCGTCCAGCTGCTTGCCCCAGCGTCGCAGCTGCCGGTCCAGGAAGCCCTCGGGCCGTCCGAAGTCGGCGAGGCCCACCTCGCCCGGGTCGACCGCGTGCAGCTCCACCAGCGTGTCGACCAGGTTCAGCACCGCGCCCCGGGTCCGCTCCGCACCGAGCGGGAGGAGCTGGTCGGCGGTGCGGTAGGGGGTGCCCTCGACGAACTCCATGACGTAGAACGGCGATCCCAGCACCTCCTCGTCCTCGCACAGCAGCACCGGCTCCGGCACCGGCACGGCGGTCGGGTGCAGCGCGCTGATCACCCGGTGCTCGCGCTTCATGTCGTGCGCGGTGGCCAGGACATGGCCGAGCGGGGGTCGTCTGACGACCCACCGGGAGGTGCCGTCGGAGACCGCGTAGGTGAGGTTCGACCGTCCGCCCTCGATCAGCCGGCCGGACAGCGGGCCGGTCACCAGGCCGGGCCGCTCGCGGTCGAGCAGGCCGCGCAACCGGTCGAGATCGAGTCCGGGCGGGTGGTCGGGGCTCATGCGTCGCTCCTACGGGCGGGACGGACAGTTCCCGACTCATGATGCCGACCGGTCGGTATGTCGTCCAGAGCGGGGGCGAAACGTGATCGGAGCCACGATAGGCCGACGCCTCGTCACGGGGGGCGACCGGGGAGGTTTCGGCCGGTTCGTTCAGGCCATCCGGCTTGCGTGGCGCCCGACGAGCCCGGAAGGTCAGATCCATGAAGGCGATCAGCTACTCACGGTACGGCGGACCCGAGGTGCTGGTGTATGGGGAGGTGCGCGATCCGAAGGTCGGCCCGGACTCGGTGCTGGTGAAGGTGCGGGCGGCGGCCGTGAACCCCGTCGACTGGAAGGCCCGCGAGGGATACCTCGACCCGATCCTCGCCGCCGTCTTCCCCGTGGTGCCCGGCTGGGACGTCTCGGGCGTCGTCGTACGGCCCGGCGCGGCCGTCTCGGAATTCTCTGCCGGGGACGAGGTCATCGGGTACGTGCGCGAGGACTTCCTCTCCCGCGGCACCTTCGCCGAGTACGTGGCCGCGCCGCTGCGCACCCTCGCCCGCAAGCCGCGCAACCTCTCCTTCGAGGAGGCGGCCGGGCTGCCGCTGGTCGGGCTCACCGCCTACCAGATGCTGAACAAGGTGCTCCAGGTGAAGCGGGGCGAGACCGTCCTGGTGCACGCCGCGGCCGGGGGTGTCGGCTCGATCGCCGTGCAGCTCGGCGTCCACCTCGGTGCCCGGGTGATCGGTACGGCGAGCGAGCCCAACCACGACTTCGTGCGGGGCCTCGGCGGGGAGCCGGTGGCGTACGGCGAGGGCCTCGGCGAGCGGGTGCGCGGGCTGGCCCCGGAGGGGGTGGACGCGGTGTTCGACACGGTGGGCGGGGAGGCGCTGAAGGTGTCGGCGAACCTGCTGGCCCCCGAGGGCCGCCTGGCGTCGATCACCGACCTCGACGTCGTGAAATACGGCGGCCGCTACTACTTCGTCCGCCCGGACGCGCAGGACCTCCAGCACCTGGCCGACCTGGCGGAGCAGGGCGTGGTGAGCGTGCATGTCGACCAGACGTTCCCCCTGGAGCGGGCGGCGGACGCGCACCGGCTGAACCAGCGGGGCCGCACCCGCGGCAAGATCGTGGTGACGGTGGACCGGGACAGCGAGGGCGAGGACGCCTGAGCGGGCCTAGAGCACGAGGGCGGCCCCGCACACCGCCATCGCCACCGTGCACAGCACCGCGGCCGCCGCGTGCCGGGGCGCGAACGCGGCGGGGCTCGGGGAGGTCGAGAGGGTGTGGATGCGCCGGTGGGCGACGCGCAGGAAGCCCAGCCAGAGCCCGCAGCACAGCGCGCACGCCACGACCCCGGCCGCCGACGCCCCACCGTGCAGCACCGTCTTCACCGCGAGCACGGCGACGACCGTGCCCGACAGCGTCGTACGCCGCCACGCGAGCCGGGTGCGCTCGGGCTGCAGTCCGGGATCGCGGTCGGGGTCCGGCGCCCGGTGCGCCGGGCCGCTCACCGCTCGCTCCCCGCGAGTACGGCGACGCCTGTGTCCGCAGGCGTCGTGCGCGGGGTCCGCAGGAGCCACGGTCCGGGATCGCGAGCGGGGTCCCGCGGCCGGGCGCTCACCCCTCCCACCCCACGAGCACCACCACGACCATGGCGACCGCCACGACCGCGACCACCAGGCTCAGCAGCGCGGGGAAACGGGACACCGGCAGGTCCTCGCCCCGCCGCATGGCCCGTTCGCAGCGCACCCAGTGGTTGACCGCCCGCAGGGAGCACAGCACGCCCGCGGCCAGCAGCGCGAGCGCCAGCCCCACCCGCCAGGCCCAGCGCAGGTCCGGCAGGAACTGGTCCACCGCGAAGCCGCCCCCGATCAGCGCGAGCGCGGTGCGCAGCCAGGCCAGGAAGGTGCGCTCGTTGGCCAGCGAGAACCGGTAGTCGGGCGTCTCGCCGTCCTCCCGGACCTCCTCGGGCGCGAACCACAACCGGACGTTCCGTACGAACTCGATCACCTGCGCGACCCTACCCGGGCACCCGGTCCGCTTCCGCGTCAGCCGGCCGACCGGAACGCCTTGAGCCGCTCGTACGCCGCCAGCCCGTCCGGCACCCACTCCCAGTCGGTCAGGCGCCGCTCGACCTCAGCCTCGGACAGGAAATCGTGCCAGGCCACCTCCTCGGCCTGCGGCCGCACCGGGAGCTCGCAGCGGACGTCGTAGACGGCAGACCACCAGGACCGGCCGGAGCCGTCGTCGTAGAGGAAGGTGAAGAGGTGCCGCGGCTGCGGGAGGCCGCTGACGCCCAGCTCCTCCTCGGCCTCGCGCAGGGCCGCCGTGTCGTAGGACTCCCCGGCGCCGACGACTCCGCCGACGAACATGTCGTGGAGGGAGGGGAAGACCAGCTTGGTGGGGGTGCGCCGGTGCACGAAGATCCGGTCCTCGGCGTCCCGGGCCTGGATGAAGACACAGCGATGGCGCAGCCCCCGGGCGTAGACCTCGCCGCGCGGGCACTGCCCGACGACCCGGTCGTTCTCGTCGACGACGTCGAGGATCTCGTCAGCAGCGCTCATGTCCTCATCCAAGCAGGACACCCGCCCCGGGCGACGCGCCCGGGCGGCGTGGAGCCCGTCAGGGCGAGGCCGGGCTGACGGCGGGCGCGGCCACCCGGGCCCGCTCCGGTGCCCCCTGCGGCATCGCCGGATGCAGACCCAGCAGGACGATCCCGGCGACCACGGCCAGCAGACCACCGGCCTCCCAGCTCAGGGCCACCGCGTCGGTGCGCAGCCGGTCGCCCAGGAAACCGACGCCGCAGACGATCCCGGCGAGCGGCTGGGCCGCGGTCAGCGCGGGCAGCGACTTGCGCAGCGACGCGGTCTCGAACGCGCTCTGCACCAGGACCAGCCCCGTGACGCCGAGCGCCAGCACCGCGTACGGCTCCCAGCCGGTGAGCAGCTCGGCGAAGCCGCCGTCGGCGGCCTTCTGCCCGCTGACCCTGGTCAGGGCGTCCTGCACGCCGTAGAGCAGCCCGGCGGCCAGGGCCAGCAGGACCGGGCCGGAGCTCAGCCGGGACCGCTTGCCGTGGGTCGTGAGGATCAGGGCGAGCCCGATCATGGCGCCGATGATGAGCCACTGCCGCACCGGATCGGCCGTCGCGGCGCCGCCCTCCGGCTGACCGGCCACGATGAACGCGGTCACACCGCCGGCCAGCAGGAGCAGGCCCGCCCAGCCCTGGCGGCCGAGCGGCTGCCGGGTCTGCTTGCGGGAGAGTGCGAGCGCGAAGAGCAGGTTCGTCGCCAGCAGGGGCTCCACCAGCGACAGCTCGCCCTGCCCCAGCGCGGCTGCGCCCAGCCCCATGCCGGCCACCATCAGCGCGATGCCGCCGAGCCAGCGCGGCACCTTCACGAGGTCGAGCAGCAGCCGGAAGGAGAGGAAGTCGCTCAGCGGGGCCCGCTGGGCCGCGTTCTGCTGGAGCACGAAGCCGAAGCCCAGACAGCAGGCGGCACCCAGGGCGAGCGCCAGAACTAGAACCGACACGCGGTGTACCTCGATCGTCAGGTCGGGTTCACGGTTGCGTAGGGGCCGACTGTACCGGCCGGTTTCGCCGGCAGGCCCGTACGTCATGCCATCGTCGGGGGCGGTGGCAGCCCGCGCTATGAGGTGCATCACAAAGGACGAAACGGAAAAATCGTATGCCCGCCGCACCTGTCTCTCGTGTCTCCTGAATCACAATTCCCTCACAAGTAGCGACGATTGACGCGTGTAACGCCCTGGCCGCCCTTGACGACGACCGTTGGCTGGGGGTTGGCTGTGTGTGATCAGTTCATGGCAGTGCGCACATCCGCGCTCCCCCTGTCGCCGTGAGCCGGAACACAAGAAGAGCGCGTGAGGAAGTTCGCGGTGTCCCCACCCCCGCCTCCCCTCGGCCGTGGCCGCAGACGTGCGGCGCAGGCCTTCGACGAGGCCCTCGACGACGCCGAACTCGTGGCCGCCCGCACCGCACTGGCGCAGGGCCGCTGGCAGAACGCCCGGTCCCTCCTGGTCCACACCGGGGACGACTGGGACCGGCGCGGCCACCGCGTCACCGTCCTCGCCCGCGAGACCTACTGCGCCGCGTGGGCCCGGGAGTGGCTGCTCGCCGAACCCGAGTCCGCCGACGCCTCCGTGCTGCTGGCCCTCGCCGAGGTCCGGCGCGCCCTGCGCGGCAAGGCCAAGCCGGTCCGGGCCCGCGAGGCCTGCCAGGCCGCCGTGACCCGGACCCCCGCCGATCCCACCCCCTGGCTCGGCCTGCTCATGCTGGACTGCGCGGTCGGCGCCGACCAGGACGTGGTCCGCGGATTCGAGGCGGTCCGCGCCCGCTACGCCGACCACCACCACGCCCACCACCTGATGGTCGCCCGGCTCGCGGCCCGCCGCACCGAGGCCGGTCCGGACCCGCTGCACGAGGTCTACGACTTCGCCAACTGGGCCGCCGAGCAGGCCCCCGCCGACTCGCCGCTCGCGATCCTGCCGGTCATCGCGCACGCCGAGCGGTACCGCGCGCTGGCCGCCGCCGGGCACGAACCCGCCGACCCGGCCGCCTCCGGCCACTGGACGGGCCGCCGCGCCCGGCAGGTCATGAAGGCCGCCTTCGACTGGTGGCTGGAATGGGAGCTGGAGGGGCACCCGCGGCGGCTGATCGATCTGAACTTCCTCGCCCACGCCAAGTTCTGCGAGGGGCGGGGCGCCGAGGCCGCCGCCCTGTTCCACCGGATCGGCCACCACGCCACCCCGGCGCCCTGGTCGTACCCGGACCGCGACCCGCACACCGCTTTCGCCGCCGCTCGCGCCGGCGCGCTCGGCACGGCCTGACCCCCGACCCGAAGAGTGAGGACGCACCCCCGATGACCACGGACAGTTCGAGAACGAGCCCACCCGCCTCCGGCGGCATCAGTACGTTCAAGGGGCAGGAGCGCGCCCTGCGCGCCGACCGGCTCGGCACCGGGGGTCTGCTGCTCTCCGTCCTCGCCGCGACCGCGCCGCTCATGGTCGTCGCGGGTGTCATGCCCACCACATTCGCGGTGATGGGCATCGTCGGCCAGCCGCTGCTCTTCGTCCTCCTCGGCGTCGTCCTGATCCTGTTCAGCGTGGGCTACGCCGAGATGAGCCGCCACGTCCACAACGCGGGCGCCTTCTACGCGTACATCTCCCGCGGCCTCGGGGGCACCGCCGGAGCCGGCGCCGCCCTGGTCGCCCTCGTCGCCTACAACGCGCTCCAGGTCGGCATCTACGGCATCTTCGGCTTCGAGGTCTCCGGACTCTTCGCCACCTACGCCGACGTGGAGATCGCCTGGTGGATACCGGCCCTCGTGGCCGCGCTCGCCGTCGGGCTGCTCGGCTGGCTGAAGATCGACGTCAACGCCCGCGTGCTCGGCGTACTGCTGGTCATCGAGGTGCTCCTCGTCGTGATCTTCGACGTCGCCGCCCTCGCCGACCCCGGCAAGGAAGGCCTGTCGCTGCACGCCTTCAACCCCGACACGCTCACCGGCGCGGGCGTCGGCACCGCGCTGTGCTTCTGCATCGCCGCCTTCCTCGGCTTCGAACAGGCGCCCGTCTACGCCGAGGAGACCAGCCGGCCGCACGTGCTGGTGCCGCGGGTGATGTTCCTCGCGGTCGGCGGGGTCGCCGTCTTCTTCGCGCTGAGCTCCTGGGCCCTCACCGTCGCCACCGGCCCCTCCGGCATCGTCGGCACGTCACAGAAGCAGAGCGCCGGGCTGCTGTTCTTCCTCACCGAGTCCCGCCTGGGCGGCACCTTCACGGACGTCCTGCACGTCCTGTTCGTCACCGGCATGTTCGCCGCGCTGCTCAGCTTCCACAACGTCGTCGCCCGCTACGCCTTCGCCATGGGCCGCGAGGGTCTGCTGCCGGCCGCCTTCGGCCGCACCAGCGGCAGCAGCGGCGCCCCGGGCACCGGCTCGCTGCTCCAGACCGTCGTGGCCGTGGTGGTCGTGGCCGCCTTCGCCCTCGCCGACGACAAACCGGCCGGCGACCCCACCGCGCCCGTCCTGCACCTGTTCACCTGGTTCGGCAACATCGGCGCCCTCGGCGTGATCGTGCTGATGGCGGCGGCCTCCCTGTCCGTCGTCGTGTTCTTCGTCCGCCGCGGCGCCGCCGGCGCCCAGGCCTGGCGGCTGGTCACGTCCGCCCTGGCGGGCATCGCCCTGCTGGTGATCGCCGGCTACACGGTGAAGGACTTCGAGGTGCTGGTCGGCGCCGGGCCCGGCTCCTCACTGAGCTGGGTGCTGCCCGGCATCATCGGCCTCGCCGCGCTCGCCGGTGTGGTGCTCGGCCTGGTGCTGCGGGCCCGCGCCCCCGAGAAGCACGCCCGGATCGGCCTCGGCAACGAGGCGTTCCAGCTCGACAAGGCGGCCTCCTCCTGACGCGGCCGGCGCAAGAAGTGGTGACGGAAGTCTGACGAGCACCCGCGATCCCTGTCCTACGGGGGCCGCGGGTGTTCGAATGAGTACGTGAACCAGGACGTACCCAGGGGTGTGAACGACGAGCACCCCGAAGAACGGGGCACCCCGATCGGCCGCCGCGTCTTCCTCGGCACCCTCGCCCTGGGCGCCGCGGGCGTGGTCGCCGCGCCTCCGCTGCAACGCGGCCTGGAGCGCTTCCTCGGCGGCGCGGCCGACAAGGACCCCACCGGCCTGACGGGCCTGCTCCCCAACGGCGGCGGCTTCCGCTACTACTCGGTCGCCTCGTCCGTCCCCCGCAAGAACGCGGCCAACTACCGGCTCACCGTGGACGGCCTGGTCGAGCGCCCCACGACCTACACCCTGGACGACCTCAAGGCCCTGCCCCAGACCCGCATCGTCCGCGACGTCCAGTGCGTCACGGGCTGGCGCGTCCCCGACACCCCCTTCGAGGGCGTACGCCTGTCCCGGATCCTGGACGCGGCCCGGGTCCGCCCCACGGCCAGGGCCATCCGCTTCACCTGCTTCGACGGCACGTACACCGAGAGCCTCACCCTCGACCAGGCCCGCCGCGCGGACGTCCTGGTCGCCCTGCGCATGCAGGACAAGGACCTCGGCCACTCCCACGGCGGCCCGGTCCGCCTCTACGTGGCGCCCATGTACTTCTACAAGTCCGCCAAGTGGCTCTCCGGCATCACCGTCACCGACGAGGTCCGGCCGGGCTACTGGGAGGAGCGCGGCTACGACGTCGACGCCTGGGTGGGCCGCTCGAACGGACGCGACGATGACCCTACGAGCTGACACCCCGCCGGACACGGCCCACGTGCGCCGCTTCACCACACTGCAGCGCTGGACCCACCGCACCACGGCCGCCCTGATGGCCATCTGCGTCGTCACCGCGGCCTGCCTCTACGTCCCCCAGCTCGCCGAACTCGTCGGCCGCCGCGCTCTGGTCGTCACCCTGCACCAGTGGGCCGGACTTGTTCTGCCCGTCCCCGTCCTGGCCGCCCTCGCCTCCCGGGCCTTCCGCGCCGACCTCGGCCGCCTCAACCGCTTCGGCCCGCACGACCGCACCTGGCTGCGCGCCGCCCTGCACCGCGACAAACGCCGCTCGTCCCGCCCCGCGGCCAAGTTCAACGCCGGCCAGAAGCTCTACGCCGCCTGGATCGCCGGCGCCACGCTGGTCATGCTCGCCACGGGCCTGATGATGTGGTTCACCCACCTCACCCCCCTGCTCTGGCGCACCAGCGCCACCTTCGTCCACGACTGGCTGGCCCTCACCATCGGCATCGTCCTGGCAGGCCACATCGGCATGGCCCTGGCGGACCCGGAGTCCAGGAGGGGCATGCGCACCGGCTCGGTGAGCCGGGAGTGGGCGGAGCGGCAGCACACCCTGTGGCGGCCGTGAGTCACCGGGGCCCGGCCGGCCCGGGACGGTTCCGGCGCCGCACATAGGCCACCGTGACGGCCGCGAGCAGGGGCCCCCACAGCAGCAGCGGGAGGTAGCAGACGTAGAACACGGCGGCTTTCCAGCCGCCCGCCGCCGTCGGGAAGTCGCTCGGAGCCGGGTCCCCGCGGAGCGTGACCCCCGCGGCGTCCGCGACGAACGCGGCGGTCCACAGCACCGTCAGCAGCAGGGCACCGAGAGCGGCGGGCACGGCCGCGGCGGCCGTCGGCACCCGGCGCCCGCCCAGCAGCGGCACCCAGCGCGGAACCGCCTCACCCCACGCGGCGATCAACCCGACCGCGATGAACGCCACCAGCTCGGAGAACACCGACAGCAGGACGACGTACACCTGGAGCGGCAGCCAGGCCGGGAGATTCCCGCTCTTCTCCGCTGTGCCGTCGTCGAAGACGACCACCACGACCCGCCACACGCTCGACGGCACCACGACGAGCGGTACGGCGCAAGCGGCGATCCGCGCCCACCGCCGCACCCCGGGCACCGGCGCGTGCGCGGCGGCCCACGCCCTGCGCAGCCGGCCGGGAGGTCCCGGGGTCCCGGAAGGGGCGACGGGCGAGACGTGGACGGTCATGGTGTTCCTCCCTGTGGCGGCCGGCAAAGGCCGGCGATGCCTTCAAGATCGCAGCCACGCGGAGCGCGGGCATCGCCCCGGGGAAGGAACCGGCTCCGCCGCGCAGGGGAGCGCGCCTCGGCACCAGGGCCGAGGCGCGCTCCCGGGCGGCACCACCTCTAGATCACGAGGGACAACAGCAGGACCAGACCGCCGGCGACCACCGAGATGATCGTCTCCATGACGGACCAGGTCTTGATGTTCTGGCCGACGCTCAGCCCGAAGTACTCCTTCACCATCCAGAATCCGGCGTCGTTGACGTGGCTGAAGAACAGCGAGCCGGCGCCGATGGCCAGGACGAGCAGCGCCGCGTGCGTGGTGGACATGTCCGCCGCGAGCGGGGCGACCAGACCGGCCGCCGAGACCGTGGCCACGGTCGCCGAACCGGTCGCGAGCCGGATCACCACCGCGATCAGCCAGGCCAGCAGCAGCGCGGGGATGGCCCAGTCCTCGGAGATGTCCAGGACCATCTGCCCCACGCCCGTGTCGATGAGCGTCTGCTTGAAGCCGCCGCCCGCGCCGACGATCAGCAGGATGCCCGCGATCGGCATGAGGCTCTTCTCGACGAGCGGCGAGATCCGCTCCTTGGAGAACCCCGCGGGCCGCAGCAGCGTGAAGATGCCGACCAGCACCGAGGCGAGCAGGGCGATCATCGGGGCGCCCACGACGTCGAAGACGCGCTGCACCGGGTTCTCGGGGTCGTCCACGACGATGTCGACGAGTGCCTTGGCGAGCATGAGGATCACCGGGAGCAGCACGGTGAAGAGCGTGGCGCCGAAGCCGGGGCGCTTGTCGAGCTCCTCGGAGGCGCGCTGCGGGATCATCTTCTCGGGGGCCGGGACGTCCACCCAGCGGGCCGCGTACTTCGAGAACACCGGACCGGCGATGATCACCGTGGGTATGGCGACGAGGACGCCCAGCGCCAGCGTCACGCCCAGGTCGGCCCCGACGGCGTCGATCGCGACCAGCGGACCGGGGTGCGGCGGCACCAGGCCGTGCATCACGGACAGGCCCGCGAGCGCCGGGATACCGATGCGCATCAGCGAGTAGTTGCCTCGCTTGGCGACCATCAGTACGACGGGGATCAGCAGCACGATGCCGACCTCGAAGAACAGCGGCAGCCCGATCACGGAGGCGATCAGCACCATCGCCCACGGCATCGACCGCCCGCCGGCCCGGGCGAGGATCGTGTCGACGATCTGGTCGGCGCCGCCGGAGTCGGCGAGCATCTTGCCCAGGATCGCCCCGAGGGCGATCAGCACACCGACACCGGCGACCGTGGAGCCGAGGCCGGCGCTGAAGCTGAGCAGCACCTTGTCCAGGGGCGCCCCGGCGATCGCGCCGAGCGCCAGTGACCCGATGGTCAGCGACAGGAAGGCGTGCAGCTTGAACTTCGTGATGAGCAGGACGATGACGGCGATGCCCGCCAGGACGGCGATGCCCAGCTGAGCGTGGCCGGCCGAGGTGATCGGCTCGGGTGCGTCCGCTGCCAGCATCTCGACGCTGAGTCTGGTCACGGTGGGTTTCCTTGTGTTGGGGAGAAGAGGAGGAAGGGGAAAACCGCCAGGGGCTACTGGACGGGCTCGGGGAGGTCCTGCAGGGCGTGCACCGCCCGTTCGGTGATCTCCTCCGGGCCGCCCGCGACGTCCACCCCGACCCCCGCCTCGTCCGCCGCGAGGGGCTGGAGCGTGGCGAACTGGGAGTCGAGCAGCGCCGTGGGCATGAAGTGCCCCTGCCGGTGCGACATCCGGTCCTCGATCAGCGCGCGGTCACCCGTGAGATGCACGAAGACCACGCCCGGCGCGGCGGCCCGCAGCCGGTCGCGGTACGACCGCTTCAGTGCCGAGCAGCTGACGACCCCGCCGAGCCCGGCCCGCCCGTGCGCCCACGCGCCGATGGCGTCGAGCCAGGGCAGGCGGTCCTCGTCGGTGAGCGGGGTGCCGGCCGACATCTTGGCGATGTTGGCCGGCGGATGGAAGTCGTCGCCCTCGGCGTACGGAACGCCGAGCCGGGCCGCGAGCAGGGGACCGATGGTGGTCTTGCCGGTGCCCGCTACGCCCATGACCACGACGACGTGGGGGGTGTTCATCGCTGCCTCACTGTCTGCTGTCCGAGGTCGACACGTGATGTCGACGCAACTGAAACCCATTAGGTACGACGAATTCAAGAGACCGTGACAAATAAGTCTGACTTTTTGTCTCCGTGATCTACCCCGTACGCTGAGTGCATGAGCACAACGGGCCGGGGGCTGCACGGCCGGGTTCTGGACACCCTCGGCCCCGAGATCACCGCGGGTGAGTACCCGCCGGGCAGCGTTCTGCGCACCGACGAGCTCGCCCAGCGTTTCGACGTGTCGCGGTCCGTGATGCGCGAGGCGGTCCGCGTCCTGGAGTCCATGTACCTGGTCGAGTCCCGCCGCCGCGTCGGCGTCACGGTCCGCCCGAAGTCCGAGTGGAACGTCTACGACCCGCAGGTCATCCGCTGGCGCCTGGCCGGAGCCGACCGTCCCGGGCAGCTGCGTTCCCTCACGGTGCTGCGCTCGGCCATCGAGCCGGTCGCGGCCGGCCTCGCCGCCCGGCACGCCACGGCCGAGCAGTGCGCCGAGCTCACCGAGTGCGCCCTCGGCATGGTCGCTCACTCGCGCGGTCACAAACTCGAGGGGTACCTCCACCACGACGTCGCCTTCCACCGCGTCGTCCTGATCGCTTCCGGCAACGAGATGTTCGCCCGCCTCGGCGACGTCGTCGCGGAGGTACTGACCGGCCGCACCCAGCACGACGTCATGTTCGAGGACCCCGACCCGGCCGCCGTCACCCTGCACGTCCAGGTCGCCGAGGCGGTCCGCGAGGGCGACGCCGCCCGGGCGGAGGAGCTGACCCGCGAGATCACGGTCGGCGCCCTCCAGGAACTCGACATCCTGGCGCCGTAGCACCCGCTCTGCCGAGGACCTCGCGTCTCCCGCCGCAGCACCCGCCGCGCCGAGGGCTCCGCGTCTCCCGCCGTGGCATCCGCTACGCCGGGAACTCCCCGTCGACGTACACCCAGGCCCCGTCGACCCGCTCGAACCGGCTCAGCTCGTGCAGGGACCCGCCCCGGTAGGACGCCCGGAACTCCACGGTGCCGGTGGTGTGGAACGCGGACCCGTCGCTCGTCCCCAGGACCTCCAGCCCGGTCCACCGCATCCCCGGATCCAGCTCCAGCCGTCCCGGCCGCGTCCGCGGGTGCCACGTCCGCAGCAGATACGCGACGTCCCCCTTCACGAACGCGCAGTACCGCGACCGCATCAACGCCTCGGCGGTCGGCGCGGCGGCGCCCCCGGAGTGGAAACGGCCGCAGCACGCCTCGTAGGCCTGGGGAAGTCCGCACGGGCAGGAACGGCTGGTCATGGTCACCTCTCCGAGAAACGCCTGAGGGCCGTGACCTCGCGGTCACGGCCCTCAGGCTTCATGTGTCCGAGGGGGGACTTGAACCCCCACGCCCGATAAAGGGCACTAGCACCTCAAGCTAGCGCGTCTGCCATTCCGCCACCCGGACAAGGTGTGTGTCGCGTGGGTTCTCCCCGCGGCGACGACGTAAACATTACCAGGCTTTCCGGGGTGGCCGATCACCCCCCGGCCGTACCCCGGCGGGGCGTGAACGGCGTGTGACGGGCCGGGAGCGCTCTTGGGGCGCGGGCCGGGGAGAGAGAGGATGAGGGGGACCCACCAGCAGTGACACCGGGAGGAAGCACGTGAGCGAGACGGACACGGCCAGGAGCGTCACCGGCGAGGACGAGGTCGTGGACCTCTGCCGCGAGCTGATCCAGATCGACACCAGCAACTACGGCGACCACTCGGGTCCGGGCGAACGCAAGGCGGCCGAGTACGTCGCCGAGAAGCTCGCCGAGGTCGGGCTCGAGCCGCAGATCTTCGAGTCCCACCCGGGCCGCGCCTCCACGGTGGCCCGGATCGAGGGCGAGGACCCCTCCCGGCCCGCGCTCCTCATCCACGGCCACACCGACGTCGTACCGGCCAACGCGGACGACTGGACGCACCACCCCTTCTCCGGCGAGGTCGCCGACGGCTGTGTGTGGGGCCGCGGGGCGGTCGACATGAAGGACATGGACGCGATGACCCTGGCGGTCGTCCGCGACCGGCTGCGCAGCGGGCGCAAGCCCCCGCGCGACATCGTCCTCGCGTTCCTCGCCGACGAGGAGGCCGGTGGCACGTACGGAGCCAAGCACCTCGTGCGCAACCACCCCGACCTGTTCGAGGGCGTCACCGAGGCGATCAGCGAGGTGGGCGGATTCTCGTTCACCGTCAGCGAGCAGCGGCGGCTCTACATGATCCAGACGGCCGAGAAGGGCATGCACTGGATGAAGCTCAGTGTGGCCGGCACCGCCGGGCACGGGTCGATGATCCACCGGGACAACGCGATCACCGAGCTGTCGGAGGCCGTCGCTCGGCTCGGGCGGCACAAGTTCCCGGTGCGCGTCACCAAGACCACCCGCGCCTTCCTCGACGAGCTCGGTGACGCCCTCGGTACCGAACTCGACCCGGAGGACATGGAGTCGACCCTCGCCCGGCTCGGCGGCATCGCCAAGTTCATCGGCGCGACGCTGAGCAATACGGCCAACCCGACACAGCTCGGCGCCGGTTACAAGGTCAACGTCATCCCCGGCGAGGCGACCGCCCACGTCGACGGACGGTTCCTGCCCGGCCACGAGGAGGAGTTCCTCGCCGACCTCGACCGGATCCTCGGCCCGAACGTCCGTCGCGAGGACGTCCACGCCGACAAGGCCGTCGAGACCACCTTCGACGGGGCGCTCGTGGCGGCGATGCAGTCCGCGCTGCTGGCCGAGGACCCGACCGCCAAGGCGATCCCCTACATGCTCTCCGGCGGCACGGACGCGAAGTCCTTCGACGACCTGGGCATCCGCGGTTTCGGCTTCGTGCCGCTGAAGCTGCCCCCGGAGCTGGACTTCGCCGGCATGTTCCACGGCGTGGACGAGCGGGTGCCGGTGGAGGGCCTGCGGTTCGGCGTGCGCGTGCTCGACCGGTTCATCGACGCGTCCTGAAGCCGGCCCCGCGCGTTGGTATTCGGTCGCGCGTACGGAATCGACTGGGAAGAGTGAATGCGACCATAAGCTCGTAGCCTCATTACTCCCTCCTCGTTACAGGTAATGCGATCGCAAGATGGGTCGCTTTGCCAACTAGGAGGAATAATGATCAAGAAGGTCGTCGCTGCTGCGGCTGCCACCGGTGGGCTGGTTCTCGCGGGCGCGGGCCTGGCCGTCGCCGACTCGGGTGCTCAGGGTGCCGCCGTGCACTCCCCGGGCGTCCTGTCCGGCAACGTCGTCCAGGTGCCCGTTCACGTCCCGGTGAACGTCTGCGGCAACACGGTCTCCGTGATCGGGCTGCTGAACCCCGCCTTCGGCAACACCTGCATCAACAAGTGATGCTTTCCCCTCGCTGAGGGGAGTCCAAAGCCATCGGTCCCGGAGCGCGTGCCATGCGCTCCGGGACCGAACGCTTCTTTCGAGGAATTCGAGAAGAATTCGAGACAGGGTCGAAGGCAGGTATTCAGCAAATGCGACAGGCTACCCGCAAGGGTCTGATGACCGTGGCGGCCGCGACCGGCGTGATCGCCGCCGCGGGCGGCTCCGCTCACGCCGACTCGGGCGCCCAGGGTTCGGCGTCGGGCTCGCCCGGCGTACTGTCCGGAAACTCGGTGCAGGCGCCGGTGTACGCGCCGGTCAACGTGTGCGGGAACACGGTCAACGTCGTCGGTGTGCTCAATCCGTCGGTGGGCAACTCGTGCGCCAACAAGAGCGGTGGATCGTCGTCGGGGGGATACGGCGAACACGGCGGTCATGGTGGTAACGGCGGTAACGGCGGCTCCCACGCGGGTGGGCACGCCACCGACTCGCCCGGCGTCGGCTCGGGCAACCACGTCCAGGCTCCGGTCCACGTGCCGGTGAACGTCTGCGGCAACAGTGTCGACGTCATCGGCATCGGCAACCCCAGCACGGGCAACGACTGCTCCAACGACGGCGGCCGGCACGGCACCCCGCCGGGCGGCGGCCACGAGACCCCGGGCCAGCCGGGCGACCCGGGCAACCCCGGTAACCCGGGCCAGCCAGGGAACCCCGGCAACCCCGGTAACCCGGGCGATCCCGGCACCCCCGGAAACCCGGGCGACCCCGGCAACCCCGGTGAGCCGGGCGGTCCCGGCACCCCGGGCACCCCGCCCTCCACCGGCGGCGAGACCCCGGGCGGCGCCTCGCACGGCAACAAGCCGGGCGGCCAGTTCGTCACGCAGCCCGACGGCGACGCCCAGCTCGCCAGCACCGGCAGCGATCTGCCGCTCGGCCTGGCCCTGCCGGCCGGCGCGGGCGCGCTGCTCGCGGGCGCGATCCTCTACCGCAAGGCACGCGCCTCGGCCTGACACCCCCCCCGCACACGGAGCGGGCCCCGCTGCCGCGGGGCCCGCTCCGTCATGTGTGTTCTCCCGGTGCCCCGTCCCCGCTCACCACGTGGCACGCACCTGGCGGATGATCCGCCGGCGCAACCGCACCTTGCGGCTGCCGTCGCGCAGCAGGGTCAGACGGTGCAACTCCCAGTGTCCGTACTCCGCGTGGTCCGTCAGCAGACGTGCCGTCTCGTTGCGGGAGACCCCGCGGGGGACGTACACGTCGACAAATTCGTATTCCGGCATCGCATCTATTGTGCGGGCTGGGGCCCGGTACGGATAGCGTCTGCACTATGTCTGATGCTGCGCAGCCCACCGCTGCCGAGGTACGCGCCGCCGCCGAGGCGGTCAAGACCGCGCTCGACCGCCACCTGGCCGCGGTCGAACGCAGGTCGGGGGAGGACGACCCGGCCGTGTTCGAGGCGTTCAACCAGCTGGCCGCGGCCGCAGAGGTGTACGACGAACTGCTCTACGACCGCTACGACGAGGTCACCCCTTTCGAGATCCCCGGTGCGGAGGACGCGCTGCCCCCGTACACGGGCCCCGAGGAACCGAACGCGCTGAGTGTGCTGATCCGTCGTGACTACGCCGTCGCCGAACCGCAGCGTCTGCTGGCGCAGGCCGAGCGGATCGAGGCGGCGGAGGGCGATGACGGCGCTTCGGCCTCCGGGACCGTGCACGGCGCGCTGGGACTGCTGTTCGGCGAGTTCGAGCCCGACGAGATCGCCTCCCGGCACAAGGAGTTCGGGCTGGTGGAGGGCGACTCCACGCTGTGGGTGACGGCCGCGGACGAACCGGCCGAGCCCGGCGAGTGGCTGGAGGCGCCGTTCGAGCAGGTCGATCCGCAGCAGGTGGTCTGCCGCTTCGACGTCAGCGCGGTCTTCGACGACGAGATCGACGAAGTCGACGACGTAGACGACGAGGACGGCGACGATCTCGAGGACGAACTCGACGGCGACCTGGACGAGGACGAGGACCTGGAACCGCTGGACGCGGACCGCCGCTGAGCGTGCACGACGGCGACCACGGGGGTGGTGGTCAGGGGCCCGGGCCCCTGACCACCACCCCCGTCACGTGCCGCTGATCTGCGGCGCGAGCAGCACCGGAAGCCGGGTCGTCCGCGGCTTCGCCGGGACCTCGGCCACCGCCCGGGGCAGAGCCTGCTCCACCCCGTGGACCACGGACAGATGCCGGTCGGCCCGCCCGAACGCCGTGTACACCCACGGCCTGCTGAGCGTTTGCGCCGCATCGCCGGGCAGCACCACGACCACCGCCGGCCACCGGCTTCCCACGGCCTGGTGCGCGGTCAGCGCCCACCCGTGCCGCACCGACTGCTCCACCCGCTCCTTCGGCACGACGACGGTCTCGCCCTCGCACGACAGATGCAGTCCCTCCGCGTCCGCCGTCACCACCCGGCCCGGCAGCGCACGCCCCGGGGCGGGGGAGTGGACGATGCGGTCACCGGGGTCGAAGCCGCCGAAGCGGCCCGGGCCCGGATTGAGCCGCTCCTTCAGGGCCGCGTTGAGCGCACGCGTCCCGACGGCGCCGCCGTGCCCCGGCGTGATCACCTGGGTCTCCTCGGCCGGTACACCGATCGCCCGGGGCACCGAGTCCGCGACGAGCTGCACCGTCCGGTGCACGGCCTCGCCCGCGTCCCGCACCGGCACGATCACGACCTCCTTGCCGGGGGCCTCGACCTGGTTCAGCTCACCGATGCCGATACCCGAGACCAGTTCGCCCAGCGGCCCCGGATCCGGGCGCCGCGAGGCCACCTGGGGGCAGATCCGCGCCGCGAGCAGATCCGCGAACACCCGCCCCGGCCCCACGGACCACAGCACCGCCGGATCCCCGGCCAGCACCAGCCGCGCCCCGTCCGGCAGCGACTCCGTCAGCAGAGCCGCCGTCTCGACATCCAGCTGCGGTGCGTCGAGCACGACGAGCAGATCGAGATCGAGGGCCCCGTCCGCGTCCCGGCCGGGGCCTTCGGCGCCGGAGAGCAGACCGGAGACGGTGGTGACGGGGGAGTCGCCCGGTGCGGCCGGGGTCCCGGCGTCCCGCTCGGGGGCGTCCGCCGCCTGGCCGGACCGCCGGAGCAGGGCCGCGAAACGGCTGCGGCCGATCGGGCCGTGAGCGGCCGCCCAGGCTCGCAGTCCGAGGGCCCTCGCGGCGTTCAGCAGTGCCGCGGGCTCGGCCAGGGAGGCCTCCCCGCCGGTGTGCAGCACCAGGCCCTGGCCGGCCACCGCGCGGATCAGCTCCGCCGCCGATCCCCGGGCCGCGGCGGCCGCCCGCTCCCAGTCCTCGGCCGAACCGTCCTGCTTGGGCACCGAGTTGACCAGCCGGCCCAGGCCGTCGGCCAGACTCTCCTCCGCCAGCGCGTACCGCTCGAGGCCGACCAGGACACGGACCGGACGCTCCACGTCCTCCTCGTCTCCTTCCGCGGCCGTCCGGGCCGGTGCTCCGGCCTCGTCCTCCAGGGCGTCCTGGAAGACCAGGGCCTCTCCCTCCGCGATCGCGTCCTGAACGGCGCTCTCGGGCTCCGGAACGCCGCGCTGGGCCAGGGCCGCGAGGAGCGCCGGCATCTCCAGGGCGGTGTGCCCGGCGAGCGCCGCCTGCTCCAGGAGCCAGCCGGTGACGGCCCGGCCGCGCCGCTCGTCGTCCGGTCCGCACGCGGCGCCGAGCAGGGCACGCGCGAATCCGTCCGCCTGCTCGGGCCGCACACCCGGGGTCCGCAGCAACTGCCAGGGGTCGGCGCGCAACCGCTCGTCCGCACCCTCGCCGAGGACCGCGGCGACCTGCGGTGCGAGCACCTCCGGGGCGCCGCCCTCGGCGAGCACCTGCCGCACGGCCTGAACTGCCTCCGGCGCGGGAGCCGCCGACGCCGCGACGGGCTGGGGCGCCACCGGCTGCGACCGCCGCTCCGGCTCGGGGGCGGGGCGCCTGGGGGCCGGCCGGGACTCCTCGAACACCGCGGCCACCGGCTTCTCACCGCTCTCGACGGCCCGAACGGCCGCGAGCAGGTCGGCGGCCGTGCCGCTCAGCTTGGTGCCGCTCTCGATCGGCGCCTTCTTCTGGGCCTTGCGCTGCTCGATGCGCTCCCGCTCGGCCTGCTGGGCCCGCAACTCGGCCTCGGCTTCGGACACCTGCCCGTCACGCGCTTCAGCACCCTCGGCTTCGGACACCTGCCCCGCGTCCGCGTCGGCGGTCTCCGCCTCGGCCCCCTGTCCGGTGCCCTCCGCCTCGGGCTCCTCCCCGGCGCCCTCCGTCCCGGAGGTCCGACCGGCTCCCGTGCCTTCGCCCGCGGTGTCGGGTACCTGCCCGGTGCCCGGCGTCCCCGGCTCGGTGTCCTCCGTGGTCTCGGGCTCCGTGCTCACAGCGTGCTCCAGTCGTGATCGGGATAGCGGTGCACGGGCGCCGACACATCGTCGAGCGCCCGGCAGATCTCGTCAGGAAGACTAAGGGTCTCCACTGACAATGCCGCCGTGAGCTGCAGCGCGTTGCGCGCGCCGACGATCGGGGCGGTCACGCCCGGCCGGTCGCGCACCCACGCCAGGGCGACGTGGAGCGGCGTCACCGCGAGCCCGTCGGCCGCGGTCGCCACGGCGTCCACGATGCGGCTCGCCGTGTCGTCGAGGTACGGCGCGACGAAGGGCGCGAGATGCTCCGACGCACCACGTGAGTCCGGCGGCATCGTGTCGCCCCGGTACTTGCCCGTCAGCACCCCGCGCCCGAGCGGCGAGGACGGCAGCAGGCCTATGCCCAGCTCCAGCGCGGCCGGCAGCACCTCACGCTCGACACCGCGCTGGAGCAGGGAGTACTCCAGCTGCGTACCGGCCACCCGGGTCCGGGTGCCGGGAGCCGCGAGCTGCCAGGTCGCGGCCCTGGCCAGCTGCCAGCCGCAGAAGTTGGAGACGGCGGCGTAGCGGGCACGCCCGCTGGAGACCGCCAGGTCGAGGGCCTGGAGGGTCTCCTCCAGCGGGGTGTCCGGGTCGTACGCGTGCACATGCCACAGGTCGACGTAGTCGGTGCCGAGCCGCGCCAGCGAGCCGTCCAGCGCCGCGAGCAGATGGCCGCGGGAGCAGTCGAAGCGGCGGTCCGGGTCCGGCACACTGCCGGCCTTGGTCGAGATGACCAGGTCACGGCGCGGCACCAGGCCGTCCATGAGCCTGCCGAGCAGGTACTCGGCCCCACCGTCGCCGTACACGTCCGCGGTGTCGACGAGGGTCCCGCCCGCTTCCCAGAACGTCTTCATGAGGTCCGCGGCGTCATGCTCGTCGGTGTCCCGCCCCCAGGTCAGGGTGCCGAGTCCGATCCGGGACACACGAAGGCCGGTGCGGCCGAGATGCCTCTGCTCCATGAACGCCGAGATTACTGGCCAGAACCTACGGTGTGGGTGGCTGCGGACCACGGATTTCCGGGGACGGGGACGGGGGCGGGACGGCACGACCGGGAGGCTGTGGCCGTGTACCTCGCCCCGGCCCCCGCGCTAAGGTGCCCGCACAAGGCACGTTACTGATCAGTAAGGGGATGCGGCATGCAGCTCGGTATCAACCTCGGCTACTGGGGTGCCGGAATGGACGCGGACAACCTGGCCGTCGCCCAGGAGGCCGACCGGCTCGGATACTCCGTCTGCTGGGCCGCCGAGGCCTATGGCTCCGACGCCGCCACCGTGCTGAGCTGGGTCGCCGCCCAGACCGAGCGCATCGACGTCGGCTCCGCCATCTTCCAGATCCCGGCCCGCCAGCCCGCGATGACGGCCATGACCGCCGCCACCCTCGACTCCCTCTCCGGCGGCCGCTTCCGCCTCGGCCTCGGCGTCTCCGGCCCGCAGGTCTCCGAGGGCTGGTACGGCGTCAAGTTCGACAAGCCGCTCGCCCGCACCCGCGAGTACGTCGAGATCGTCCGCAAGGCCATGACCCGCGAGCGGCTGTCCTACGAGGGGCAGCACTGGACCCTGCCGCTGCCCGGCGGCCCCGGCAAGCCGATCAAGCTGACCGTGCACCCGCAGCGCGAGCACATCCCCCTGTACATCGCCGCGATCGGCCCGAAGAACCTCGAGCAGACCGGTGAGATCGCCGACGGCGCCCTGCTGATCTTCCCCTCCGCCGAGCACCTCGAGGACACGACGATCTCGTACCTGCGGGCCGGGCGCGAGAAGGCCGGCAAGACCCTCGACGGGTTCGACGTCTGCCCGACCCTGCCGCTCGCCGTCGGCGAGGACAAGGACGTCGCCACGCTCGCCGACACCTTCCGCCCGTACACCGCGCTGTACGTCGGCGGCATGGGCAGCCCCAAGCAGAACTTCTACAACCAGCTCGCCCGGCGCATGGGCTACGAGCAGGAAGCCGCCGAGATCCAGAGCAAGTACCTCTCCGGTGACAAGCAGGGCGCCGCGGCCGCCGTCCCGCACGACCTGATCGACAAGACGACCCTGCTCGGTTCCGTGGACCGGATCGCCGACCGGATGAAGGCCTACGCCGCCGCCGGGGTCACCACCCTGTCCCTCGCGCCGGCGGGCTTCACGCTCGACGAGCGGCTCGCGTCCCTGCGGGCCGGGACGGAGGCCCTGGAGCGCGCCGGGCTCGCCTGAACCGGCCGGGAGTTTCAGCGGCCGTGGTGGGGGCTCGGGGGTCTTCCCCGCCACGGCCGTTACACACAACAACGGTCAAGGCCCCTTGCGGTTACGGGACGGCGGCACTCACCCGGCCCGGCACGCCTCCCCCCGCGTCCTCCATTCGGCGGAGTTGTCCCTCACACCTGTTGCAGCACCCCCCGCCCCGCACTTGACTCGTTGTTCGCGGAACCTGCGGGAAAGCCGCGGTACACCCACGCGCGCGGGAGAGGTGCCCACGATGCTTTCGGCCAAGAGTCTGTTCCAGGAGATCCTCGACAACGACGAGTCCTTCGCCCTGTTCTGCTCGATCGCCGCGAGCGGCGAGTCCCAGGGCGGCTGGGAGAACGCCCGGATCGCCGCGCTCGTGCCCGAGGCCGAGCGCGACCTCGCCCCCAAGATCAGCCGGCACGGCGCCGACGAGGACAAGCACGGCCGGATCTTCAACGCCCTGATGAAGAAGCGCGGCCTCGACCCCGTCCCGGTCCCGCCGGAGACCGACTACACCATGCTCCTGGAGAAGAACGGCATCGGCCTCGCGCACGAGCAGCTGAACCGCGACGAGCGGCTCACGGTCCAGAACATCGTCACCTACCTCTCCCACAGCAGGGTCACCGAGCAGCGCGCGTCCGAGCAGATGGACCTGCTCCGCAGGCACTTCGCCGACCACCCCGACATCGGCCGCGCGGTCAAGCAGATCTCGAACGACGAGGACAACCACCTCGCCTACTGCCACGAGGAACTGCTGCGCTTCGCCTACGCGGGCCACGGCCGGGTCATCCAGCGCACCCTGCGCGAGTGCGCGCTGGCCGAGATCCGCATCTACCGCGACGTGAGCCTCGCCGTCATGGCGCACATGGGCCGCGTCCTCGGCTGGTCCAGGGCCAAGTCGGCGGTGCTCGCGGCGGGCATCCACGCGGTGTACGCCTACGAACGCCTGGGCGGCTGGCGCCGGATGGTGTCGCTGACGACGCCCGAGCGCCGCAACGCCCTCGGCGGACCCGCGAGCCCGGAGCCCGAGTTCGCCTGAGCCGGCCCGGCTACAACCAGCCCCGGCGCTTGAACATCCGGAAGACCATGATCTCCAGGACGGCCATCAGGGCGATCAGGGCCGGATAGGACCAGACCCAGCGCAGCTCGGGCATGTGCTCGAAGTTCATGCCGTAGATCCCCGCGAGCATCGTGGGGATCGCGGCCATGGCCGCCCACGCGGAGATCTTCCGCATGTCGTCGTTCTGCCGGACGCTCATCTGCGCCAGATGCGCCGAGAGGATGTCCGACACCAGCCGGTCCAGGTTCTCCACGGACTCGTTCACGCGCGTCAGGTGGTCGCTGACGTCGCGGAAGAACGGCCGGGCCCGGTCGTCCACGAACGGCACGGTCACGCCGGTCGACGCCGTGCCCGCCAGCCGGCTCATCGGCGGGGCCAGCGGCCCGGTCGCCCGGCGGAACTCCAGGACCTGCCGCTTGAAGTCGTAGATCCGGGACGCCGTGTTCCGTGAGCCCCCGCCGTCCGGCGAGAAGACCTCCGCCTCCAGACCCTCCAGGTCGGTCTGCAACTCGGTCGCCACGTCCAGGTAGTGGTCGACGGTGGCGTCGGCGACCGCGTACAGCACGGCCGTCGGGCCCTTGCCGAGCAGCTCCGGCTCCTGCTCCAGCCGGTCCCGTACGGCCTTGAGCGGGGCGCCCTCGCCGTGCCGGACGGTCACCACGAACCCTTCACCCAGGAAGATCATGATCTCGCCGGAGGAGACGGTGTCGCTCCGCTGCTCGTACTCCACCGGCTTGAGCACCACGAAGAGCGAGTCGTCGTACACCTCCAGCTTGGGCCGCTGGTGGGCCTTGAGGGCGTCCTCGACGGCCAGCGGGTGCAGCCCGAACTCCCGGGACACATGGTCGAACTCGGCCTCCGTCGGCTCGTGCAGCCCGATCCACACGAACCCGCCCTCCGCGCGGGCCTCACCCAGGGCGTCGGAGAGATCCTCGGGCCCTTCCGCCCGCTGTCCGTCGCGGTAGATGGCACAGTCGACGATCACGAAGCGAGTCTCCCGTCACTCGAACGACACCACACACGTG